>JAJZDN010000018.1 GCA_021805985.1 Planctomycetota bacterium | reverse complement strand
AGATGGCGGCTCGTTCCCGACATTCGAGGACGCGGTCGGCTTGCCGCAGGGGTCCCTGGACAACACGGAAAATATCAGCCCGGCGACTAATGGGAAGATGACAGACTTGGGTTTTTCCAAGAAATGGGTTGCGCAGGGGGCCGATGGCACATGGTACAGTGCATACAGCAACGACGACGAGATGCTGCGGGGCGGGTGGAAAAATATCGAGCAGAAACTGGGAATGTGGAGATGTGACAATGATTCGGGAAATTGACTTGGCCGGTGAGTTTTATCCCCAGATCGTCCAGGGGTACAGGAGCTTTGGCGAAGCGGTCAGCGCAAATCAACGGTCCCCACGGTTCCAGCAATCGGTAGCGGATACCGAGCACTTGGCCCACGCGATTCTTCAAGAGGGAGCGTGGAGTGACGACGAAGCGGTTATTCAGCTCTCCGGTCCGAAATCCATTCACTTGTTTGTCGCGTCCGCGGAGGTGCGTTGGGAGTTGATCGATACCGACCGGTCAGGGGTGATCGCGCGAAGGTTGGGCCATGGGCATGATGTAATTAGTATCCGCATACGGTCCAGCCATGGCCGGGCCGACCAAGTTGTGAAATTCAGCCGTGCGGCTCTGATGGCCAAGTACCTTAATAAGGCGGTTAACCGCCTCACCGTGGATCCGACAGCGGTTTATGTGCAATTTGTTGGAACCGCACGGCAACTGGGTTTCGGTGCGGCGCGTCTTGATCCTGATCTCCGCCCCCTGTTGTTATGGTGGGAGGAAACCGATTGATGACCTGTGAAGGCCGACCTGACCGCGGGCGGATTCACCGGTGCCTGGGGCGTTACACGTAAAGTGGCCCAGGTGCGCCGTGCAAAGGCGAAGCGTTGCACCGAATGCAAGTCTCGCCCCGGTAAAGGTCGTTGCGGCCGGGAAGAAAATTCTCATGGATATCGCGGGTCAAAAAAAATCAGATACCACTATTTTTTCGACTCCGGCAATTCCAGCAAGAACTTCCAGATCGGAACGACATTAATGGTTCCCGCGTCGGTGGCGATCCGCTCATCTTCGGCCCGCGTCACGATGGTTGCCGTCTTGACGCGCAACTCTGTCATGGACTCGCTAAGCGCCGCCAGTTCGCGCTTGCGAGTCTGTGGATTAGCCAGCGACTGGCACACTTGAATCAGATTCGGGAAGTGCGAATCTGAT
The DNA here is from genome assembly GCA_021805985.1 of Planctomycetota bacterium. Lineage (GTDB taxonomy): Bacteria > Planctomycetota > Phycisphaerae > WQYP01 > WQYP01 > JAMDCX01. The sequence continues at coordinate 68,194 of JAJZDN010000018.1, read as the reverse complement.
CGCACGGCGAAATCGACCTCTCGACCGGCGGCCGTTTTATAGTAAAAGACCTCCGGGAATATTCGCCGCAGCGCCGTGTAAACCAGATTTTCCAGGAGATGCCCGGAGTTGACCAAAATCCCCGACGATAACGACGTGATCATGGCATGATCCACGCGGTACGCTTTCTTGGGGTTGGTGTGACTGCGGGCCAGGAAAGTCCAGGATCAGAGCCTTGATCGTTTCCGGCATAGGTGGTATCCAGTAATAAAAGTTTCCAGTCTAGTGACTAACTGGAAATAAATATGGCCGGTATAAATGGAATGTCAAGGTCGCACGGCCAGCCGGCCCCACAGGGGAGTCGTGGTGCGCGGTCAGGATCGAAAGCCCGATTTCTCAAAGACCTCCCACATAACCGGCCTGCTGGTGCGAATGGCAGGGGTACGGGCCACCGGGAACGCCACTGGCACCGCTTTCCCAGCCGTTGGGCATCCTAATAAGAACCCCACAAAACCGCCAGCTCTGCCGGTGGTGGTCTGCCGGTGGTGGAACGCAAGGGATGAGCGGTCGATATTTCAGATTCTGCAGAGGCAGTCAGCAGGCAGGTACAGAGGGCAAACAAAGGAGTAGCAGTGGAAATATTTCATTGATATAGCGGCTTTCAACAAACGCTGAAGGACGCTAATTAGGTGAAATAGATGAATCCAAATTCCTCGACCGCACTCTTGCCGCCAACCAAACTTGCCGATGTATGAAAGTGTTCTGTAAGCCGCCGCTGCGCTGCATGGCTATAATAGCCGGTATCAGGACGCTTGGAGTAGCTATGATTATCGAATTAATGCAAAAACTTGGGGTCGGGGTTACGCAGTCGGCAAGTGTTGCCGTGGTCGTAACTGGAGGGACGGCTTTACTTCTTAGTGGGTGCGCGTCTTCGTCGGTGCCATCCGGTGCGTCCACCATGGCCTCCTATCCGGCGCCATCGTGGGTGGCTGGGCCATCGGCACCGTTGCCGGAAGGATTCCCCGCGCCCGGCCCGATCGGCGAGGTAATTATTAAGAAATATCCAGCTTGCCGCATTGCCATGACGAAGCGCAGTGCGGGTGCCAGCGGCAGCGGAGCGCTGTTTATGCCGCTATTTCGCCATATTGAATCGAACCATATCGCGATGAGCTCACCTGTGGTAATGACGTATAACAAAGACGCCAGGGGTAATGAAGCCATGGCATCGATGGCCTTTGTTTATGGCAAACCCAGTATTGGCCAGGATGGGGTCGAGGGAAAGGTGACTGTGGAGAATCAGCCCCCGATGCTGGTGGCCAGTATTGGCGTGCGAGGACAATATACGGCGCGGCGTTTTGAGCGGGCGGAGAAAAAAGTGGTGCAATGGCTCGCGGCGCACGCCAGCCAATATAAGGCGGATGGCGACGCCCGATATCTGGCCTATAACAGTCCGTTTGTGCTGCCCTGGCTTAAGTATGGCGAGGTTCAGATTCCCGTAACGGAAGTGTTAAATACCCCAACAGTCACAAGAAAAGATGGAAAATAGGGACGGCCTTTAGGCTCGAACCCACTGCCGCTTGGGCTGGTAGCGATAAAACTTATGCTCGTCAGCGTCATCCAGGGCGATCAGGCCAATCCACTGATTATCCAATAAGGTCTCCACCAATGGATGTTGCCCAATAACCTGCATTATTTTGTCGCGGGGCGCTGCGATAATTGCCAGAAGTCGCAGCGGATCGTGTCGCCATTTAACGCCGTCATGGAGCGATTCGATGGGTAATCCGACCTGCAAATCGCCGGCATTACCTGAACAGACGCCGTGGAGTCCAACCACGTTATGAATGGTTTTGGAGCCCGCACCCCATTTGCCTGTGCATACGGTGGAGGCGTAGTACTGCATGTTGATCCAGTGGGCAACCACCAGCGGCGCTGTCATGATGAGCGTCAATATCGATGAGTCTTCATCGCGCTGCCATTGGTAATCGTGAAGAAACGCGCGGCCCTCAAGATTAAGTCCACGGGTTAGCCGACGTGGGGCGGCTATGAATGCTGCGTTGCCAGCCAAACCCCATTCCGGTCGCACTTGCGCCCAATCATTGGCTCGTTGCACCGCAGCCCGCTTGGCTGCCGCCGCTGTCTGATCGACCGGCTCACCTTCAAGAAGCGCTTTTTCCGCCCGCACTATTTCCCCGGCACGCTGTAATTGTTCCTGCAAGCCGGCCAAATCTGCCTGATGACTGGTTGGAATATGCTCTGCATCATAAATGGTAATTTCATCAGTGGTTGTATTGTGCTCGGCCGCCACAAACCAGGTATCGGCCGGAACACACAGTCCGCCGGCGGCCAAGCCTGCCCGCACCGCGTCTTTATTAAGCACGGCTGCGGCAAGTCGTGCATTGGGACCGCCGGCATGTCCGCCGCACGCGCCACAATCCAGACTGGCCTTGTAGGGGTTGTTGGCGGTTTCCGCACCATGTCCGCAGAACAACACAACGCGTGCCAGTTTTTCCCCCAGCCCCATTTTGTTTAACGCCTGTCGCGCCAGGGTGATCTGATCCTGGAGCGAAAAGTGCGGATGCGAATCGCTGATATCGGGTTGGAATGGCACCTCCTTTTTCTCCGCCGGTTGGACTATACCATCGCGTATTAATTTCCCGCCATAACCCAACCCCAGCATCTCGACAAAATTCAACGATGAAACCCCGTAGGCGGTCAGTTGTGACCATCCGGCAGAAAACTCTCGGCGGCTGCGCAAGTCTGAGGAGAGATGTTGAGATCTTGCTTTGTCCCCGCCCACCAACTCGCCGACTTGATATCGCGAAGTTAACAGCACGGGAAATTGAGCGGTGCTATGCTCATCACCCAAACGCGAATAGCGTACAGGAAATCCAAAAAAGCCAGCAAACCCGACGGTCTCAATGGCCACCGCGACTTGCTCCAGCGCCCGTCGCATGCGTTCAGACCGCACGTCAATACAAAATACACATTGGGCCGAGGGTCGGGGTTCATGTGTGATATTCAAATTGTCATCGACCAGACGCGTGCGGAGAGCCGTGGTTAAATGTCGCTCAAAAGATATCTCATGGGCTTCAAGCCAAAGTTCGGAAGCCTCGGAGTGCTGCGGTCGGCCGCCATTGGGGGACGTATTCCACATCCGCGTTGCGTGTTGCCCCCGCAGGTGGTTAAATGCGGCGGCCTCATAAATGGTGCGTATGGTAAGCAGGTCAAAGAGAGGATTGTCCTGGGCCGGCATTGACTGTTGCCAGCTATGAAGCCTCAAATGACTGGCCCAACCAATGTGGTCTAACAAAATGCGATGAAAGTAGTCCGCAAGCAGGTGCTGGGGAATGGCGATTAGCTCAAGCGAATGCGCGAGCGCCTCGGCTGGATGTTGCGGCATGGTTTTTATCAATGCGCGGCATCCCTTTAGCCCGGCGATTTCCGGCATGCGGTCCACTTCAGACATATCCCGCCAGGCCGCGAAAAATCTTTTTGAATGATCCACCATGTTCCAGGCGGCTTGACCACGATCAAAGTAACTGCTGCACCACAACGCAATGTGTTCCAGCAACGCCTGCCTCAGACTCTCCGGCAGCCTATCAAACATAGTTGATGGATAAGGCGGACCGATGCGTTGACTATCGAGCGGGTCTCTATTGGGCGACGCTGCAGCGTGATCGTTGGTCTCAATCGCTTTGATCGCGGCTTGGGCATCAGAAAGCCCTTCCGCACAGCCTCTGATCGTGCGGCGCTCCAGCGCCTGACGCACATCGGCGAGGCTGATGTCGCCAGTGCGCAGCTTTTGGGCATAATAGCTTTCCGGCATATACATGCGTTCCCCGGTGGCGATCTCCATCGTCTGGAGCGCGTCAGAAAACCGTTGAGAAATCAACCCCCACATCGGGTTTACGGCTACAAAGCCGTCCAGTGGCCAGACTGGTGCGATCTTTTCAAACACTTTTCCGGCTATTTCATTAATAGACATTGAGTTCATGCTGTGGCTCACGGATTGACCGTCCTTTCTTCAAATTCAAATAGTTTCTGCTGGACTGATTTGGGGTTGTGCCAGCCGAGGCACCCACTTGCAAAAGCCATCCCTCACCGACCAAATCCACGCGGTAAGCCGATTCGCTGCAATCCCGATATAAAAGCCGTTCATTGCATGTACATACAAGGCCCGCATATACGCTGGTCTCTGGCCGCTGATGACCTGCCATTGAAACAATCCCATCGCCAAAAGCAACCCGCAGATAACCGGCAAAATAGCCCATGACTCGGAGGGTGTGTTTCCTGTGGCCAAGCCTCCGGCGACAAATTTATTGGCTCCAAGGATCAGGTCGGAAATCAGAATTTGTAGCGGATACGTTGCAGCTAACAATGCAAGCCCCGCAATCCACCGCATGACAGATGCCTTGCTGTATCGGCCTGCAAGCGCCCGCCAGATCAGCAAGCACCAGGATATTCCCACGGTCAGCAGCAGAGGCAAATGATTGATCGGCACTTGCTTAAGTATGGCCAAGCCAGCGGCCGCAGGCAGTACGCAGATCGCACATATCGCGGCTACCCAATGCGCAATGCGATGATGCTGCCGGTGGATTTTTCTTAGTTGAACGATGGGTGCCTTTTTAATGGTACTGCCCGAGATAAGAAAGCAATGGGATTTGTACAGGCCATGCGCGACCAGATGCACCAAAGCCAGACCAAAAGCCCCCAACCCGCACTCCAGCATCATGAAACCCATTTGCGCCACAGTTGAGTAAGCCAGTTGCCGCTTGACGCTGGTCTGTGTCATCATGGCCAGTGACCCGGTGATAATAGTGGCAATCGCTACCATCGCCAGAGCCATCAAGGGCGTTGGATAGTTCGCCAGCAGCGGCGAAAAGCGAATGAGCAGAAAACCGCCGGCGTTTATAATTCCTGCGTGCATCAATGCGGAAACCGGGGTGGGGGTTTCCATGGTGTCAGGAAGCCAGCTGTGGAAAGGAAACTGAGCTGACTTCAAACACGCCGCGGCAACCAGCAGCCACGCGATCCAATTTCCGCCGCCGGCAGCGTGCAAGCTGGAATGAGCCGCCGCAAACAAGGGCTGAAATTGCCAAGTGCCGAAAGTCCAGTAGCTGACTGTCAATGCCCCGATGAGGCACAGGTCGCCGCACCGGCTGACGATAAATTTCTTCCGCGCCGCTAAGATTGCGCCGGGACGAGTCGCGTTAAATATCAACAATTGATGCAGACACAGGCTCATCGCTATCCACGCCAGAAAAAACAGCAGCAAATTTCCCGCAATGACCAGCGTCAGCACAGCGGCAATCGTTCGCGCCAGCCAAGTCATGAATTGCTTCTGTCGCGAGTGTCCCGCCAGATAGCTCACGGAATACCGCGTGATAAGCACGGCCAGAAAGCTTACCAGCATCAGCATGACCAGCGACACATTGTCGATATATACGCCCGCCACCTCCGACCACCGCCCCCCGACGCCCACGTCCAGTGCTTGGGCACCAATAGCCAAAAGCGTGCAAAGTACGGACGCGGCCAACCCCAGCCAGGCAGCGCCCACCACGAGACGGTTGCGTCGCTGAACCGAGAGGCTGCCATTTGCCCGCCCCAAGCCGGCGGCCCACAAGCTCGTAGCGGGTAATACCGCGGCAAAAATTCGCAATGACTCAAACATCGTGACTCCTTTACTAAAACCACCCAGAGTCTAAAGATCCCTTTAATTAAATACAATATATATCTTGTATTGAATTCATATATTTTATAGAATATCACCATGGCGTTTCTGAACTACCACCATTTGCGTTATTTCCGGGCGATCGCCCATGCGGGAAATCTAAGCCGGGCGGCGCTGAATTTGAATATTTCCCAATCAGCGTTAAGCATTCAATTGCGACAGCTCGAGGATTCGCTGGGTGAAAAACTTTTTGATCGTAAGAAACGGCAACTCATTCTCACCGAAGCCGGCCATCTTGCGCTTGACTACGCCGATGTCATATTCCGCACCGGTGATGAGTTAATCGATACACTCAAGCAGCGCTCACCTGGTCATCGACAAATCGTGCGCATCGGAGCGGTCGCCACCTTATCAAGAAATTTTCAACATGCGCTGCTTTCGCCGCTGCTTAACCGACCCAATATTGAGTTGGTTGTCCGCTCCGGTTCCATGCGTGAATTGTTAGCTGCCCTACAAACCCATTCCCTCGATATGGTGCTGTCCAATTTACCGCTGCGGGCGGATTTGCAAATGGCGGGTCATTCGCATTTAATCAGTCAGCAGGCGGTAAGCTTGATCGGTAAACCGTCCAAAAAAGCCAAGCTATTTCGCTTCCCCGACGATCTGCGCAACATTCCGCTTATTGTGCCAAGCCTTGATAGCAGCATTCGGTCGTTATTTGATGCCAAAATGGACCGGCTGGGAATTCGCCCCATTATCGCCGCGGAAGTCGATGACATGGCGACCCTCCGTCTGCTGGCGCGCGATCACAATGGGCTGACTCTCGTTCCACCCGTGGTTGTCAAAGGAGAACTCTCCGCCGGCACACTTGCCGAGTGGCATCGCATTGAAGGTATCACCGAAAGTTTTTACGCCATTACCGCCAGCCGCCGATTTCCCAACACTCTGGTACGCGAAATCATCTCCAAGCCCTTGAAGGTATGAACCGTCCGCATTCTTAAACGGATATGGAATTGGTGGTTGTGATATCCGTCTCCGACAGCAGAAGGTGAGTCTCTGAGCGACGATGATAATTGCAGGACACGTGGAAGCTGCTCACTTGATCGGTGGGCGTGCTCCGGACAACCCATCACGAATCATGCGGCGCGCTTAAATATCTTTACCGATGCTCTTGTATGCCGCGGGAGAAATGGAACCCACTTCGGCCATCTCCGGAATGTTCAGCCATTCGGTAAGTTGCTCCGGCGCCGAGCGTTGCACGAATTGCCGGAAGCTTTCTTCCTCATCGAGACGATTGGCCTTGTACGCTTCCACAATCTGCTGGATGGATTTATGAACATAATCGGCGGGAACTTTTTTCAGGGCGACTTTGGCAAAGCCGGCATCTCCGCCCAGTCCACCACCCAGCACAATCTGATAGGCTTCCGTGCCGCGCTGGCCCCGGAAGTTGCATACCACGCCCATCAGGCCGATGTCGGCAATCTGATATTGTGAGCAACTGTTGGGGCACCCGGTGACACTGATCATAATGGGTGTATCAATGGTGACATGCGCCTCGAGATGCGCCAGAATACTTTTGGCGCGTTCCTTGGTTTCCACAATGGCCAAATTGCAAAACTGCGTGCCGGTGCAGGAAATTAAGGTGGTACGCCACAGCGGGGCGTGGGGGGGTAATCCGGCGGCATCCAATTCACGGGTCATAGCCGACACCGAGTCATTGGGAATATTGAGAAATATGAGGTTCTGTTTGTTGGACAAAGCTAATTTGGCCAAGTCCTTTCCGGCAAACCGATTGGCTATTTCCGCAGCCGCGTGCAACTGCTTGCCGCTGATACGACCACGTTCAACCGGCACGCCGATATAGGATAGGCCGGCCTGCTTTTGCGGGCCTGAGCCGAGGTGATCGGTATGGGGAGCAAATTCCGGTGCCGCGATATTATCATCATGTTCCAGCTTAAAGCCGATATCCGCTTCCAGATAATCACGGAATTTTTCCCATCCCCAGTCAGAGACCAGATATTTCATGCGTGCCCGCGTGCGTTTTTCACGATAGCCATGATCGCGGAAAATGTGGGCAATTCCCCGGCTTACCGCCGGTACCTGCTCCGGCGTGATAAATACGCGCAAGCCCTGCCCGATATACGGCTGACTGGATAATCCACCGCCCACAGTCACCCCGTACCCGGATTCTTCCTGACCCGTGTGGGGATTGGTCCGCTTGACGCCGAACATGCCGATATCATTGATTTGCGGTTGGTGGCAATGCAGATGGCATCCGGCAAGAGCCGTCTTAAATTTACGCGGAAAATTGCTGAATTCCTTGTTCCCGTCCAGGAACATCTGGTTGGTACTTTGCACCACGCCAGTGGCGTCAATGACTTCATGGGCCAAGTGGCCTGCCAGCGGGCATCCGACAACATTTCGCGGTGTATCACCGCAGGCAAATTTGCTTACCAGGCCCACGCGTTCCAAGCGTGGAAGAATTTCTGCCAAGGCTTCAATGGTCAGCCAATGCAGCTGAAAGCACTGGCGGGTGGTAATATCGGCAAAGCCGTTGGCGTATTGATCCACAATGTCCGCAACCTCCTGAAGTTGCACGCCGCTGACAAATCCATTGGGAATGCGAATGCGGAGCATAAAGTGGCAAAGGTTAGGCAAGTGCTGATAAATGCCGAACCACCGCAGGCGGACAAAGTCCTCTTCGGATATTTTTGCCTTGCGTTGGGCGCTGCGGATAACTTCCGCGCTGCCGGCATTGGGGATGGTCTTTTGGAACAGCTCGTAATCTTTGGGGTTTAAAAGCTCTTCCAGCGGCTGGGTAACCTCCGCGGCGGCATATTGAAAAATATTCTCCCAGACATCCAATCCATCCTTTGCAAGTTTGATAGCTTCAACCTTATTGAGCTTCTTGCCATCGGCGGTTACGACATTACCAGTTTCTGTGCTCATAATTTCAGCAACTCCAAATAACTAAAGCCCATCATACAGATAGGAATTTAAATGGTCAATAAAATATCGATATTTATGGCTTATATCAGCCATAATAAAATCTAATACATACATGTTTAGTAGGCGATTATTTGTTCTCCTCAGGCGCTGGCGGAGTGTTCGCCGGCATGGGGCGTTGGGGAGTACAACGCCGTTGCATCCGTTGTGGGCTGAGCGATTTTCTCCATGAGTAGTTCGACGGGCACCCCCAGCGTTTGGGCAATTAAGCGAAGCGTTTCACGCTGCGGGCGGTTAATTTCGTTGCGTTCAATACGGGCAATGGTCTTGGAATCAATGCCGGGAAATTCGTCCCGCCCGAGCCGCCGCTGCTTTCGGGCGCTGCGAATCAATCCACCCAAAGAATCATTCTGCGTGAGTTCCATTCGCCGTAAAGTCCGACGGAAATTGGCGTCAAAGGCGCTGACGATCTGGTGCGATTCCCATCGCCGGGAGCCAATTCTCACTATTGCCCCATCTTCCTCTATCTTCATGGCCTGGATCTCGGCCATATCTCCGCCTTGGTCAAACCAATGTTTGGGCAGGCACAAGGCAGATAAATCAGCCCGGAACAAAGTGACAGCCGCCAAAGCCATATCTGGTACCGCGCCAATCAGCCGGGCGGATTCCCCTGCGATAATGGCGTCGCAGAGGCGCTTGGTATTTCCCGGAAACGCGGTAATGCGCAAGGGTAAAAGGCGATGAAAACCGCGCAGAAGAAATGGGAAAATTTCCGCCCGGGGCAGCCAGGGAATCACCAGTACGCCCGCCTTCCGCGGTGAACTGACCACCGCATGGGCAATGGCGTCGAGGCTAATGTCATTGGCCGCGACGATCACCGAGTTGAGCTTGCGGCGCGACGCCAACCGAGGCACCTCCCCGGGATTCTCAATTAACACCACAGACCGTCGCTCCAGGAAGCTCTGTGAGCCGTCTGATTCATTATGTAATTCATTTCCATTCATCGTCCGTGACCGTTCAATTTCCGGAGCATGTTTGAGAATAATGCTTACATCTGCCTTATTCTCAGACCGGCTCATATAGCCAAATTCTATCCTACGATAGTCTGCATCCAAATGCGAGCGAAAAATTGAAATACAATATCGAGCGGACCGTAACCGTGGTTGCACCAACGGTCGTGGCTTTGGAAATCCTCAGCCGTAACTAAGACAGGCTCTGGGGACAGGCTCTCAGATAGCCAGGCCCGCTGCAACACCGGGCAGAGCAATATTGTGACGGATTGCCGCTTATCGGCTATTCTATGCGCTTATACATCGCGCGGCGGCGATGGTCATGAACTGTGGTTGAAAGGAAATGCGTATGTCCCTGCTGGTTACCGGATCCGTTGGTATTGATTGTGTCACTACACCGCATGGAACGCGGGAAAATATCATCGGAGGATCCGCGGTTTATTTCAGTTGGGCGGCAGCGAACTTTTCCAAGGTCCGCCTCGTGGCGGTGGTGGGAGATGATTGTCCAAGATCCTTTGAAAGCGCGTTCAAGCACCCTGATATCGATATCGCCGGCTTAGAGCGGCGGGCCGGCAGCAAAACCTTCCGCTGGAGCGGCAGTTATGATCCCACCATGAATGAGGCGACGACCACTGCCGTGGTTCTCAATGTGCTGGCTGAAAAAACACCAACTGTCCCTAAACAGTTCACCAATTCAAAAATTGTGTTCCTGGCAGCCACGCATCCGGCCCTGCAAATGGAACTCCTGGCACAGGTAAAATCGCCCAAACTGGTGGTTGCCGACACGCGCGATCTTTGGATCCGCCAGTATCATAAGGAATTAATCGCCAGTCTGAAAAAAGTGGATGGGCTGGTGCTCAATGATCTGGAAGCTCGCTTGCTGACCGGGCAGGTGAATTTGCCCGCGGCGATGAAACAAATTCGCAAAATGCTTAAACCATCCGGCCCGCGTATGGTGGTACTGAAAAAAGGTGAGCACGGCTGCTTAACCATTTATGAAGATATGCTTTTTCCGATGCCGGCCTATCCCACGGAAAAGGTCATCGACCCCACAGGCGCCGGTGACAGCTTTGCCGGCGGAATGCTGGGGTATCTTGCCGGCTTGCCGAGGTGGTCGGCCTTGCACGTCAAGCAGGCCGTGGTGGCGGGAACGGTGATGGCCAGTTTCACAATACAAGGTTTTTCACTTGACGGCCTGAAAAAAGCCAATAAGACTGTTATCGCGGACCGAATGGCGGAGTTTAAGAAAATGCTCACTGCCGGATTAGAGAAATAGCGTGCGCCGCGCCCCGATAACCCGGAAGACGGAATTTTTGTTGAACATTCTGTTGTTGCCGGTAAGATGGCAGTGTTTACTATCGGGTGGTAAGGCCAGCATACGGTCTCTGAAACGCCGAAATTCCGTAAGCGTTCAGAAATGGTGTGAAGGATCTGGTAAACTGATCGCCGATAGAAAAAGGGAGACGGGTCGCAACATTGCGGTGGAGTTGGTAATGCTGCTGCATGTAACGTTGAAACGCTCGGAACTGGATGCTATGTCGATGAGGAGTTTGTGAATGAATCGCACGCGATGGCGACTGGGTTTTATGGGGATTCTGCTGGGACTGGCGATGGGTCTACCCGCCGTGGTTCAAGCCGCAGCGCCAATCAGCAAGGCAGCGGCAAAAAAGGCCGGCTTTGAGCGACTGTGGGAATTGCCCGTGGGCTTAGGTGCCCATACGGGCGACTCCGTTGCCAAATTATGGCACATGGGAAACAACTTAATTGTTCTCACGAGTCATGGCTACATGGTGTGTATTCGTTCTCAGGTCGGTACGATTCGCTGGACTATTAAAATTCCCGGTACCGCCGGCAGCATCTCCCAGCCTCAACCATTTGCCAAACATCAATTCATGCTACTGGTCAGCGGACACATGCTGATTTTGAACTCGCGCACGGGATCGATTATTCATAATAAATCGTTACGCATGGCCCCGGGCACCAATCCGATCATGAAGAATGGCACGGTTTTCATCGGATCATTGCACAATCGCATGTATGCACTATCTATCAAATGGCCGCCGCGTCAGCTCTGGTTTCAGCTTGACCGGGGCGATTCATTTGTCACAGATCCGGTTGTGGTACACGCTTCAGTCGTTTTTGGAAGCCGCAATGGAATTATTTTTTCCCGCAACATTTCCGACGGCACAGGCGGTTGGAAGCGCGACGTGGGCGGCCATCTGCTGGCCAATCCGGTCGCCGCGCACGGTATAGTCTATTTTCCGTGTGTGGATAGCAACGTTTACGCAATCAATGCGGAAACCGGAGTATCGCCCTGGATCGCCCGTCTCCCTGGTGAATTGGAATTCTCCCCGGTGGTGCTGAAGAACCATTTGCTGGTTCCAACGGGTGGCGTTGGATTATTTTCGCTTTCCATGAAAACCGGCCTCAAGCAATGGGGTCCCATTCCCCATGGTTTCCGTATTGTGGGCCGCAAGGGCAGCGAAATATTTGTCGCTACGACCGACGGCAACATTGCGGTGGCCAATGTCCTGACGGGGCATGTCCTTAAGACCATGGCTTATGATCAAGCATCGGTTTTTCTGCGTAACAGCAAAACCTCACGTATTTTCCTCGCCTCCGTCAACGGCGATGTGGAAGAACTTAAGCCCTTGCGTAGACAATGACACTCTTAGCTGTAAAGTAAGTTGAATGAATCCTGATTTTGTACCCGTGCGCCGCGCGCTTGTTTCAGTTTCTGATAAAACTGGCCTGGCCGAACTGGCGACCATTTTAAGCCGTGAATTTTCCATTGAGATTATCTCAACCGGCGGAACCGCCCGCGCCCTGGCAGCGGCCGGGGTGAGCGTAAAAGACATTTCTCAAATCACCGGTTTTCCGGAAATGATGGACGGCCGTGTTAAAACGCTCCACCCCGTCGTGCATGGCGGATTACTGGCGCTAAGGGATAATCAGGAACATCTTGCGGCCATGCAGTCGCACAATATCCATGCCATTGACCTGCTGATTGTGAATCTTTATCCCTTTGAACAGGTTACCGCCCAGAAAGATTGCACGCTGGAACACGCCATCGAAAATATTGATATTGGCGGCCCGGCCATGATCCGATCGGCGGCAAAAAATCATCGCAGTGTTGCGGTCATTACTGACGTGTCGCAATATCAAAGCCTCATCCATGAACTGCGAAACGGGCGCGGTGCAACAATGTTATCATTCCGCAATACCCTGGCCGCTGCGGCATTTGCCCGCACCTCCCGCTATGACGCTGCCATTACCCGTTACCTTGGCGAGCATTACGCCGCGACCCCGGAAGCAACTTTGCCGCCAGTATTGGCCCCCGTGCTGTGCCTGGAACAAACACTGCGTTATGGGGAAAATCCTCACCAGCCCGGCGCGTTATACGCCCCTGCCGGAGAAAAACGCGGGTTAGCCGGCGCTGTGCAATTGCATGGCAAGGCACTTTCTTATATGAATCTGCTGGATGCGGATGCGGCCATGGCGTTGGTATCAGAATTTTCCCAGCCAGCCGCCACAATTATCAAACATGCCAATCCCTGTGGCTGCGCGGTTGCCCAAACGCTTGCCGACGCCTTTGATCTGGCGTATGCCGGTGACCCGGTGGCGGCGTTCGGTGGCATTGTGGCGTTTAACCGCCGGGTCGATAAAACCACAGCGGAAAAAATTGTCGCGGGAAAGCGGTTCATTGAAGTGCTCCTGGCACCGGGTTTTGATGCCGAGGCTTTAACGCTTTTGCAGCAGCGCTGGGCGGATTGCCGCGTGCTGTGTGTGGAGAACCCCGGGAATGAAGCATTAACTTTCCGTACGATCTCCGGCGGCGTGCTGGCGCAGAAGGCCGACGATATCGGCTTTGATCAAAACTCAGCAAAAGTGGTTTCCCGGCAACAGCCCACTGCTGCGCAATGGAGTGATTTGCCCTTTGCCGCCCTGACCTGCAAGCATGTTAAAAGTAATTCCATAACACTGGTCCGCGAGGGGCAGCTTTTGGGTGCCGGGGCTGGCCAAATGAGTCGGGTGACCAGTTGCCGGCTTGCCGTTGATTTGGCCCGCCAGAATGGCCATGGCGAAAAACTTGCCGCCGCAACCGCTGCATCCGATGCGTTTTTTCCGTTCCCTGATGGCCCGGAGATTCTTATTGCAGCAGGCGTTAAAGCTATTATTCAGCCCGGCGGATCCAAAAAGGATGACCTCACTATTGACCTGTGTAATCGGCATGATGTGGTGCTGGTATTCACCGGAGTGCGGCACTTCCGGCACTGATGGAATGTCACTGTTTCATAACGGCAAACAAGCTTAATTGCTCGCCCGGCAGAGCTTTGCGGTCTGGTGCGCCCAGCCACTCCGTTCTCTGAAATTGGTGGGATAGTGTCAGTATCGGTGCGATCCGCACGTCGGTTTCAAACACGGTGCGCAGCTTGATCGGGCAGTTGCATTGGCGGCTGCGGTGCAACAGGACAACATGGTGCAGGTGGTGCTCCGGGCCATATTTGGCCAGCGTCCGATCCAAAATACGTTGAACCAGTTCCAACGCCTGGGGATTTGATAAATGACCGGAGCCACCCATGATGCGTTTTTTTAACCGCTCCGGGCGGCGGCTTTGCAATTGCATCTCTGGATCATAATTGCTTTCGATTGCCACGATGCCTGCACCGGCAAATACTTCCACAAGCTCCGGCGGTGCGTGTCCCAAATCGGTGGCATATCCCACCCGCGTTTGCTGACTTTGCAGCACAAATCCAAAGCTTCCCTTCTTATCATGCGGCAGACGAACCGGTGTGCAGGCCACTGTTGGCAACGGATAAAATACCTCCTGATCAAACAAGCTGGTCAACTGCATGATCGGCTTGAGAACATCTTCGAGCCGTGCCAGACGGCGCAGAAGTTTTAATTGATTGCGGGGAATAAAAAGGCGAATGTTTTGCCGAAGCATCACGCGGAACCACGCGGGGTTAATGTGGTCGCCATCAAGATGCGTTAAAATGATGGCCCGAATGCTTGAAAGATCCAAACCTGTACCTGTCATGCGACGGTCCGCCGTCTTTGGACCGATTCCCGCATCGATGAGTATCGCGTCCGGGCCGGCCCGTAATAATGACGCGTTGCCGCTTGAACCGCTGGCCAGAACGCATAACTCAAGATTCATCGCGGGACTGTCCAAAAAGAGCGCTGCAGGGTTCTCATCTTCTCGCCGCAACTCCGCGGCGTGGAAAACTAGCCATAATTATACTATGCCCTCATTTGAGGGTTTTGCAAACTCCGCTCCTGCAGTAGGACGCGGGAATACTATTTTCCCCCCGGTAATAGTGTGCGCCACGCGACCTGTTACCTCCCGGCCACCGAACGGCGTGTTGCGACTCCGGCTGAAGGATTTTTCCGGGTCAATCGTCCACTTTTCATCTCCCTGAATAATGACAATATCCCCCAGCGAACCGATGGCGAATGTGCCGCGATCTTTAAGACCCGCGATGCCCGCTGGTTGCGCTGTCATTTTGCGTATGAGTTCCAACCAGGACAGATGCCCCGGCTTTACCAGAGCTTCAATGTAAAGAGGCAGGGCCGTTTCCAAACCCAGAATACCAAATGGGGCGCGGTCAAATTCCAGCTCTTTTTCTTCGCGTGCGTGCGGGGCATGATCCGTCGCCAGGCAGTCAATAGTTCCATCGACTAAGCCTTCAATGCAGGCTTGCACATCCTGCTGTGAACGCAGCGGCGGATTCATTTTGAAATGGGTGTCATAATTATCGCAACAGGTATCAGTCAACAGCAAATGGTGGGGGGCTACCTCGGCGGTAACGTTTTGTCCCTGTTGCTTGGCGCGGCGAATTAATTCGCAGGCACCGGCGGTGCTGATGTGCTGAACGTGATAACGTGCCTTGATGCGGGCGTTAAGCTGCAAATCCCGCGCGATCATTAATTCTTCCGCCACCGCCGGTATTCCCCCGAGTCCTAAGCGCATCGCGGTGAGGCTGGCGTGCATGGCTCCGCCAGAAAGTGTCGGTTCTTCGCAATGCTGGCTGATGAGGCCGTCAAACATTTTGACATATTGCAGGGCCTTGAGCATGACCGCCGCCGAGGCCACGCCGCAGCCGTCATCACTGAATCCCACCGCCCCGGCATCGTGCATTAACTGCAGTTCCGCCAACTCTTTTCCTTCGCGGCCCTTGGTTATGGCACCAAATGGCAGCACCCGGCACAGGGCGGTGCGTGCCGCCTGCGTGAGGACAAATTCAATCTGCGCGTCAGTATCGATGGCGGGGGTGGTATTGGGCATGCAGCAGATGGTGGTAAACCCGCCCGCCACCGCCGCCGCGGAACCCGAAGCGATGGTTTCCTTATGTTCCTGCCCCGGTTCCCGCAGGTGAACATGAATATCAATGAGGCCCGGCGCCACATAACCGCCCTTGGCATCCAGCACCGCAGCCTGCGGGGCGGTAGCCTTTAAGCCCGTGCCGACCGCTCGAATAAGCCCATCTACAAT
Organism: Planctomycetota bacterium; assembly: GCA_021805985.1. GTDB lineage: Bacteria > Planctomycetota > Phycisphaerae > WQYP01 > WQYP01 > JAMDCX01. Next base: position 52,092 of record JAJZDN010000018.1, on the reverse strand, counting down.
GAGCACTTCCAGTCTCTCCGGTTTTTGCCGCTGCGGGTCCAGAAGTACGCCGTTGGTAATAAGCAAAGCATCATTTTTCATGCCCCAGAGTATAAGCTCCCCCGGCAATAAGGTGAACAGAAGTTAATTGGGGCGCATTAAACTGGCCTAAAAGAAAAATTTTGGTATATTACTAGTCCCAAAAGGGCGTGTGCCTGAGCGGCCAAAAGGGACGGACTGTAAATCCGTTGGCTTATGCCTACGCAGGTTCGAATCCTGCCGCGCCCATTTTATTTTATCGTAGCCGTTCACGGGCCTCCGGGGAGCCGTGAAGATGTTGGCGGACCCGTGAAGTGGTTAATCCCGGTTCGTTGCGGGAAGGGTTTGTGTAGCCGGTCGATCAGGTCTCCCAGCCCATCGTCACCATCATCGTTCCCAGCAACTGCAATGATCTGGAATTGGTGATCAACAAGGAGTACGCACGGCGTGTGGATGAGCTGCGACTCCAAGCGCGCAAGCGAATGAACGATGAAAACAATCCGGCATTCCGCCTGCTGCAAATACTTGAGCACTTAAAGCGGTGACTGCCGCACTCGTTTCGAAGAATTGGGTAGCTCGGCGGACGAGATGAAACTGCATTCCATAATTTTATTTCCAACATTTTTGGGGAGAAGAGTTGAATTATGTTTTTCGTCGGTGCGAAGGCGCATAATTTATTCATAGCCAGGTTCGCGGCGGTCGTAGCTCGCCCAACGGCCGTGGACGGCTACAAAAAAACATCTCTCTCGCCTTAAAGATTCCCGGCACGGGAAACCTTCTGGTGAAAATTATCAATCCACGCTTATCGCGCAGCCGTGGACAATTTTCCGATCTTGACCCAGTCTAAAGTTCAGGGCAATCTGTAGGGAACGTCTGTAGGAAACGCCAATAGCGAGTTTGTAAATACGATTTTCCCCTCTTTTCTCGAACCGCTTAGACGGATAATGAGCTGGAATTCCGGGGCGTACGGCATCAGGCGGTCGAATGGGGGAGATCGCTTATACCCAGTTCGTTAAGAGGTGATACAAAACACGCGATGAGGTTAATAGTGTGTTTCTGGGATAATGGTGGGCGAAGTGGCCTGACAGGAATAAAAACCACTCTCGCGATCTATCCTGGGCTGGAATTTGTTATCCTATAAAGTACCACGATGGTAGATTATAAGGCGGATATTAAGGAGTGATACCTATGCCTAAAAAAGATATGCCTAAAAAAGATACCAGTAGGTTCACAGATGCCATATGTTTCAAAAAAAGTAAATTAGACCCAGACAAGCAAGTTGTATTTGATGCCGGTCTGAAAGCTGGGCTTGCGGGGGAACCAGAAATCGCTAGCGAGCCCGTGCATTGGCGAGCCGGTTGGACCTCGGGTTTCATTCGAAGATTTAACAAGCAGGAGCAGGAGCGCAATGAGGTTAGTACGGCCAATTCAAGTTCTGGTAGGCTCACAGAACCCTTATATTTTAAGAAGGCCACGCTTTCCGCTGCTGACGAAGAAATGTATCAGAAGGGCTATAAAGCAGCCTTGGATGGAGAGTCCGAGGATGAGAACAGAGCGCATATGTGGCGATGTGGTTACATCGGGGGTACCTTGGAACGCGAACGCCGATCAAAAAAGAAATAGGTAGCCTTAAAAGTTATTTTGTAGGAACGTGCGAATGATTAGGCGCAAGGCTACCCAAGATCGAAAGGAACGCGAACGAATCAGGGCGGTTTCAGGGACCGCCAGTGAATCGGCAATTGAGATAAATATGACACGTCGCGGAATGGGCTTGGGCCCGTGGCCGGTTGCGCTATAAGACATGGAAAATCAGAGACTACTGCACCGGGGATTAACAACCGGGGGCGGGGGTTTTGGCATTGCGCAGAATATGCCGTAGAATTCATGTGGTTTCTTGCAGAAATAGAGTAGGAGTCGCGTTATGACGGGCAAATCCGTGAAAAAATGCGAGAACTGTGGGCGCGTCCTTGCAACCAATGAAACTGAGTTTCTCTGGCGGGAGAAAATTCTCTGTGCGCAGTGCCGGGCGAGACTGGAAGACGACCCCGCAACGGCCCCGGGCCAACTGGTCAGCGCTGAAGGCAAACAGGTTCCGCAACATCGCCCGCAAGCTGGGGACGTGCAGTCCAATGAACATGTGCGCGGTGCCCCTTGGCGGCGCTGGGCAGCGCAAGGTTACGCCAAGGCCATGGCGTGGTGTCGCGGAGCGGCGGCGAAAGCCGTTGGCTTAGCGATGTACGGCATTGGTGTGCTGTACGATCACGGTGCGGGCCTGGCGTGGGCTCACGCCAAGGCCATGGCGTGGTATCGCAGGGCGGCGGCAAGAGGCATCGGCTTGGCGATGCTCAAGATCGGCAAAGATTATTACCTGGGCCGGAGCGGCTCACGCGATTATGCTCAAGCCATGGCGTGGTGTCGTATGGCAGCGGCGAAAGGCAGTGGTTTTGCCATGTACGGCATGGGCGTTCTCCACAGCCGGGGCGAGGGCGTGCCGCAGGATCATGCCGAGGCTATGGCGTGGTGGCGCAAGGCGGCGGCAAAGGGCAACAGACATGCGATGTCCGCCATTGGCATCGGATATTACCACGGCGCGGGAGTGGCTCAGGATTTTACTAAAGCCATGGCGTGGTGGCGCAAGGCGGCGGCAAAAGGCGTCAGTTCAGCAATGTGCGACATCGGCTTGCTCTACAACGATGGTGCCGGCGTGCCGCACGATTATGCCAAAGCCAAGGCGTGGTGGCGTAAGGCTGCGGCAAATGGCAACAGAGAGGCGATGTTCAGCCTCGGTGCGCTCTATTACAACGGTAACGGTGTGCCGCAAGATTATGCCAAAGCCATGGCATGGTGGCGCAGGGCCGCGGCAAAAGGTAATGGCGATGCGATGCTCAACATCGGCTTGCTCTATGGCCAAGGTAATGGTGTTCCGCAGGATTTTTCCGAAGCGATGGCTTGGTATCGCGAGGCGGCGGCAAAAGGCCATGGCGGCGCGATGTGCAACATCGGCATACTTTACAAGCAGGGCAGCGGAGTGCCGCAGGATTATGCCGAAGCCATGGCGTGGTGGCGCAAGGCTGCGGCAAATGACAACAGAGAGGCGATGTTCAACATCGGCGAGCTATACGACCAGGGCAACGGTGTTCCGCAGGATTTTTCCGAAGCGATGGCATGGTATCGCAATGCGGCGGCGAAAGGGCTTGGCGAGGCAATGTATGCTATCGGGATGCTTCACTACAAGGGGAATGGTGTGCCGCCGGACGAAAACGAGGCGCTTCTGTGGATGCAGCGCGCGGACGCGGCTGGCGGACAGGCAGCCCTATTGGCCCGCGAGGTTATCGCGCGGATAAAAGGACGGTAAAAAGAAGGCAGGTCAACGACGGTCGCGTGGCGATGGCCAGCGTGACTGCGCACTCGCCGTGACGAACCATCCGGAACTCCGTGATCGGTTACATTTCCACGAGAGCTTTGGCCCCAAGTGCGGTGCCCTGAACGCCACCAGTCGCAGACTTTATCCTCTCGCCAAGAAACCCCCGCCCAAATCCGGGAAGGACCGACGGTAATAGGATTGTGGAAACAGCCACCGGAGAAGTGGATTCCGTTTTCGTAAGGTCAATCGTAGTCTGCGGTACATAAACATGTCAGTTAAAATGGTTGAGTTTTTTTCCGGCGGGACAATTTCTGGCGGTTCGCCAGCAGTTTCGGCGGTCCCCGTCAGGGGGAGAGCAGGGCAAGCGCCGGGGTTTGGGGCGGGCGCTAAGCCCAAAAGCGATCTGCGCTTTCTGTTTTCTATCGACCATTCCGGCTGTTTTCATACTTACGCAACGAACTGGTATAATCTATTTCATCGCGTAGCGACTGCATTCTGTGTCGGCAATCCACTACGGAATGGACGCAGTCAATCGGCGAAAGCAACGTTGCTGATTTCAACGGAGGATATGACCGTGCAGCGAGCGAAGGCGCAAAAAATCATTCAGGCGGCGGCTGTACTAATGCGGGCCGAGCATTCGCGTGAAATGAACTACATGCGATTGATCGAGCTGCTCTACGCGGCGGACCGGAAAAGCTTGGAACTGACGGGAAGGTCCATCACGGGTGATCGGGTGATGGCGATGGAAAAGGGGCCTGTGCTCAGTGGTACCTTGGATATGATCCAGGGACAGAATACCAGTTCGGTTGAGTGGCAGCGGTTCTTCCAGAAGGTGCATTATCGCGTCGAAATGACGGATAACCCGGGCGTTTCCGAATTGTCGAAACATGAAATTGAGATACTTCAGTCGATCTCCGAACAATACGAGGATTGCGACGAATGGGATTTAGTGGAAAAAACACATAAATTTGAGGAATGGATAAAATATTTTCAGCCCACTACTTCAACAGAAATTCCACTTGCGGCCATACTTGATGCCGTTGGTCGCGGTGGCGATAAGGACCGCATTATTCAGGAAAATCAGGATCGCGAGGCATTTGACCAATTTTTTTCCCAGGACGCCATCGCGTGATTTACGGCGACACATTCCTCATTAAGCCGAAAGACCGCCTGTTCGACCGTCATTTGTGGGTGGTCATTTCGGATCCGCGTACCGATGCACAGCGCATTTTAATAGTGAATTTGACGACTTGGAACAGGGACAAGGATTCCGCCTGCATTCTCAAGCCCGGCGATCATCCATTCATTCATCACACCACATGTGTGAGCTACCAGGATGCCAAGATCGTGAAAGACAGCTTTTTGGAACAGGGTTTGCGATTCGGCTTGATTTTTCCGCAGGAACCAGCCAGTGATGATCTGGTTGAGGCGATTATCCGAGGTGCCGGCATTTCGCCGTTTCTTCCACTGGGATGCCGCGATGTCCTGGTGCAGCAAAAACTGCTGGAGGAATAACGTGGTGCCCGCAATTTCCGCAGACTTCCACCTTTACACCGGCCATGATAAACCTCGCATGTAATGCAGACTTGGGGCATTGGTGCCCCCACGACCATACCTCGCGATAGGAATCCTATCACCAGCAGCGTCATAAGTAATGCCCTACCGGTTGCGAAAGAAACTCTTCCACGGTCAAGCCGTCGCCGCCGACCAGTAGTTTTCGGGTGGGTCGAAAAGCTTTTGAAAAAGCGGCCATGCCTGAGGGGGCGGCTCCGGTGCGGCCGCTCTTTACTTCAATGGCGGTGATTTTTCGCCCGGCTCGCACAATAAAATTTACTTCATGGTTATCTTCCCGCCAATAAAATAGCTCGCAGTTTCCGGCTGCGGCGGCGTTGAGGAGGTGGGAACCAACCGCGGATTCGGTAAGCCGGCCCCAAAACTCATGGTCCGCCCGGGCTTCGTCAAACGGCAATTCCGATTGTGCGGACATCAGGGCCGTATTAAATACCTGCAATTTCGGGCTTGATCCGCGGCTGCGCACAGATTGCCCGGCAAACTTGGACACACCAGTTAACATGCCCGCGCCGCGCAGCAGTTCCAGATAATGTGCCAGTGTCGTGGTATTGCCGGCGTCCTGGAGTTGCCCAAGCATCTTGTTGTACGAAAGGATCTGTCCGGAATAGAGACATCCCAGTTCAAATAAGCGCCGCAGCAAAGCGGGTTTATCCACGCGCGACAGCAGCAGCACGTCCCGCGCAATGGTCGTTTCAATGAGGGAATCTCCGATGTACCGTTGCCAGCGGTTTCCATCGGGAATCAGGGCTGCTGCGCCTGGATATCCTCCGAAGTAGATGTATTGATTAACATTCCATCCAAAGGCGTCCCGCATTTCATGGTAGCTCCAGTGCGGCAGATGGATAACCTCAAATCTCCCGGCCAGGCTTTCAGTTAATCCTTTTTGAATCAGCAGCGGGGCTGAACCGAGAATAATCACGCGCATGGACCGCTTTTCCCGGCTGTCCCTGTCCCAGAGTCGTTTTACAGTCTCGGACCAGTGCGGCACCTTTTGTACCTCATCCAGCACCAGTACCGCCCCGTGACGCGCGGTTGTAGTGATACCACGCGCCGCTTCCCATTGCTGTTCAATCCAATCGCCGCCGCGCAGTGTCGGCTCGTCGGCACTGGCAAAGCGGGAGGCCAGGCCGGTGCGTTCAATAACCTGTTGTACCAGCGTCGTTTTTCCCACCTGCCGGGGACCGGTAATAACTTGGATAAACCGGCGCGGCTCAGCGAGGCGGCGAACCAACTCATTAGCGTACGGGCGAATATAATCCATAATCCATTTACTCAATACATTGAGTAATTTTACTCAATGTATTGAGTAAATGCAATGAGGCCGTCTGAGCGGGGCCAATACGGCCTGCCCGGCATCGGCGTGGGAAATCGGCAAGCCCACCAACTAGGAGCCTGTCCGAGTAATGGCCGGGATTGCGATGGGTCTGAAATGTCCCGTATGCGCGGCGGAGGATCGAGCCGACTCTTAATAATGAGTCTGCGAGATGCGACAACAAAGCAGACGGGGCATTTCAGGCCCACCCGTAGGGCGGCGTGCTTTTTGGCCTCCCTCTGCGGCGCGGCTCCTCGGAGTACCATCCGTGTCAGGTATGCCATCGTCGCCGCTTCTTGTAGAGCACCGGATGGTTAATCCGGTGGTTGATCCAGTGTCGCGAACCAACCACCGGGTTATCACCACGGTGCTCTATGACGCGACGACGTCCCGACAAGCCAAAAATCACGCCGTCGCAACCCGGCGATTACTCGGACAGGCTCCCAGCACCCGGGTTTGGGATTTGCATGGATCATTGTCCCGCTCCTATGATGGAGGAGGTTTTTGCAGGAGTTGCCATGAGTTCTACAGTAGTTACACAGCCTTCAACCTCCGAAGCCAATCGGCTTTCATCCCGAACGATTCATGAATCAGTCGGTAAAACGGTAGCCACCAGCCAGGTACCCGATGCAACCGGCCATTTCGGTCCTTATGGGGGCGTGTATGTACCTGAAACGCTCATGGCCGCCGTGCGCCAGCTATTCGAGGAATATCAGCGGGCCAGGAAAGACCCGGCGTTTGAGAAAGAATTAGAATATTACCTGCGGCAATTTGTGGGGCGCAAAACACCACTGTATTTCGCACAGCGCCTTACGGAGCTTGCCGGCGGAGCACAGATTTATCTCAAACGTGAAGACCTCGCGCATACCGGTGCGCATAAAATCAACAACACCATCGGGCAGGGACTGCTAACCTTAAGAATGAAGAAAAAACGGGTAATCGCAGAGACCGGCGCGGGGCAGCATGGCGTGGCCACGGCTACAGCCGCGGCGGCATTCGGTCTGCAATGTGACGTTTACATGGGGTCCGAGGATATTCGCCGCCAGTCACTGAATGTATTTCGCATGCGGCTTATGGGGGCGCGCGTGGTGCCGGTGGAGAGTGGCTCACGAACACTTAAAGATGCAACCAATGAGGCCATGCGCGACTGGATGGGGTCGGTTGAGCATACGCATTACATTATCGGCAGCGTGGTGGGGCCACACCCGTTTCCCCAAATTGTCCGGGATTTCCAAAGCGTGATCGGCAAGGAAACGCGCGCCCAATCGTTAGAAATGCTGGGGTGCCTGCCGGATGCAATCGTGGCGTGCGTCGGTGGGGGGTCTAATGCTGCGGGGATGTTTTACCCATTCGTCGATGATGCAAAAGTCAAGCTCTTTGGCGTTGAAGCTGGCGGGCGCGGCATGATGGCCGGAGAACACGCCGCATCCTTAAGCATGGGGCAGCCCGGCGTGCTGCACGGATCTCTTTCCTATGTTCTGCAGAATAGTGATGGACAAACGGCCGATGTTCACAGCGTCAGCGCCGGATTAGATTACCCGGGCGTGGGACCGGAACACGCCTATTGGAAAGATACGCACCGCGTAGAATATGTTTCCATCTCTGACACCGAGGCGCTGGATGCGTTTAGCCTCTTGGCGAGGCGCGAGGGAATCATCCCGGCATTGGAATCCGCGCATGCCATCGCTTACGCCGTTAAACTAGCCGGCACGATGCGCAAGGATCAGATCGTAATCGTCAATTTAAGCGGTCGTGGCGATAAAGATTGCATGGAAGTTTCGCGGCTGATCGATGAACAATCTGCTGCAGAAAAGAGGGCGTAACATGGCACACAACAAATTTTCAATGCATTTGAATATGGCGACAAGCGCCCCAGCGTGGGGCACCCTTTTTCTGGCCGGCGGAATCTTGGCGTTGGCGGGGTGTGGCAAAGCTCCCATGGGGCCGCAATCCGCCCTGCGATCCCCTTCCGGTTATAACGACGGCCAATCGTCACTTTTGAATGCTCCCGGACCGCACCCGCTGGTAGTGGTAACATTTCCTAATACCCGCAATGGTAAACCGCATGTGGATACGGTGTTAAGTGTGCTGGCACCGCATGCCGCTGCCACTTCAGCTGCGACGCCACCACCGCCTCCGCCCCCGACCAGGACGACCATGCAGGTACATGAAGAAGCGGTACCGGCTACGAGGCCGGGGAGGTGAAGGAGTTAGGAGGGGCGAGAAGTTAGGAGCTGGGAGTTAGAAGGGTGGCAGCGCTGGCGCTGCTATTTTGCTGGGTGCGAGATGCCGATACAAGTTGCAGACAAATTTCACAAAGCCGCTGGCGTTGTCGGCGGTGGAAAGTGCCATAGAATCGTCGGGACCAAACTCTGCGATTCTGCTCCCGCTCCAAGTGTATTTCGGAGCGGCCTGGAGAAATTGCCGCGCGCACTGCTGCAAGGGCGGCACGCGAAATTTGTGTGTGGATAAAGAGCCGCTATACTGGTGCTCAGTCAACCCTGATTTTCAGGCTTGACCGAGCACTAGTATGAGTGAATGTGCACACCCGACAAAGGAGATTCCGGTGGCCGAAGATTATGTGTTATTGGCGGAAGCCCGAAAACTTGGCGAATTGATCGGCAACCAGGATGCCATCAAAGAATACAGAGAATTATCGCGTCAGCTTGAATTGGACATCGGAGCCAAAAGCCTGCTGGAGCAGTTTGAGCAGCTCATGGAACAATTGTCCATGAAAGAAGCCTCTATGCAGCCCATTGAGATTGCCGAAAAGCAAAAGGCGCAGTCTTTGCAGCAAAGCGTGGCCATGCACCCGCTGCTGAAAAAACTTATTGGTTCGCAAATGCAATACATGGAACTGATGCGCAAAGTCCAGGAAGCCATCACCGCCGGCATAAATCAGCCGGAGGCGGCATCGGCCGGACAAATTCAGCAGCCAGCTTCTAAGCTTATTCTTTAAGCTTTAATTTTGGACCTGCCGCCATGAGTGGCGCTGGCGGCGGCACATGGGTTAAATCCCCGGGCAGCATGATGCGCTGATGCACCATAAACGCTTGTGCCGGAGCGGACTTTTCCAACAGCTTGGCTTGAAGCCGCATCTGCTTGAGCGCTGTAATGGTGGAAACTTCTCTTCCTTGCAGTTTGGTTTTCTGGGCTTGTGCTTCAGTCAGTTGGGCCATGTAACCGCTGATTAAAGCTTGATTGTTTAAGTCTACAAAACCGGTCTGCATGTAACTGTAATTTTGGGCTACCTGCAGGTATCCGATTGACGCATTAAGGGAATTAATCTGCGTAACAAGCTGTTGAATTTGCTGCTCTACACCATGTAAGTATAACCGTGCGGAATCATATTGACCCTGCAGGGCGCTTTTTTGCTTCTCATAATAAGCGATTTTGATGGCCATTTGCTTGTGCATCGCCGTCGGGACCCACGTGGCACCAAGGCGGTAGAGTCCTTTGCGGGCCATGGCTGACTGCATTTGTACATCTGCCTGCGTGAACATATGGCGCAGGTTTTGATACAGCATCGCGACATGGTTGCCCGAGTAATGATTTAACGCAATAAAAATATTATCCAGTAACAAACGATTTCCGCTATCGAGATTTAACGCCTTACGATAGTAAACCAAGGCACGCGGCTGCTGTCGCTGATGATAAACGGTAATGGCCAAATCATTATTGGCGATGACATTTTTTGGGTTTTTTGCCAGTACTTTGGAGAAATGTCGGGCCGCAGCGGTGAAATTTCCCGCCCGATAGTCCAACGCACCAAGAATAATTAGCGCCTTGCCGTCACTGGGATTTATTTTCAATGCCGCCTCTGCCAGCGCGCGGGCCGCCTCAAATTTTCCAGCATGGTAATTCGTCAGGGCTGTTTCCATCTTGGCCGCGGACTTGGCTTTCAACGCTTCTACCTGCTGGGCAGAAACCCACCGGCCGGCAAATCGGACAAATCCCAGCGAGCGATATTGTTTGTACTTAGTCAGCTGGGTCTGGGCCTTTTTCAGAAATGCGGAATGCGGGTAGTGCGCGATATAATCGCTGATGGATTGAATAATGGTATCCAAGCTGGTTTGGCGGCTTATATGATATTGCAGAGCGGTGAAAGCATTTTTTGCTGCGGTCGCCGGGGTGGCCGGTCCGCCAAGTTCGATGCCCGCCAGATCCTTTACCGGCACCTCGAATACTGGTCCCTGGTTCGGCGTAATGATGTATTTATGACCGTTTCGATCCAGGTGCCCTTGAATCACCCGGCCATCCGTAAGCGTAATCGTGTCTGCGTGCAATACTGAAGCGAGCGATACGATTAGAACGCCAGCCAACAAGACAAAACGCGTTTTCATCGGTGAACTCCTTATTGTACCGCAGGCCCGAGCATTCTTTCAGCCCCTAAGGTTCAGGATCACCTTGTATTATAACCAGCCGCGCCGGTGCTTGTCGATGTAAAAACCCCCTCGTTTCTTTATATTACCCATGATTCATTACGCGGGCTTGCCGGTAACGCAGGCGTCCAGCCTGCCGGGAATGCCGGCAAGATGCCTGCATTACAAACCACGCACGCCCCGCGCAACCCTGGCTCCAACGAACCCCTCTCTTCTATCCAAAAAAATACCCGCGCCCATTGACTATTATGCCATAGTGGAGTTATAAGCCGCTTTACGGGAAAGATTATGTTATTCTTTACAGCTCTTCTCCCGGCAGGTTCGTAGGATTTTTGTGGAGGTATTTTTTATGATCTGGCATTCCAAATTCCGCTGTGCTGATTTTTCGCCCAAGGCTTCCCGCCAAAAGTTGGCCCGCGTGCTTCTGCTTGCCACCGCTGCGATGGCGACCGGTTATTACTCCGGAAACCTGCAAGCTGCTGATACCTCCACAAGCTGGTCGGGTGGCAGCACCACGGACCATTTTTGGAATGACGCTGCCAATTGGTCGGCGGGGGTACCCAATAATGGCACGCCCAGTGGAGCCATTTATGACGCCACCATTGGCACCACCACAGCGCTTCCCGCAGACCTCAATGGGGGAAGCTTTACGGTTGGTCAACTCACCGTGACCGCCGCCGGTGAGGTAATTACCAACACCAATGTTTCCGCCGCTAATTTAACGATTGATCCGGCTTCCATGGCTACACCTTCCGGCTCCACCATCGCCGGTAATATTGACGGTGGCTCCGCCGGTGGTATCACCTTGACCTTCGGCAGCGGCACCGCGGCGGCTGTCACAAGCACAATTTCTGGCAACCTGCTGAACAAGCTCGCGCTGGTGATTAATCAACCCACCGGCACGGTGGTGCTTTCGGGCACTAATACCTACTCCGGCGGCACCACGCTTACCGCCGGCACGTTGTCCATTTCATCAGATAGCCAACTCGGCGCAGGTGTTGTAACGTTTAATGGCGGCACGCTGCAAACCACGGCCGCGATTACAGATACCCGCGCAATTACTCTTAATTCCGGCGGTGGAACCATTGACACCGACGGCAAGGGCGACTCATTTACCGGTGTGTTCAGCGGCACTGGGGCACTGACCGTTTTAAGCTCAACAACTGGCGGTGTCCTGACACTTTCGGGCACCAATACCTACACCGGTGCGACTACCGTTTCCAGTGGCACGCTGGCCCTGACGGGTACCGGCAACATTGCGACTTCAAGTGGAGTAAACCTTGCGACTGGCGCAACGCTGGATATTTCCCAAACCACCGGCGGCACAACTTTATCCGGCCTCAACGGAACGGCGGGCACGGTCTCGCTTGGGTCTAAGGCACTGACCCTTGATGTCACGGGAACTGACTCTTTTGGCGGCATTATTCAAGATGGGGGAATCAGCGGTGGCACGGGTGGAATCCTTAATAAAATCGGGACCGGTACCGAAGTTTTAACGGGTGCCAACACGTATACGGGTGGTACCAACATTTCCGCGGGAACACTGGTGGCCGGGGCACCAAACGCTTTGGCCAGTGGAATTGTTACAGTCACCGGGACCTCGCCGGCCACTACGACCCTGGACTCGTCCACTTATTATGATGCTTTTTCTACAGGCATTACCGCCGCCACTCCCGAAGCCATCAGCGTACCGGGCTATAGCCAGGATGCCAATTCCACCTCGAATCTTGTGGCGTTCTCATCGAGTTCCGCACCCATAACAGTTGATTCACTGGCGGTTGCTGGCACTGCGGTCGCGAATTTAAATGGAACTGCCAACATTCTTGTTGTCAATTCAGCCAATTTGCTTAACTTTGGCCAGTTGCATGATTTTGACACCATGACCATTGTCACCGCAGGTGCGGCCCCCGTCGGCGTCACCGCAGCCGGTGGTTTATCGCCCACCGCTTCTGGCGCAACATCCATGGAAACCGGCGGCGTAACTTACGGTACCGGCTTTAATAAAGTCACCATCGGTGAACTGCCCAGTGCTTCTCGAGTGGATTTGTATGAAGCGACGACCGCCAGCGGTGTGACGGTAACGGTCCAGACGCTTTTTGGACCCGATGCGAAAAATGCTAACGAGAAAGCGGTTGGAGAATATCTGGATACTAATTTCAGCCCCACGAATCATGCCATTCCATCGGCTACAAAAAATCTTCTTGTCTCCCTAAGCTCGCTTTCTTCTACAGGGGTGGCGCAGGCTCTTGCTGAAATGACACCGGCCATTTACAGCGGCTTGGCCAACGCATCCATCCAAAACAGTGTCTTTGCGAGCCAGCAGGTATTTTCGGAAATTTCCAACAGCTTTGCCGCTCCCGGATTTAATATGAGCGGTTTATCTCTTTTACAAACCAAGCAGCAGGACCCCTTTGCCCAATCTCTGGAATCGGCCATGAATTCGACCGGCCAGATGGCTGCTGATTCGACCAATTATCTTGACGCCATGAATTACTCGGATACGGGTTCCTCGCGCCAGACTTATGGAAAATGGTCTGGCTTTGCCGCCGGTGAATTGGTTTTGGACCGTCTGCCGCAAACCACCAATACGCAGTCCGCCCAGCATCTTGAAAGTGGCGGAGTGTTAACCGGTGTGGATTACCGGCTCAACAAATATCTGCTTATCGGCGGTATGTTCAATTGGTTGTACTCCGGCACTACCTTGGATTCCATCGGTTCCCGCCAAAGCACCGAAAGTTACTCGCCCGGTATTTTCATGGGGTATAGTCAAAAAAATGTTTTCATCGACGCCCTGGTGTCGTACACGTATAACGATTACAAAATTGACCGCAATGTCACTATTCCAAACTCTGCCGCCACCGTTACCGGCGAGCCTACGGGCAATCAATATGACGCCGCCACGCTGGGCGGATACCTTTTCCCGATAACTTCTCATTTGAAAATCGGACCGGCCGGCGGGATAGGTTATACCCACGCCGATATCGGGAGCTTTAGTGAAACCGGCAGTCCCATTGCCTTGACGGTGGGTCAACAGCATGTTGATTCGCTGCGCAGTCTCATCGGTTTTCAGGGTCAGTATACCGTGCTGTCAACGCGGTATTTCAGGGACAACAGCAGCCTGACTCGTCCAACTCTCAATGTAAGCCTCAATGCCTATTGGCAGCATGAATTTTTAAATTCAGGCCGGGATATAAGCTCCAGCATCAATGGTCTGGGCGGCGGGTCGTTTGTCTATCAGACCGGATCGCCTTCACGCGATTCAGCCTTAATGGGATTAGGGGTTAATGGCAGCCTTTGCCGTGGTATAACCGTTTTTGCCAATTATGAATTGCAAATGGGCGATAAAAAGCAATTTGCCCAAACCATGATGGTTGGTGCGGCGGTGAGTTTCTAGAGAACCCCTTCGCATCGGCAGCATTCTGCGGCTATAATCCTCCCTTGACGTGCAAAGGATGCACGGATGACGGAATTGAGGTAAGCCACATGAATCCAATCGCGAAGCAGGACCCCGAACTTTGGCAGGCCATTGGTGATGAACAGCGCCGGCAGGAATCCACGCTGGAGCTTATTGCCAGTGAAAATCACGTTTCCCCCGCCGTCATGGCAGCCGCCGCTACACCCTTAACCAATAAATATGCGGAAGGCTATCCCGGCAAGCGCTACTATGGTGGATGCCAGCATGTGGATGTGGTTGAGAATTTAGCGCGTGATCGTGCCCGGCAATTGTTTGGTTGCGACCACGCCAATGTTCAACCGCATTCCGGGTCTCAGGCCAATCAGGCAGTATTTCTGGCGGCCCTGACCCCGGGCGATACGATTCTGGGACTGCACTTGGATCATGGCGGCCACCTTACGCATGGCAAGTCGGTGAATCTTTCCGGTAAATGGTTCAAAGCGGTGCATTACACGCTGGACCCAAAAACCGAACGCATCGATCTGGCTCAAGTACGCAAGCTGGCGCTTGAACATAAACCGAAATTAATAATCACTGGTGCTAGCGCCTATCCTCGCGCCTGGGATTTTGCGGCCTTTGCGGAAATTGCCGCTGAAGTTGGTGCGCTGCAGATGGCGGATATGGCGCACTTTGCCGGGCTTGTTGCTACCGGCCTGCATCCATCGCCGGTGCCGCATGCGGACTTCGTCACCACCACCACCCATAAAACGCTGCGCGGCCCGCGATCCGGCATGACCCTGTGCAAAGCGGACTGGGCGAAGAAAATTGACTCTGCCGTATTCCCCGGCTTGCAGGGCGGACCCCTCATGCACATTATCGCGGCCAAAGCTGTCGCGTTCGGTGAGGCGCTGAAACCGGAATTCACACTCTATTGCCAGCAGATTATCAACAACGCGCAAGTGCTGGCCGAGGAATTAATCCGGCGTGGATATCGTCTGGTCTCCGGCGGTACAGACAATCACCTTATGCTCATTGATCTGCGCACCAAAGATGCCAATCTTACGGGAGCTGCCGTTGAACAATGGTTGCAGGCAGCGGGTATTATTGTCAATAAGAATATGGTTCCATTTGATACCCGCAAAGCCATGGAAACATCGGGTATTCGCGTGGGTACGCCTGCGTTAACCACCCGCGGCCTCAAGGAACCGGAGATGAAAAAAGTCGCCGAATGGTTTGATCGTGCCGCATCCAGCAGCGGTGATGAAAACACTCTGAACCGAATCCGCGGTGAAGTTTCCGAATTCACCCGGCAATATCCCCTGCCGCACCTTGAGTGCAATGTGGCCGCTGCGCAACACATGCGGGAACCAGCCGCTGTTGCCGCACGATAGAACCAACTGGGGCTTTTGTGAACGGCGAAATTCTGATCCTTCAGCACGCGGATAGTGAACACGCGGGAAATATCGCCGCTGCTTTGCAGCGCGACAACCGTGCGTACGTGACCGTGGAAGTATTTGCCGGTCAAAGCGTTCCCGATGACCTGGGCAACTTTGCTGGCCTGATTGTCATGGGTGGGCCAATGGGCGTTTATGAGCACGCCAAGTTCGGCTTTATCCCGGATGAACTGCAACTACTTACCCAAGCGTTGGAACATGGCAAGCCGATTCTTGGCGTATGCCTGGGCAGCCAGCTATTGGCGACCGCACTGGGGGCTAAAGTATTTCCTGGACCGCGCAAAGAAATTGGTTGGTATGACGTTTCTAAATTGCCCGGTGCCGGGGGAGATACATTATTCGATGCGTTGCCGGAGAGCTTTATGGCGATGCACTGGCACGGCGATATTTTTGATCTGCCCAACGGAGCTGTCCCACTGCTGCGGTCTGACTTAACGGCACTGCAAGCCTTTCGGTACGGAAAAAACGCTTATGGCCTGCTGTGTCATCTGGAACTGACCTATCCCCAGATTGACCGCATGGTTCAGGACTTCCGCACCGAACTGGATCAGGCAGGCCTATCAGGACAGGAAATTTTGAATCAGTGGCCCCGCTATGGTGCGTCGCTGGAACGCCTGGGCGGAGAATTATTTTCCCGGTGGGTAGAATTGCTGGAATAACTTTTCAGACCAATGGTCTCATTGAATAATTGGAGTTGGCACGTGCATGATCATATAACCATTCAAATCGCCTGGCTGCCTCATGGCCGAGGATTGGATAATCCATGTTATCAAACCCTTCACAGTGCCGGCATGGATTTGCAGGCGGCAGTCGTTGAGCCGGTTACCATTGCTCCGCAGCAGCGTGGGTTGATACCCTGCGGTTTTGTCATGGCGATTCCCGATGGCCATGAAGCGCAAATTCGACCGCGATCCGGACTGGCGTTGAAAAACGGAATCACGTTGCCCAATTCCCCCGGCACCATCGACGCGGATTATCGCGGAGAACTGAAAATTATTATGATTAATCTAGGCTCTGAGCCATTTACTGTAACCCGCGGCATGCGCATTGCCCAAATGGTCGTCGCCCCGGTCACGCGCGCCGCCTGGCAGCAAGTGGATTCACCGGAGCACCTGTCATCTACCAGCCGTGGCACCGGCGGCTTCGGCAGTACCGGGCATTAAGAAATGGGCCATAAATAGCTTTTGCAAAACCCGGCCCACTCCCTCACATAGCCTCGGGCTTTACCGGTGGTGCCGTGTTCGATAACCGGCCAACTCGAAAGATTATTCTGCCACCTGCCGCGGAATTCACGCCTGGATTTTTTTCCGATAATATTCAATTGTGCGTTTGAGGCCGTCGCGGCGATTCACTACGGGAGTCCACTGCAGTAGATTTTTCGCCAGCGCGATATCCGGACAGCGCTGACGTGGATCATCCGGTGGCAGTGGCATGTGAATGATTTCGCTTTTTGATCCGACCAGTTCCCGGATTTCCTGTGCCAGTTGCAGAACCGTGACCTCATCAGGATTGCCAATATTCACCGGCAGATGATACGGTTGCGATTCCATGAGCATGATAAAACCGCGAATTTCATCATCCACATAGCACAAAGATCGGGTTTGTGAGCCATCCCCCTGCACCGTCAGCGGCTCGCCTTTCAGCGATTGCTTGATAAAGGCCACGACCACTCGCCCGTCATCAATGGCCAGCCGGGGGCCGTAGGTATTGAAAATTCGGACAATTCGCGTATCAACGCCGCGCTCGCGATGATAAGCCATGGTGGCGGCTTCCATGAATCGCTTGGCTTCATCGTACATGCTGCGCATACCCACAGGATTCACATGTCCCCAGTAGGTTTCGCGCTGCGGATGTTCCAGCGGATCGCCGTAACATTCGCTGGTAGAAGCGATGAACATGCGGGCCTTGCAGCGTTCCGCCAGTTCCAGCAATGCTATCGTTGCCATGGCGTTAACTTTCAAGGTGATCACCTGATGCTTCACATATCCCACCGGACTGGCCGGGCTAGCAAGATGCCAGATGCGGTGGTATTGGCCGGCGGCAACCTCAGCTGGCAGGCCCGCGGCCAGGTCATGTTCAATAAGTCTGAAGTGCGGATTATTTTCCAGGCTCCGCAGATTTTCCCGAGCGCCGGTAATCAGGGAATCCACACCGGTAACGTCATGCCCCAGACCTACCAGCGCTTCCGCCAAGTGTGATCCGAGAAAACCGGCGGCTCCGGTTAAAAGCACCTTCATCGGCTCCGTGCGGCAACTGGCGGGAATTTCCAATTTCATGCTCTGCTTTCCTTCATGGTGTACTTTCATCGACCGGATCAGTCATGCGCCATGACTTTCCTGATCCGGCCACTGGGCAATCAGGCCGAGGCATTTTAAGCGCAACAAGCCGCGTCCGCCATGGCTGCCGGACATGGCTACTGGACAGGCCGCTCGGCTTACAGCCGCTGGACCCACGGTGGCAGTGCGGGGATTGGTCGGACAGACTTCTGGTTAACGAGGGCCGGCATTAAATGTCGATGAGAACGGGCATACAGGGAAACCGTGTTGGTATTTTTCTACCAATTCTAGCGCCACGTCTGGCCCACTGTGAAACGACAACCTTTTAGAATATTTGACGCTCCGGGTATTTATTTTTCTTTTACGAACGGGGAGAAAAGCGACACTATTGCCGCATTTTAATCATTGATCTTACGCGACTGTTATGACACACCTGGCAAGGCTTTGGCTTTTCTGTGTCAATTATGTCATAGAAATTTGTTGGAAGGCACGAACAACGGCACGTGAAATTATTGATTTTGCTTGGTTGTGCCGATAAATATTCAGGTATGGCACGCGGGTTGCATTCGACTAATAATGATAGGCAGCATCGCTGGAGTGTTGAGGCCGCTTGGTAACAGAACCGTGACATGATTCCAGGCGGCGTGATGGGGTGTGATGCTGTGAAGCGTTCGAGCTCATCTGGCCGCCTGCAGAGGCAACGCCGCATGGGCAAAGCGATGGCAGAGGCATACGGAGTTTTCTAATGAGTCAGGCATCCTCACGGCCGCAGTTCCCCCAGCCGGAGAATCAAGATCCGTTGCCGGAGGATGAGTCTAGCCGTAGCGGTGAAATGCCGGCTTGGCTTGATAAGGGTACTCCGTGGATCGCTTCGGCGCTTTTTCATTTGGGATTGCTTGTTCTGTTTTTCTTTGCTTTAGAAGCTATTAATGCTGTTGTCACCCGCCGAGCGCATCCGATTATTGTTCCCCAATCCTGGGCTCAGCATTTTTCTACGCATCCGGGCGGTAATCCCAACTCTGGACCAAACCATAACCCATTGCAAAAGACCAGGCAAAATATCAAGCATATCCTTTCCCATTATGCCAGCACCAGTCAAACTTCGGTCTCGGCGGTATTGAATTCTTCCGCCACCAAGGCGTTAAGTTTTATTGCTGTTGGACCACAGGGAGGATCCTCGGGCGGCCCGCTGGCTTCGTTCGGTGTGCCGGGCGGAGGCATGGGATCGGGGCCGCCATCGTCGTTTATTGGCCGCGGGGGCAATGCCACGCGAATCATTTATATCATCGATCACTCCGGATTAATGCTCTATAATTTTGAGTTTGTCGCCAGAGAACTGCGGAAGTCGGTGGGGCGAATGGTTCCAATCCAACGGTTTTCGGTCATTCTTGTAAGTCGGCAAGCCCATTCCCTAGGTAGGCTGGCCCTCGTGCACGCCACGATGCCGGCAAAAAAATTATTCGAGAACCAATTTTCCAAAGTGCAACCTGCCGGCGCGGCCCGGGGACGCTTGGCGGTGTACGAAAATGCGTTTCGCCTGGCCTTTAAATTGCATCCGCAAATTATCTATTTTGTCACCAATGGCGGCTTTGATCCCAGTTTGGCCCGGATCGTGAAAAAAATGGATACTCATGGCACGCATGTATTTACGTACACGTTTTTGAATGGTAAATCCCGGCAATTCGTGGCGCAATTAAAGCTCTATTCAGGTGCCTTGAAGAAAATCGCCAAAGAAACCGGCGGCCAGTACCGTCTTATTAAGGAATAGTTTATAACATCCGACGGCCGATGGGCCGAGAAAATAAATGTAACTATTCGGCATTAGCCGATAATAAATTCAAAGGAGTCGTTTTATGTTCAGCCGTTATTCTCATTCCCGTTTCCGCATCATGCTTCTTGCCTTATTATTTGGTGGTACGCTGCTGGCCCTGGGCCGCACAGCCATGGCCCAAGGCGCGGGCGGCGGCGGTGCCACCACTGGAACCTATAACCCCAATCCGATTCTTTGGGGTTTGGATATTACCGTCATCGTAGTGCTGGCCGGTGCCTCGTTGGCCAGTATCGCATTGATCTTCGATGCCGTTATACACTTGCGTGAAAGTAAAATTGCGCCGATTGAAACCACCGAACACATCCGTTCACTTATTGATTCCCGGCAACTCAAGGAACTTATTGATTTCACCGCCGCGGATCAATCCTTTGTCAGCAAGGCCATGCAGGCGGGTATTCGCCGGGCACATCTGGGCTATGGTGCCATGCGTGAGGGGTTGGAAAGTGCGGTTTCGGAAAACACCGCCAATTTATTTCGGCGTATCGAGATGCTTAACGTCATTGGGAACATCGGGCCGCTGATCGGGCTATTGGGAACTGTACTGGGTATGATTGAAGCATTTGATGCTCTGCATCACGCCGGCGGCCAGGCCAAAGTTTCAGATTTGTCGGTTGGTATCGCGACGGCATTATGGCATACTTTCGGCGGCTTGGCGGTGGCCATTCCTTCGCTGATCGCGTTTGGTTATTTCCGCATGAGGCTGGATAAAATTGTCAGTCGGGCATCCGTGCTTTCTGAAGAATTGCTGGAAAGCCTGCGGCCGGCGGATAAAGCTGCCGCTACAGCGGCGGCGTCGGAAAGCGGTAAGCCCATGGCCCGACCCGTGCCGCGCAGAACCAGCGCCGGATCAGGTGATACCGCGGCGGGCGTGTGACGCTAATTCGCGTGGGCGGTCAACGCGGGGCGGAGGCCGGGAAACGCCAACGGGCTAAACAGGAGTCTACACCATGAAAGTTCGCGGCATTAAACCGATGCAGGATGTGCATGTGAATGTCACGCCCCTGATTGACATTATCATGTGTCTGATTATCTTCTTTCTACTGGTTGGCCATATTGCCAAGGCGGCGTCAGTTAAAGGAATAAAAATCCCCGCCGCCAAAAACGGTAAAGATCTGCGCAATAAAAGCAATCAGTTGATTATCAACCTTGTGCCACCCAGTGGCGGTTACGGTGATCACGCCATGCCATCGATTTTAATATGGAACAACCGGATTCCCGAAAGCCAATTGGCGGCCTATCTGCGTAAGGAGGCTTATCCCAGCAAGCATAAAGGCAGCAACCCTCCAATAAAAGTTATTCTGCGGGCCGACCGGTCCATTCCCTATCGCTTTATCGCGCCGGTGTTGATCAGCTGCGCGCAGGCTGGTATTGCCAGCATTCATTTTATGACTCGAAGGCCCGGCTGACGCCGCGGCTAACATAATGCTTAGAGGTTTCCATGGCACAATCAAAAAAACATAAAAGCCGCGGAATGCACACCGCCCATCATGTCGGTCCCAATATGACACCCATGGTGGACGTGGTGATGGTTATTCTGATATTTTTTATGCTGGGAAGCTCATTTGTCAGCCCCGACTGGTACTTAACCAACAACACCCCGGCAGTCAAGGGTGGTTTATCCGATGTTAAAACCAATGCCATGCCTCCCACCCGCATCAACATTAAACTCCGGGTCCGGGGTACACGCACTATCGCCATTTTGCCCGGCCTGCAAACCGCTGATCTTTCCGGAGAATTGGCCACTTTCCTGACCAACAAACAAAAGGCTCTGGTCAAAGGCGTACCGGTGGAGGTATTTATTTCCCCGTCCAACGGTGTACCTTATAAAGATGTTATCACAACGTATAGTGACTGCATTCAAGCCCGCTTCAAACGGGTGGCGTTTCGGCCCCCGCCGGCCTAGTAATTACGGCCCCGGGAAGCGAGAGCTTTTGAGGCTGTGCGGCCTTGAAGTTGTTCATCGCTCCAATGCTTCACGGAATATCGTTACCGCGTACACGCGGTTTTCAGTAAGGGATTTGTCACCATGCATGGAATTCAAAAACACGTCGCCAGCCTGACATTTATACTTTCTTTGACCGCCGCGTGCGTGATCCATGCCGCCGCAGCCCCGACCCCAGTTCCCGTGTTGCCGCCGAACGCCACAGCTTCGCAAATCGTGACACAACTGGAACAAACCCATGCCACCACCAAAATCACCGCCGCGTTAAAAAAAGCGGCCACGCCCGCCGACAAGGCGCTGTATGGTGCGGCCAACATCTTCTGCACGTGGGAGCAATTCAAAAATGATCCCGCCAGACAACAACCCATGGGCACAGAATTTATTAAGGATGTTACCGCCTATCTCAAATCCACAGGTAACTCTGTTGATCCCGGATGGGCAACCGTTCAGGCACAATTTATCCTGGCCCATCTAACCAGCAATGCGGTCAATCAAATTGAATTCTGGTCCGGCACGCCGGATCTGCGGCAACAACTCTTGCCGGCCGCCAACTTGGCCCGCAATCTGTTGAAAATAGCGATTCGGCACTATTCGGCTGTGGTTACAAAACTCAACAATGCCACCACCTTCACCCATGCCGATGAAGCCCTCTATACCACCGCCCTCAATGGACAGCGTGACTCCGGTTATTATCTGGCCTATGCCGATTATTTCGCGGGCCTTGCCACACCGCCTGGCAGCAAGGCTCGCCCGGCCCTCCTGGCTTCCGCAGTTAAACGAATCTCTGTTTACGCCGGATCACAAAACAACGGGGTTTATTACCGCGCCGTGCTGCTGCGGGGCAAAGCGTATCTTCATAATGGGCAATACAACAAAGCCGTCCACGATCTCACCGCTGCTCAGAGTGCTCATGCGCCGGTGTGGCTGCAGTATGACGCACGATATCAAGAGGTTACAGCCTTGCTGCGCAGCGGAAAATACGCGCAGGCCGGCGCTAAGCTCAAAACATTCATGGCCTGGACCGCCAAGCAGGCTGGAGCCAACTCCGTCAGCGCCAAAATGGGGGAGCAACTTCTGGCTTTCCGCATTGCCACGGCCTCCGCTAAAACCCTGAAAGATCCAATCCAAAAGGTTAAAGCACAAACGGCGGCGGAACAAATTGTCAGTGATGTCATCAGTAAAGCACCCCAATACCAAAGCCTGATTTTCACCCATCTGGCGCAAAGTATTCCCGCAAAAGCCGATTCAGCCACGTTGCCGCCCCTGCAGGTTCTGGCTCTCGCCTGGCTTGATGCACAAAGTCCGACACGCGCCAATCAACGCCAGGCTCTGGCCACCGCGGAAAGTCTCCTGAAGAAAAAATCGCTTCCGCTATCCATCCGGGCAGAGGCCACACTGATTGCCGCTATCACTGCGTCCCAACTGGGTCAGTTGGAGTTGGCCGCCCGCATGAATGTAACCTTTGTTCGCATAGCCCCGACAGATCCGCGGGCCAAACATGCCATTGCCATGGCTCTGTCGGAATTGGCGCAACTTAATGAATCGCGTCAGGTGCCCGCAAGCATCAGTTCTCTTACCACCCAGGCCATCAGCCTCGATTGGCAGCATTTTCATGATCCGCAAATTCGGTTTCCCTATGCACTCCAACTGGAAAACTCCGGCCAATATTCCGCTGCCATTAAATTATTTGACGCTATTACACCCACCAATTCGCTTTATCTCGATGCCCAATATCAGTTGGTTCGCATCCGTGCGCAGCAGCTTAGTGTTCTGGGAACTAAAAAGCTTCCAAAAACGCAGCAACGGGCTGCCGCGCGGCAATTGCTTAAAGCCGCCTCAGCGTATCTGCATCTGCTGAATCATCCTCCGGCATCCGCCAGCAAAAAAGCGCTGGCTCGCGCCAAAAACTACCGGGCCAATATTCTCATGCTGGAGACTGCAACCGCTATTAATCCCTTGCGAAATCCCTACCGGGCGGGGCAATTTCTTGATCGGCTCACTGCTATGCAGGGCCAACTATCTCCGAAATTGCGCGGAATACTTTTACGTTATCGCATTCGGCAATATCAGTTGGCTGGAGAAAGTCAGAAAATTCTCCCGCTGGTGCAGAAATTTGCCGGGCAGTCCACGCAGAATGCAGCCGATGTTATCAAAGGCCTCATTGGCCAGTATGATCAGGAAAGTCGCCGCCTGCGGCACTCGGATCCCGCCAAGTCTCAGCGCCTGGCCACCAGCGCCGCCACCTTGCTCAATCAGTTGATTAGCTCGCTGCAGGGCCAGCCCGGCCACAAAAATAAAGAGGATATATACGCATATAAGCAGATCATGGCCTCAGAACTAAGCCGCGCCGGCCAAGGCCAGCAGGCCTGGGAAATATTCAAAGCGCTGGAAAAGAAGCGCCCCGCCGATATGACCAATTTTATTGGTGCCGCCCGCGCTTTATTTGCAGCCGGACACTTCAAACATGCCCACAGCATTTATGTGCGACTGATTCCACAACTGGAGCCGGGATCGGAAATCTATTGGCAGGCCTACTACTATCTTATTCGCTGCAATTTGAAAGCCAACGCCTATCAGGATCAGACCCGCGCGGCGTTGAAGCAGCTTGTCGCGCTCTATGGCAAACAAATCGGCGGCAAGGAATATCACAAACAGTTTGAATTATTACTGCACGAATTCAATCTGACCGATTAACCCGTCAATACCGCATGATCCTTGACCCGGACGTGGGATTCGGGTACTTTAAACATGCGCGAATCGGGGGCATAGCTCAGTTGGGAGAGCGTCTCGATGGCATCGAGAAGGTCAGGGGTTCGAGCCCCCTTGCCTCCATATTCGTAAAGGCCGCGATGTAAACTCATCGCGGCCTTTTTAACATACTAGCTGGAACCACGGATGAAAGAATATCTTGATCTGGTCAAATTGGTCATGGACCAAGGCACCCGCAAGGCCAGTCGTACCGGTGTGGATACCATTAGTTACTTCGGGGCATTTTACAAAGTGAATCTCGCGGATGGATTCCCTTTGCTGACCACTAAAAAGGTTAATTATCCCGCTGTGCTTAAGGAACTGCTTTGGTATCTTTCCGGAGAAGAGCATATTCGCAATTTGCGAAAGCAGACCAAGATATGGGATGCCTGGGCGGATGAAAATGGCGAACTGGAAACCGCCTATGGCCGCTACTGGCGAAGATTTCCTCACCCGGTGCAGAAAAGCCACGCTCCGATCTCCCAAACCGGTCAGGCCGCTGCGCCTATACAGGAAATAGATCAAATCGCTTATGTCATCAATGAAATAAAGCGCAACCCCAATAGCCGCCGGCTTGTGGTCAGCGCCTGGGAACCCGGCAACGCCGAAACCAGTAAACTTCCGCCATGCCATTACAGCTTTGTATTTCAGGTACTGGACGGCAAACTTAATTGCCACCTTTCCCAACGCTCCGGCGACATCGCCTTGGGAATCCCCTTCAATCTGGCCTGTTACGCCACCTTGACACAAATGATCGCCCAGGAGTGCGATTTGGGCGTGGGCCAATTCGCCCATACGATTGTTGATGCCCACATTTACGTTGCTCAAAGCAACGCCAGCATGGCTGAATATGACCATCTCGCCGGCTTGCGAGAGCAACTTACACGCTCCCCCCGGCCTCTGCCGCGACTGGAAATTGCCCGTAAGCCCTTTGATCAATTAACGTATGATGATTTCAAAATCATCGGTTACGATCCGCATCCCGCGATCCAATTCAAAGTCGCCGTTTGAAGTTGCAATCACCAAAGCCAGTCCTCAATCTACCACCGGGTTATCACCGCGGTGCTCCATGACGCGATGCGATAATGCAACGCGATGCAACGCACCGCGCCGCCGGAGCACCGGATGATAATCCGGTGGTTGATCCCGTGCCGCCAATTACCACCGGGTTATCACCACGGGGCTATATAACGCGAGGCACACAGATTCCCGGGCGGTGTGCTGAAAAAAAATTCGCGCCAGTCGATGACCCCACCCAAGCTGAACAGGAATTTCCCCGCTTGCACGCCAACCTGAGATAATCTTGCTCAATAGTACCTCCGCGTGAAAAACGGCCTCGCGACAGGACAGTTTGGCAACGTCAAGTTGTCGGGCGTGGCTTTTTGGCAGCGATTGGCGGCAGTTTGGCCGGATTCGCCAAAATGGAAAACGGAAATAAGTTTAGGCCAGACACATAACACATATGCTCGCCATCGGCAACGGAACCGACCCTTTTCCAGTCTCGATGCAACACCTCTGGGCGTGCAGAAAATGCAAGTAAAACCGTAGTTTATCGCTAATTTATCCAGCAGGCCCGGTCGCCTACGCTGCAGCGATGGCCGCGGCGGCGATCACGGGATTGTCGTACAAATTTTGGGCCTGTGCGCCACAAATAGTCTATGCCTGCTTTGTCTGTCTTCGATGCTGGCATAGAGTTTGCTTGCTAACAATTAATAGTGGGGCCAATTTTCGTTTGGAGAAACTGGTTCTTAGTTACGGGCGGAAAATTTCGTCCGCGAAATGTGAACGGTGGTTGGCATTTCGGTCAGTCACCTTTTTATCAGGGAGTTGCACTATGAGAAGCAAGATATTTATCCTTTTGGCAATTGCACCGTTGGCTGGGGTCCCCTTGAAGGCTCAAGCCGCTATCACGCTGGGATCGGCGGGGAATTTTGCGGTTCTGGCGGGCTCTACCGTGACTAATACCGGGAACACAGTAATCAACAACGGGAATGTTGGTGTCAGCCCGGGCACTGCGATCACCGGATTTCCGCCGGGAACGATAAAGGCACCCTACGCAACCGATATGGGAGACGCGGCAGCGGCACAAGCGCAGACGGATCTGACCAGTGCATACAACGCAGCAGCGGGCTTAGCCCCAACGCAAACATTAACCGGCACAGACCTGGGTGGCCTGACCCTTACCCCGGGCGTCTATTTCTTTGCGTCGTCAGCGCAGCTCACGGGCACGCTTACCCTTAATGAGCAAGGCAACTCGGATGCGCAGTTTGTTTTCCAGATCGGCAGCACACTAACCACCGCCAGTGCCTCCTCGGTCGTAAGCATCAACACCGGCTCGACGCCCGATTGCAATGTATTCTGGCAGGTGGGCAGTTCCGCCACACTGGGAACTACCACCGCATTTGAAGGTCATATTCTCGCGCTTACCAGCATTACAATGAACACCGGTGCGACGATCGCCGATGGCAGTGCCTTGGCCAGTAATGGTGCCGTGACCCTTGACGCTAATACCATCACCAACTGCGCCTCCAGCATAAGCCCGCTCGCCGTTCCCCAGCCAGCCACGTTGCCTCTGGTGTTTCTAGGCACCATGTTGCTGGCACTGCCGGCTCTGGCCATGCGAACGCGAAAGCTGCATTCTCACTGACGGCCTGAATAGCACATTAACAAATTATGGGGTCGGCTGATTGTCGTGATTGTGGCTCGGCAATGTCGGCTCTACGATCATTTCGCCTGCGGCATCTAATGCGCCCAGGGATAAGAGCGCCAGTCGTGCGGCTTCCTGTTCGGCTTCCTTTTTTGTTCGGCCTTGCGTGCCTTCGTAAAATTGCCCTTGCATATTGACGCGTATGCGGAATGTTTTTTTGTGGTCCGGCCCTTCTTCGGCAAGAACTTCATACGTCGGAGTACAGCCATATTCTCTTTGCGCGTATTGCTGGAGCATGGATTTGAAATTCATCTGATGCTCGCCATCCGCGTAATGGTCTACCCAGGGCTGCATGTGCTGAAGGATAAATTTACCAGCGGCTTCAAAGCCCCCATCAAGATAGATCGCTCCGACCACTGATTCAAATACGCCGGCCGCCAAACTGCTGGGTAGTCGCCCGGGCTTGTCCATGCCAGGACCCACGTGGATTAAGTCCGTAAGACCAAGCTTATTGCTGACTTCCGCACAGGTTTTGCGGCTCACAACCGATGATTTGAGAATAGTGAGTTGCCCTTCCAGCCACTCGGGAAATTGTTCGTAGCCTTTCTGGCAGATAATCAATCCCAGCACTGCATCTCCGAGAAACTCCAGCCGTTCATTAGAGCTGCGCCGATTGGGTGATGATGAGGCATGGGTAAGGGCTTCATCCAGCAGTTGTAAATTCTCAAAGCGATAGTCAATGATTCGTTGACACTGTTCTAATACTTCCGGCGCTACCATGGACAAACACTCCGGCTATGCACAAAAAATCCAGATGTGGCGCTCCGATACTGGAAAGTCCGGTGCATGATGCAATTCAAATTATCTTACTCACGCGAATCGCCCGAACCGCCGAAAGCGGCAGGACGGGCGGTTGGCGTTACTGCGCTATTCATCGGTCATATTGCCGCAGGAGCGTCAAAAATTCGGCAATATCCCCCGGCACGGGCGCTTCCAGGGCCATACGATTGAATTTGCCAGGGTGTACAAACTGGAGTTTCCAGGCGTGCAGGGCCTGCCGGGAAATCATAGCGTCCACTGAATCTGTGGACTTGGTGGTAATATCCCGGCGTGATACGGGGCGACCGCCATACATAACATCGCCCACGATAGGAAATCCGACATGGCTTAAGTGGACACGCAACTGGTGGGTACGGCCCGTCCTGGGAAATAATTCCAGCAGTGTAAAGCGATTAAAACGTTCCTTGACCTGATAAACCGTCTGAGCGGTGCGGCCAATATCTTCGCGCACCGTGTATTTCTCCCGCATGACCGGATGCACGCCCAAGGGTGCATCAATAAGATCACTATCCAGCGGCGGCGAACCATGGATAATCGCCAGATAGGTTTTGCGAATTGATCGACGCTCAAATTGCCCAGCCAGCCGCCAATGGGCCTGATCCGTTTTGGCTACAAGAATCAGGCCGGTGGTGTTGCGATCCAGGCGGTGAATAATCCCCGGCCGCCAGGGGTCACTGCCCACGGAAAGTGTTCCTGCGGTTTGCTGGGCATGATAGACCAAGGCGTTGGTCATCGTGCCGGTCCAGTGGCCGCGCGCCGGATGCACCAGCAAATTGGTCTGTTTATTAATGGCGATGAAGTGATCATCTTCATACAAAATGTCCAGCGGAATATTTTCCGGCAATATTTCCCGTCGGACCGTCGGCGGAACCTGTAATTCCACACGATCACCACTGCGCAACAAGGTACTGACTTTGGCGGCTCGGCCATTGACCAGAACCGTGCCGGACTTAATTAATTTTTGCAGCATGGATCGTGAATGCGTGGAAAGCCGATCACGCAGATAAATATCCAGCCGCTTTTGCAAATCATGGCGTATGTTAAACGTCAACGCTTCCATACCCTCATCGGAATCCGGCAACGCCAGCGGTTCGGCAAGTTCCAAGTCATCAGGTTGGGCTTCATCCATAATAGGTATTGTAGCGACTAATTACGTTAAATCCCTGCGGCGCGGTATAACTTGAATTTGCAGGCCAAGGGGCGTATTATTGATTGCACACTTAACCGATAGGTGTTGTGTGTAATGGGTGGTTTTCCGCTTTATTCGCGGATTTGCTGTGTAACGGCTCGTTGATCTTCTCGGATGGTTATCCCGATGGCTGAAATAAAAGCGACTAACATAACTTGGCATTCGTCCAAGGTAACTGCGTCCGATCGGGCGGCGGCTACACATAATCGCCCCTGCATCGTCTGGCTGACCGGTCTTTCAGGCTGCGGGAAATCTACGATTGCCGTAGGTTTGGAACATGCGTTAATCGCCTCCGGTCATGCGGCGTATGTGCTGGATGGGGATAATTTAAGGCACGGTCTCAATAGCGATCTGGGATTTTCCCCGCAGGACCGGGCAGAAAATGTTCGACGGGCTGGTGAATTAGCTCGCTTGCTGGCGGATGCGGGGTTGATTGTTATTGCGAGTTTTATCAGTCCGTATGCCGCGGATCGCCAGCGGGTGCGCCAGCTTGTGGGGCCGGATGAATTTGTAGAAGTGTTTGTTGATGCACCGGTGGAAGTTTGCGAACAACGCGATCCCAAGGGGCTTTACAAAAAAGCCCGCGCAGCCGTGGCGGCTGGCAAACCACTGGGTTTTACCGGTATTGACGCCCCCTATGAAATGCCGGTCAACCCGGAGATTCATATAAAAAGCCACGAGCAATCAGCCTCGCAGGCTGTGGAAATTATTTTCACTTATCTTCGCCGACTCGGGCGATTGATCCAACAGGGGTGATGGGTAACATGGCCACGCAATACGTTGATTTACATACGCACAGTACCGCCAGCGATGGCACATTAACGCCCACACAACTGGTCAACAGCGCCCAGGCAGCAGGACTTGTGGGCCTGGCACTGACAGATCATGACAGCGGCAACGGCTTGCTGGAGGCCCGGGCACAAGCGCAAAAAATTGGTTTGCGTTTTGTACCGGGAATTGAAATCTCCGCGGAATATCCACATCCGGGAACCATGCACATCCTGGGGTATTACATTGATCCGCTTTCACCGGGGCTTAAGCGTATGAGCGACATTCTGCTGGAAGGGCGGGATAATCGCAACCCTCGGATTATTGCCCGGCTCAATGAATTAGGTTGCCGCATCACGCTGGAGCAGGTGCAGGCCATTGCCCGGCGTGGATCGGCTGACGGGCGGGCCATTGTTTTGGGCCGGCCGCACATAGCCCAGGCGATGGTGGATGCGGGCTGCGTGAGTTCGGTCAAACAGGCCTTTGATGTTTATCTGGGAACTACCGGGACGGCCTATTTTGATAAAGAGCGACTGACCCCGCGGCAGGCGCTGGAATGTATTCATGCCGCCGGCGGGTTAGCAGTCCTGGCCCATCCCACGCAACTGCGCACGGAAAATCCAGCCCAACTCCAACATGTGATCGCCAATCTGGTGGAGGCAGGACTCGACGGCATTGAGGCCTGGCACAGCGATCATCGCCCGCAGGACAGTCAACTGTTTTTGGAATTAGCCCGCCGCTATAACCTGATCACCACCGGTGGATCAGATTTTCATGGCACGCCTAAGCCGGATATTGCCCTGGGACTCGGGCGTGACAATGTGCGTGTGCCCGTGGAATATCTGGATCGATTGGAACAGGCGTGGAACTTGCAGCGTGCCCGGCAAGCAACGGAGTTGCCAACATGAGTGCATCTATTATTTCTCCAGTATTTGATGTTGAAAAAATCAATGCGGATTTTCAGAATCGTGACCCCGCAGAACTGGTCCGCTGGGCGGCCGGGACGTTCGGAACGGATTTGATCATGACCAGCAGCTTCGGCGCGGAAAGCATGTGTCTGATTCATCTGGCAGTGTCGGTTCGTCCGGATATTCCCATCGTGCTGGTGAATACAGGCTATTTGTTTCCGCAGACGCTGACGTTTATGGAGGCCCTGCGGCAACGCTTTCATTTGAATGTGCGCGAATATCATAGTCGCCATGATCCGGTAGTCTGGTTGACCGTCAACGGCGAGCCGGACCCGCGCGTGCGCCATAACGTAGAAGCGTGTTGCGCTGCCAATAAAAATGAAGTCTTTGACCGCGCCATGCAGGAATTGGCTCCTGCAGCGTGGCTGCGGGGCGTGCGATCGCATCAATCCGATCATCGCGCAACCCTGCAGAGTGTGCAGTGGAATAAGCGCGTCAACTGCTGGGCTATTTCACCCCTGTTGGCATGGAATAATCGTGATATACATCACTATATGAAGAAGCATGAGCTTCCCTACCATCCGCTGTGGGAACTGGGATACAATTCCATCGGTTGCAATCCGGAAACCTGCACGCGCCCGGTCGGGGCAGATGAAGACCAGCGCAGCGGCCGCTGGGCCGGCTTGGAAAAAAAAGAATGCGGCATTCATCTGGATCAGGGCGCAGGGATTTAGTTGGGAAAGAAGTTAGAAGCTGGAAGCTGGAAGCTAGAAGTTAGGAGTTAGGAGTTAGAAGGTTTTGAAGCGCTGCGCTGCTATTTTGCTTCTTCTGTAACCTGTCCCCTGTCCCCTGTAACCTACGCCCCCGGGTCCCAAAACAATCCAGAATGCTCAGGTTATATGACGTTGCAAGACAACTTCTCGATTCTCCCTTAAGTCCGCGGCTGCTCTACCCGATAACTATAAGTTGAACAGGAGAATCTGGACATGCAGTACAGAAACGGGCAGTTGCGGGCATTTACACTTATAGAATTATTGGTGGTCATTTCAATTATCGCTTTATTGATCGCCATCCTCCTGCCTAGCTTGGCGCGGGCTAAGGAACTGGCGAACCGTGCGGTATGCGCTGCCAATGTGCGCGGTATTGTGCAATCCATGTTTATTTATGCACAAAGCAATCAGAGCCAGTTCCCCAGCGTGTTGCCGCCGGCCAGCACCACTTATCAGAATGGCCCCGGTGCAGCGGCTACAGATTCCGCAGGAAACATCGGCACAATTTTGGACAGCGTGTACGGTAGCAATGCTTGGCAGGAAGGCTCGCCGATGGCCTGCATGTGGCTGATGGTGCTAAGCGGACAAATTACGCCCAAGAGCTTTATATGCCCATCCGATCTTCTCGCCACCGCGCCCTCGGATGAATACAGCAGCAATAGTACCTATTATTCCAATTTCGGAGTCGTAAAGGGAACCGTTTCCACTACCGGCCAGGGCGAAAGCTATTCCATTTCATTTCCCTGGAATGACATGAACGGTGCATTTATCGTTGGCAGTTGGTGGAATACCAATGCCGCCAGCGCCGAACTACCCATGGTTTCGGATATGGCCCCGGCAGCCGATTCGTCCGCAGCCGGTAATGCCCAACGGGACCCCACGCAAGCCATGGCCAATACCTACGGTAACTTTATTTTCAATTCCGGGAATCATAACGGCGACGGACAGAACGTTGGCTTTGGCGACGCTCACGTGGCGTGGTGCATGACGCCCTATGTGGGTGAAAACCGTGATAACATCTTCACGTATGCTTCCAGCGGCGGCGTAGCCGGCGGTGGAACGGCCCTGACACCCGCCGGTACTGCCCCCAGCTCTGTTTTACCAACCCTGGCACCCTTCGACACCCTTATGACCCCAGTACGCGATGTGGCCACAGGTGCATGGTAAGGCGGGTGGCGAATTTTCATCGCTTAGGCTGCTTTGCCCCGCGCCAGAAAGAAATAAAGGATAGACCCCAGCAGCGACAGAAAAATCATAAGAATTACCCAGAGAATTTTAATTCCAGCGCTGTGGCGGCTCATCAGCAAGTCAACGAGCATCCAAAGCCAGAATATAAAGCAGGCCAGAGAAATAAGACCAAAAAGCGCACCCATATTTTATACTCCATCATCGTAAACCAATCTGAGAAGTCCATCCACGTAATCGCCGTTTTGCAACCGCCTGCTCCCTGACGCGTGCTACCCAACTCCGAGCGTCGCGGTCCCCCGAAACAACTGTCCCCTGTAACCCGTCACCTAAGTCCCCGCTATCGCAGGTCATTTTCATCCAACAGCACAAAATGCTCTTCCGAAAGCACCATGCTGGCCAACGCCGGATTATCAACATGGATCACCACCGCCGCCGAGCGATGTGGATCTGTGATCAAGCCATAGACATAATGTATATCTATTTCCGCGCTTAATAGCGCCTTGCCGATCCGGGCCAAGCCTTGGCCGGAGGCCGTAGACGGCATTTCCACCGCGACAAGTTCACACACGGAAAAACGGTAATCGTTCTGACGCAGGACATCAGCCGCCGCATCGGCGTCGCTGAATACGAATCGCACAATAGCGCAGTCCACCCCTTGCATAACCGTCAGGGCCAGCGTGCGCACTTCGGAGTGTTCGAAAATACCCATTAGAGAGGCCAACGCCCCGACACGATTTTCAACAAATACCGATAGCTGACGCACGCAGGGGGTATCCCGTCCGCGTTTGGTGATTGGTTTTTCGCGTGTATTCGCCATGGCGAACATCTTAACATGAGTTGCCAAGAGATGTAAGAACAAATGTAAGTAAAAATCCTGGGGCTTTTTTCCCGCCAGACTCCTGCTTACACGCGCCCATATAAATATTCATGCAGGTGCGTCAGGGTGACCTCTTGGTCACTGGCGTGCCGGGCATTCAAATCCCCGATGGAAATCAATCCCAGCA
The DNA here is from genome assembly GCA_021805985.1 of Planctomycetota bacterium. GTDB lineage: Bacteria > Planctomycetota > Phycisphaerae > WQYP01 > WQYP01 > JAMDCX01. The sequence goes on along the minus strand of JAJZDN010000018.1, from coordinate 18,485 downwards.
GGCGGCCTTCGGCATCGCACACCGGCAGATGCCGCACCCGGCGTGACTGCATGATGCTGCTGGCGTCTTCGATGGTTGTATCCGGCGTTACGACTACCACATCGGAAGTCATGGCGTCGCCAACTTTCACCTGCCGCGGATTTTTCTCTTCCCCCACAACGCGGGTGAGAATATCGCGTTCACTTAAAATACCGATGACGCGATCCCCCTCGGTGACCATCAATGAACCAATGCGGTGACGGTTCATTTTTTGTGTGGCCTCCAGAATTGTGGCATCGAGGCTGATGCTGTAGACGTGACTGGACTTGCCCGCCAGAAGGCATGCAACGGTGGCCATAAGTGACCTCCTTAAAAAAGAAAACCAACTATAAGCTGTCACCTACCAAGGTAGCAGCCGGAAATGCAGTTGATTACCTATAACTATATCCCGATAGGAATGTGAAGCAACATTGTGAATAAGATAACAATCTCGGCTATAATTTCCCCATGACAACAGCCCCAACGGATTTATCCCCACCAGCCAATGACTCTACTACCCGCTCACGAGCCGCGAGCTTAGTGTGTATGACGTGGACTCATTTTCTTAATGATGGTGCAGCGTTTTACCTGCCCGGTATTCTTCCCGCGGTGCTTACCGCGCTGCATCAGCCCTTGGCGATGGTAGGCATTATCATGGCGGCAACGTATATGGGGCAGGCCTTACAGCCGGTGGCCGGCATCCTGGCGGATAAAGTGGGCGGGAAAATGTTTATCATCGGCGGCCTCTTTGGATGTTGCGTAGCAGGAGCCTTGGTGGGGTTATCGCCCAATGTGGGAGTGCTGCTGGTGTTGCTATTGGTGTCCGGGTTGGGCAGTACAATTTTTCATCCTCAGGCTCTGGCGGCTGTGCGAAGTTTAACGGAACGCCGTCACGGGGCGGGATTGTCGTTATTTTTGATCGGCGGCGAACTGGGCCGCGGAGCGTGGCCACTGTTAACCAGCGTGATCGTCGTATATCTGGGGTTGCATAACCTGTGGATTATTGCGTTGCCTATGCTGGTAACCCTGCCGTTTATGATCAAACTGATCCCAAGTTTGCCCCCGCGGAGCCAAAGTGCTCCAAAGCTTCATTGGCGTGAGCATCGCAAGCCCTTTCTGGTGCTGGTGAGTTTTTCCGCGTTTCGCGGATTGGCGGTTTTTGGAACCATTGTTTTTATTCCCCTGATGTGGAAGCTCCGTGGCGGTGCCTTAGTTTCCGGGGCCTCTATTATCAGCACGCTTTTAATTACTGGCGTGATCGGGCAGGCCACAGGAGGAACAGTTTCGGATCGCTTTGGACGCCGGCCGGTGCTGGTAGGCAGCAGTATTGTCATGTTGCTTTTATTGCCGCTGGTAGTCATTGCCCAGGGACCGTGGTTGTGGATCGTAGCGGCTATTTTGGGCATTGCCATGTTCAGCACGTTTTCGCCGACATTGTTGATCGGGCAGGACATGTTCCCGGAGAACCGCGCCTTGGGATCGGGTATCGCGCTGGGGCTTTCCAATGCTTTGGGCGCGGCAGGTCTTTTGCCGCTGGGCTGGGTGTTACATCAGTTCGGCATTAACGTGGTGTTCGGAATTCTCACCGCCAGTGCTGTGCTGATGTTTATCATGTCGCTGACGTTCACCCGCAAGGTTCACCCGTCCATGCATTGACCGGCCATTTGAGAAAAACGCTTCACGTTGGCTGATTTTGGCGTTGCCGGATTCGGCAGACTGCTCTGAAAATACGCCCGTCCATACGTTGAGCACCTGCCCACAAGCATTGTCCTTAAGATTAGAACAATGGAAACTTTTTACAATTGCGGCACCACATGGCTTTTCCCAGTGTGGCCCATACGATCACATACGCGCCGACGATTACCAACAGTATCGCCGGTACCAATAGAGCCGGCACGACCAACGCGAACGCTGCTGCGGTAATCATGACACCCCCAATTGCCAGCAGCAGCACCCGATTCTTTTGCCGTAGCTCTGTTCCGCAAGTTGGACAATCAGGCATCGGACAGCCCTTCATTTAATCCTGCAATCGCCAACCCCGGCGTATTGCTCTATAACACAGAGTGCTCTGCATTAAAATAAAAGTCAACCAGATAAATGATTCTTCCGACAATTCATACAACTGATCGGCGTGAGGCTGCGCCGGATATGTGATGCACCGTAAATGCGGTAACATGACCACTGATATGATATAATCCCGCACTGTTCGCCAGGGGTGTTCCGAGTAAATGGAACTGAGAATAAACCCTTGGAACCTGACCCGGATTGTACCGGCGTAGGGAGCGCGAGCGATGGCGGGGCCGTTGTTTTGCGGCATTCCCGTTTTCGGCTCCGTCCCGGTGGGGTTGCTTTCGGTGTTGCTGTGCGAAGCTGCGGTTGTATACGTAAGCATACCTGATGCGGACTTTGGCAGGTAATAGTATTGCGCCCGTATTCCGACGGGCTTGAGATCGGTTTACAGTACCGCGGAAGCGGATAATTTAAGGAGTGTTCGATGATGATTCAGGCTGCAAAAAATCTTGTTACACAATATGAATTCGCGTGCGCGGGATTGATAACTCCGCAAATGATTCGCGTGGCCCAGCGTGAGGCGCAGACCCCGGAATTTATCCGACAGGAAGTAGCGCGCGGACGATTGGTCATTCCCGCCAATATCCGGCATTTACAGGGGGCGGGCGGCCAATCGGCGGCGGCGTCACCGATGGAAATTCAATATGATGCATCCATGGATGCCGGGCATCCGGGGGCACGCGATGATGCCCGCCAACTGTGGGTCAATCAGACCGTAGCACAGAGAAGCAAAATCATCACGGATCCAACCGCCTTTAAGGGCCTGCGATCCGCCAAAAGATTAGACCCCATGGCCATTGGCCGTATGGTGACTACAAAAATTAATGCTAACATTGGCGCCTCACCGGTTTCCAGCAATACGGCGGAAGAAGTTGAAAAATTGCAATGGGCGCAAAAATTTGGTGCCGATACCCTCATGGATTTATCCACGGGCGGCAATCTCGTGGAATGTCGACAGGCCATTATTGATCACAGCACCATCCCCATTGGCACTGTGCCCATTTATTCCATGATCATTGGCCGGAAGATAGAAGACTTATCGTATGACATTATCCTCCAGGAAATTGAGCGCCAGGCGCAGCAGGGGGTGGATTATTTCACCATTCATGCCGGGGTGCTCAAGCAGCATTTGCCGTTGGTGAAAAATCGGCTCACCGGTATTGTCAGTCGCGGCGGAAGCATGTTGGCCAAGTGGATGATTGTGCATAACAAGCAGAATCCGATGTATGAATTGTTTGATGAAATTTCAGCCATCATGCGGCAGTATGATGTGACCTACTCCTTGGGTGACGGGCTGCGTCCCGGCGGCTGTGCCGATGCCACAGATGCCGCCCAATTGGCGGAGTTGCAGACGCTGGGCGAACTGGTGCATCGGGCACGGGCGGCAGGGGTGCAGGTGATGGTGGAAGGCCCCGGTCACGTGCCGATGGATCAGATCGCTATGAATATGCAGCTTCAGCAGAGGGTGTGCGATGATGCGCCATTTTATGTACTCGGGCCTCTAACCACGGATGTATTTCCCGGCTATGACCACATCACCAGCGCCATTGGTGCCACGGAAGCGGCGCGGGCCGGTGCGGCTATGCTGTGCTACGTTACACCGAAGGAACATGTAGGCCTGCCCAAAGCGCAGGATGTTAAAGCGGGTTGCATCGCGTATAAAATCGCAGCCCATGCGGGTGATTTGGCGCGGGGCATTACGGGTGCCCGGCAATGGGATGATGATATGTCCAAAGCGCGGGCAGCGCTGAATTGGCCGAAGATGTTTGAACTGGCCTTTGACGGAGAAACGGCTCGAGCTTTGCACGATGAAGATTTAGAAGTGGATACTGATTTCTGCGCCATGTGCGGTCACGACTGGTGCTCCATGCGAATCAGTAAGGAAATTCAGGAATTCGCCAGCGGTAAGGATGTGAATTTTGAGCCGGCGAAAAAATCAGCACAATCCGCCGGTGTATCCGCAGAAGGCGCAGAGCTGCTCAAGCAGCGCGGCGTATTAACGCAGGAACAAATTCATGCTTTGGCGCATAAAGGCAAAAAAGCGGTGTGCCACAGTGATATTGTCCCCGACGCCCGCGACGCCCAGCTTGTGCAGATCGAATCCCTCAAGTAATGGCTAACCGGAGATTGCAGGAGAAACAACAACGAAAAAGTTTTCGATTCGCATGTGTTGAGAATGCCTCATGACTCCGCCCGATGCACCCTGGCCTGATCGCAAGCTGCTGATTTTGCTGCGGCATCTGGCCATGTCTCCAACGGCGGCCCAGCATTCGGCGCAGTTTGTGGGGCAATCCAGCACCCGCCGGGGCATAAGCATAGATCCCGCAGACTCCCGAGCCTATATGCAGGGAGATGATCTGCGCCACTTAGATTGGGGGCAGTTGGCGAAGTTCGATCAGCTTGTGGTGCGACTGTTTTACGCCCAACATGCCATGCGTGTGACAATTATCTTGGATTGCTCGGCCAGCATGACACTGGGAACACCGCAGAAATTTGATTTCGCTCGATCTTTGGCCGCGTGTCTAAGTATTATTGCTCTGCAAGGTCGCAATGAAGTGAAACTTCTGCCATCATCACCGGAGCACACGCAGCGGTTTGTGACTGCATCAACCTCCCGCGATGCAGCCATAGCAGATATGGTGGCAAAACTCCGGGCGCTTAAGGCAAACGGAGTCATGGATATACCAGAACTGCTGCGCCGCGCAATGCAACAGAGCACAGACATATTGATATTTATCTCCGATTGCCTGCCGCCGCAGGAACTAACCCGCACGTTTGCCGCCCTGGCAGCGCGCACGCAGCGGCTGATCGTGCTGCACACACTATGTCCGCAGGAGCAATCCCCGGCTTTCCAGCATTCGGCAATATTGCGTGATCCGGAAACCGGCCGGCGACAGCCTATATCAACGTCCGAAAGTGCCGGCAATGCTTATCGTGCCACATTGGAGCGATGGCGTCATGAGTTATCGCAAAGTGTTACGCGCTGTGGCGGGGTATATCGTTACATATCAACGTCTACTAGCATTGAAGAGGTTCTTACGCGGAATCTTTCGGAAGTCCTCACCACGCAGTGAAGGTAAAAAAAAGCGGGATCAGAAAAAAATATACAAATTCTGGAATTTGTTTAATGATAATTGGTCCATACAGCCGATAATAACGATGTCGTGATTTTTGTCTTTTCCAAAATTGAAAGGGGGTGATACAAATGGCGACGAAAAAGAAGGCTGCGGCTAGCAGCAAGAGCACGAAGAAATCTTCACCGAAGAAATCTTCCAAAAAGAGCACGAAGAAATCCGCGAGCCGGCGGTAATTTGTGTTCCCTGCGGCGCTTCGATGTCTTCGAAGCATTTTGCTTAGCCGCCCCATGCGATCAAACGCATCAGCCCGCGAGTATTCGCGGGCTTTTTACTGCGCCCACTGATGATCACACGTTGCACCGCTGCATTGGGCGGGTGTCAGCCCTCCGCTGCAACATGGAAACGCGAACAATTTACTGCAATATCTAAAGCGGCTGGTGGTCATCCGGCGTATGCCGGGATGATTTACACCGCCGTCTTGCGCCGCGCCAGCAGCCCGATCACCGCAACGCCCGCAAGCAGTAAAATACCGGCCGCCGGTTCGGGAGTCGTAATGATTGTAAACTGCGTACTATTTTGATAGTACGCGGCACCCAGCACGCCTGAAATTTGCGACGTGTCTGTAACAGCGTTGGCAAAATCCAAGTTACCGACGTAGCTTTGTCCCGGCGCAAGCGTGTTTGCAGCCATCGTATAGCTGCTAGGCAAGCCGCTTCCTGAATTAAAAACGCTTTCGTTAATAGCCGTATTATTTACACCAAAATCTAAATGCAGATCCGCTGACGCATTCCACGTAAACGTGTAATTTTGGGTGGGGTCAATAACCAGTGCACCACCCGACCAGTTTGTGTTACTAAGCGTTCCGATGTCTGTCGGATAGGTCACGCCGCTAAGTGCTAACGTTGAAGTGTAGGTATTGGGCGTGCTGGTATTAATGGTGAATGTGTAGTTGCCATCCGGGAAGGCGGCATTAAGGTCGGCGGCGGTGGCGTAAAACTGGGAATATTTTAAATGGGCGTTACCGCTGTTGGCGGCATACGTGACGGTTCCGGTCGCACCAGCCGGCAGTGCTAACGTTGAGCTTGCCAGTACGGATCCCATTGATCCGTAACCAATATCTGATGTAAACGTGTAGGGATTGGAAGTGCTAATCGCCGGTGTCAGATTGCCGGTTTGCACATACATCGCGATTTTTCCAAAATCATAATAACTAACGTCTGTGACTGTGGCACCAGCCCGAGCGCCGGTTACCAATAACCCCGCGACCGCGGAAATGATCATGGCCGCAGATGCACTGTGCCGCGCCGTCGAGTTCCCGGAAAACAAGGGGTGGCGTAAGCAATTCATGGTAAATCTCCCAAAAAATCCAAGCGAAACAATCATAGAGATAAGCACTCTCACCTCTGGGTATTAAGTATAAAGCGTACGTCGATGGCCACAAGACGCCTAAACAGGCGTCATCACGCCACATGAATTCAGGTAACATATTGCCTGGTTTTAGGTGATAATAAGCGGTACAGACAGAAGTTAGCGTTGGAGACCGAAAGGCAGGGAATTGTGGTCGATGTTCAATCACTGCGGGTGTCTGAGGTGCGCGACCTACTTCGGCTCATGGCGCAGCTGGGCCGATTGTCCATGATGACGGCGGTCTGGCGGACTACCTTGATTAAAGGATTGGCCCATATTTCAAACATGTATGTGGTCGGGATATTTTATATTCAGGAACAGGAAAAAACTAACGCGCGACGTGACATGAAATTGCTGGAGGTTTGCTGGGCCAAGCCACCTGACGTTCCCATTTCCGCCGAGTTTCCATCTCCTTTAAAGCGGCACCGCGCGGTTCGGGAAGTTCAAAAGCGATCGGGCCCTGGCCGACCATGTTTCGTCCCTCCATGGACCGTTTCCCCAGGTGCCGGCTCAGCGGAGACCTCTGACGGTGCATCGGGAAATTCCCGGCATCCCGTTATCGAATTAACATTCCATGACACACTTCCTCCCCCCCTGTCCCGGGCGAGCGTGACCTATTTATTGTATTCAGAACAAGCCAGCGGTAGATGCACAGAGCCGGAAGCACTGGTCACTCTTTTTCATCGCGAATTGCAAAACCTTTCTGGACGGCACACTGATGAAAATGAAAATCAGGAAATTCAGGAACTGCTTCCGGAGCGCCAGAGGCAGATTCTGGATCGCTTACTTGCCGGCGACGGTGAGAAACAGATTGCCAGAAAACTGGGCTTAAGCATTCATACCGTGCATTCCTATATTCGCCGGCTGTACCGCCGCCTGAATGTGTCGAACCGGTCGCAACTTTTCCGTGCTTATTACGCCCGGGAAAAAACAACCAAATTCCCGGCCGCGTGCCCCCTCACCAGCCGCACCCGTATGAAACCCTGATAATGAAGGTTCGCGGTGATCTAATACCTTGCGGGCCGTTTTATAGTTATCCGAATATAGGCGAATACAGGGATTTGGTGTTGCCGCCTGTTATGAGTATAATACCAAGGAACAGTCACGCTGGCGGAAACAAGCAGGCCCACCAGCCGTCTTTTTTGCGAGGTGATACACTATGTTAGGGCCTATTAACACATTACCATTGGCGTTGGGTTTTGGAAATCTTTTTGACGGGCCGGATCTTCTAATCGTTCTGGCGATCGCACTGATCTTCTTTGGAAATCGGTTGCCTGGCGTTGCTAAGAGCCTGGGGCGGTCCATTTTTGAATTCAAAAAAGGCCTCACCGAAACCCGCGAGGAACTCAATAAGGCGGCCAATGAAGAACCGCCGCTGGATAAGCCTGCCATTCAGGCACCAACGCGGAAGACACCGGAAAATCCTTATCAGATTAAACAGGTGACCAACGTCAGCGACGAACCATAAATTTTCATAACCTTCCATAACTTCATGGGAATGCTCCTATCATAAAGGCTGCCACAAAGGGCGGCCTTTATAATTTAATAGATCGGCGCTGCTGCCGAACCTTAATCGTTGGCCTATGAGAAAAATACCGCTGCACCGCCATCCGGTACCGGGCAGGAATTTTCACATTATCCGCCGGATTACCTTGACCCCATCGCAGTTCATTAGCCTCCGCCGGAGGTTGTCCGGATGGAATATCTGTAACAATAGCATTATTTGAATCCCCGGTCTGATCTGCCAAATCGCGATTGCCTGCACCCGAACCGGTGTGTTTTGTAAGGGATGCATTGTTGCCCGCACGGTAGCTATTGCCGTGAGCGCCAGATTCTCTGCGTATTGCCTCGCGGTGGGCAGTTGCTAACGCAAGATAATCTTCAAGCCGCCGATTTATGCGGTGCAACAGCGGTATGAAACTGCCTTGCGATGAAGCGTGAATCGCATGGGCCGCCGCCAGTAACATGGTCTGGGTTTTAGTTCCAACACCGGGCAGTCGGGCAGCAGCTAAGAGCTTCGCTTGCAAGGCTTCAGCACTCTCCTTGCCGGGGTTTTTGTTGGCAGTATGTTCTGCTGTGCCGTGTTCTGTTATTTTTGCAGCCAAAAGCCAATGCGTTATGGACGCTTGTATCTGCTGAATTGCTTCGGCGGCTCGCTGCTGCGCTAAAAGCCGAGAAGACCTTTCCATCGGCGGGTTTTGCATCACCTGCGTTCGCGGCGTTTTTGCCGATGAATTAGCTCCCGGCAGGCGGCGCGGCGGGGCCGTGGCTGCCACGCCTGATGCCGTCCGCGATGATTTCTGCGATACCCCTGAGGCAGCCTGCCCGCCCAAATGGGGCACCACCGCTTGTCCCACTTCTGCGGTGATCAGCAAGGCGATAAGTAACAAGCCATTCGTGGCCCAGGTTTGCAGCTCGGCGGACGTGGTAAACAAAATGTTGGTGGCCACGGCGGGCGGGGATTGGCAGCAATTCGCTGCCGCCATAAGGATATCAGTGTCGTGGTGGCCAGGTCTTTGGGCACCGCCAGTTCCAGCCAATATGTCCGCCACCGTGATAAATAATCCAGGTGCCTTGTATTGCTGTTCCAGAAGTACAGCCGCATCAATGCCATTGGCCCAAGTTCCTGTGAGCAACCGCACTGCAATGGCCATGCCATTAACAACGGCAAAAGCGATAATTGCGTGCAGCACCGTCAGGTTAAGGTACAGCATGACCAGCAGAAGGGGGAAGCACAGAATAAGTCCCATGACAAGCGCCCCGGAAACTCGCCGTGCCAGGAGCCGCCGATTCAACTTACGCTGCGCCGCACCCAAGGCACGCCTGAGCGTGCGTTGCGGAAGATCAGTGCTGGTGGAAAGTTCCATTTGTTCTATTATAAGCTCTGTAGACCATGCTTGAACAATCGGCCAAGTTCTGTCTCGCGTGAACCAGAAGCAGGCAATAAAGGGTTTTGACAGGCGATCATTTTTTCTGGCATTGTTGTTGATTATGTTTTCTATGGGATGCAGCCAGGCATCTCAACGCAGTGCGCCGACTTCATCCCTTCTGCGGTTAGACCGTGGACACGTGGGAACCGGAGAAACGATTGCCGCACCGCCGGCCGGCTCCGCGATACCATCGTACTATCGGGAGGTGGGGGGTGGGTTTCGAAAACAGTACTGCGAATTGCGAGCCAACACTGGAAATGCGGGCAATTAAGCAAAATACTCTGGCCCCCGGCGGACAAATTATTGATGGGCATGGCAAATCGGAGTATTATAATTCGCTGCGAAAGCTCGCCTGATGAATAGAATCACCGGCCGTATTTTGGAGCAACCTTTGGGTATTGGCGAGGCAACACAATTGGATCAGCGGCGGGCGGATAAATGTCCCTCGGCGGAATTGTGGGTGGATCAGTATGGCGATCTGCTCTTCCGCTATGCGAGATTGCGCGTGGCGGACCGGGCCAATTGCGAAGAGTTGGTGCAGGAAACATTTCTTGCCGCCTTGAAGGGAAAAGAGAACTTCAAAGGCCAGTGTGAATTCTCCACCTGGCTGGTAGGTATCTTAAAACACAAAATTACAGACCATTTCCGCCGGCAGGAGCGTGATGCAGCGGACACGCTTCCCGACGATCAAGTAGTGGACGGGATGTTTTCGCGTTTCGGAAAGTGGAAAAAATTTCCGCGCCGCTGGCATGTAAATCCGGAAGATTCGGCCATGGAATCAGAGGTATTGCCAATGCTGCAGCGCTGCATGGAGGCGCTGCCGGAAGCACAGCGGAAGGCATTTGTTTTAAGCGTTATGGATGAACAGAATTCTGACGTGGTGTGTAAGACGTTAAGCGTCAGTTCGACGAACCTCTACGTGTTGCTACATCGTGCGCGTCTGCGGTTGCGGGATTGCCTGGAAAAAAAAGGTATCGGGCAGGTAGGCGCGGTGAAGGATTAACCGATGTTAAAACTTCCAAAAATATTGAATTGCCGGGCGGCTGCGGAAATGTCCTGCCGCCGGCGCGACGGGCAGTTAAGCCACTGGGATCGCGCAACCCTTGCGGTGCATCTTATTATTTGCGCGGGCTGCAGATTGATGGATCGGCAATTTGCTTTGATGGACAAGGCCGCCCGCCAATTGGCCTTCCTCAATGCCGGCACCAAAACCTCAGAAAATGACGCGCTTTCGCCCGAGGCTCGTAAAAGGCTCAAAAAGTTGATTCGCTGACGATCAGTGGTACAGCTCTTTTGTTCTGCGATGGGCCTTGGCCGTTGCCTGTAGCTGGCGTTTGTTTATAGCCGTAGCATGGTTGCACACCGCCAGAACCGTCACGCTGCAATCTTACGGCTCCGTATGCCCACCGGCTGCGCTTGGGGGGGTAAAACCTTTCATTTACGTTATCCGTGTCCTGTATTTCTGGGGGCCTTAGCTCCTGCCAAAATATTGTTTCCTGAATTTTTGCCCCGGAATGTTATAATGCGTCAGGGTGATGTGTAAGATTCACAGCGGTGTCCAGACCAATTTAACGGTATGGATGCTGTGTGTCATCAAAGCAGTCGGCCTGACGGACTATAAGCGAGACTTCAGCGAGATTTGAGCGGCTGATTACTTGGTGCGCACACTCGATAAATATCCTGCGTAGATGCGATGTTTGCATCCGGGTTCCGCTAATTTTCCGTAATGAACAGTGACAAAATAAGTGAGAAGTTAAACGTCCTGGAATATGAACAAGGGGTAATCTTAATGGCATCGGAACAATCTAAAGATCAATCATGCGCAACAGGCTCCGGGCCGGGGTGCGATGTTAGCTCAATTATGCTTATCGCATTCCTCGGACTGTTTTTATCCGGTTACAACAATTTTATGGTCGCCATTGCCCTGATTGAAATTAAGCCGGCGTTCCAGCTTGGGTCTATAGCGGTGGGGCTGGTATTGGCGGCTACCTTTCTGGGCATGTTAATTGGGGGTGCAACGCTGGGACGGTTAGCCGACATTATGGGCCGCCGCCCTGTGATGATCTTAAATATGTGTATGATTGCGGCTTTTGCCCTGTTATCCAGCTTTGCCGGCAATGCGCCGGAATTAATTATCATGCGATTGCTGATGGGCATTGGCATTGGCGCTGGCTATCCAATTGGTTCAACCTATGTAGCTGATGTCAGTTCCAGTCATGATCGCGGTGCGCGAATGACGCTGGCATTTTGTGGATGGGGCTTTGGCGCATTAGCCTGCGGCCTGGTGGGTTGGACCCTGTTGTCGATGGTATCGCCGACACTCGGATGGCGGCTCATGCTGGCATCCGGTGCCATACCCGCGATTATTGCCTTGGTAGTCATTCGCACCCGCTGCCTGCCGGAATCTCATTGTTGGAAAAGTTCGCAGTCGCTGGAGCCACTGCCCTTCAGGACCCTCTTGAGTCGCGGTTACCGCAGTACTACCTTGGCGGCGCTGCTGCCCTGGTTCCTGATGGATCTGCCGGTTTATGGGATTGGTCTTCTGATCCCGACCGTGCTTCTGCAACTGCACATCGGCGGTTCCAACGCCGTGGTTTTGAGCACCTGTGGATTGTCGATATTTACCTTGCTGGGCTTTGCGATCGCGTACTATACCATTGACCGATTTGGTCGAAGGCAGCTTCAGATCATCGGCTTTATCGGCATGGCGGTACTATTTACAATTTTGGCCGTCGCGGGTGCGGGGATCAACAAATTTGCGCTCCTGGCGATGTTTGCCGGTATCCAGATTTTTATCAATGCGGGTCCCAATACCACCACTTGGATTGTCGCAGCAGAAGTTTTCCCCACGCGACTGCGGGCCTCCGGACAGGGCAGTGCTACAGCCTTTTCCCGCATCGGGGCTGCCTCGGGGGCGTTTTTTCTCCCGGTTATTGACGCTAAAGCCGGTCTGGGAGCAGCTTTTGCAGTAGTTGCCATTGCCAGCGTCATTGCTGCTATAATCACAGGCATCTATTTGCCGGAAACAGCGCGCTGTGACCTTAAGCACTGAAGAGTACTGCAGTTAATCAAGGAGTTGAGTTTATGTCCGTTACCATCCCCAGTGTCGAGCAGTCAGTGAAACGCACGTATTCCCAGGCGGCACTGGAAAGACAGGAAAGCCTTTGCTGCCCTGTGTCCTATGATCCAAAATATCTGAAGATAATTCCCCAGGAAGTTCTGGACCGCGATTACGGTTGCGGTGATCCCTCACAATTTCTCCGCTCAGGTGATACCGTCCTTGACTTAGGCTCCGGCGGCGGCAAGATTTGCTTTATAGCAGCGCAGGTGGTGGGGGCGCAGGGACGGGTTATCGGCGTCGATATGAATGATGATATGCTGGCGCTGGCCGGGGGGAATAAGGCTGCCGTGGCCCAAGCCATGGGGTATGACAATATCGAGTTTCGCAAGGGCATGATTCAGGATTTGCAATTGGATCTTGCTGATACCGAAACTTTTTTGCGCAAAAATCCTGTGACCGGGATCGCGGAATTGCAGGCTTTGCAGGCGCATCAGGAAATACAGCGCCGGCAACAGCCGCTGGTGGCGGATGAATCGGTGGATGTAATTGTCTCCAACTGTGTGCTGAATCTGGTTCGACCCGGAGACAAGGCGCGGTTGTTTGCGGAAATGTTCCGGGTTTTGCGAATGGGCGGGCGTGTTGCCATCAGCGATATTGTCAGTGATGAGGATGTCCCGGAAGACCTGCAGAATGATCCGCAGTTATGGTCGGGGTGCATCAGCGGGGCCTGGCGTGAGGATGCTTTCGTGGAAGCTTTTGAGCGGGCCGGATTCTTTGGAATTCAATTGGCCAAACGGGATTCGGTTCCCTGGCGGACCGTCAATGGCATTGAATTTCGCAGCGTTACTGTGGTAGCCCACAAGGGTAAGCAGGGGCCATGCCTGGAACGCAATCAGGCCCTGATTTACGCTGGACCCTGGAAGCAGGTGGTGGATGATGACGGACACGTGTTTGTCCGAGCCAAACGCATGGCGGTTTGTGACAAGACATTCCGCATCATGACAAATTCAGATGGGCCGTATGCCAGAGACATATTTGGTATTCAACCCCGGCAGGAAGTTCCAGTGGCCGATGCACTGCCTTTTGGGTGCAAAGGCGCTGCGATTCGCAATCCGCGGCAGACTAAAGGCCTGGATTACAACGCCACAACCGACGTCTCGTCTTCATGCACCACCGATGGCTGCTGCTGATGCGTGAACTGCTGTTGCCATTGCTCCAACGCGGCGAACCGCTGGAAAGGATTATTCCATGAATTTGTCGATTCTCAACACACCTCCGGAAAATCACTTCGACCAGCGCCTGCGCGCTGCGGGTGCAGGGGAATTTACGGGGTTAAGTATCCGCACGGTGCAGGTGAACGTGGGCTTAAAATGCAATCTGGCTTGCCATCATTGCCATGTTGAATCCTCTCCTAAGCGCACTGAGGAAATGACCTGGGAAACCATGGAACTGGTGCTCAAGGCTGCGATAAAAGCCCACGCCGCAACCATTGATATAACCGGTGGAGCGCCGGAAATGAACCCGAATTTTCGGCGATTTGTCGATTCCGCGATCGCGCAGGGGTTCGACGTGATGGTTCGCACCAATCTGACCATCATGCTGGAAGAGGGCTTTACCGATTTACCTGAATTTTATGCGCATCGTCGTGTGCATCTGGTGGCATCTCTGCCCTGTTATCTGGAAACCAATGTTGATCGGCAGCGGGGCAAACATGTTTACCAGGAAAGCGTGGCGATTATTCAGCGCCTCAATGCCCTGGGATATGGATCGCGCGATGATCTGGCACTGGATCTGGTGTATAACCCCGGCGGCCCCTCTCTGCCGCCAGAGCAATCAGCCCTGGAGGCGGCGTACCGCAAGGAGCTTGGCACGCATTTCGGCATACGCTTTACGAAGCTTTACACCATTACCAACCTGCCCATAGGGCGCTTTCAGCATGATTTACAGCGTCAGGGTTACGCCGAAAAATATCAGGACCTGCTGGAACGCACTTTTAATGCTTCCACACTCAATGAACTTATGTGCCGCCATCAGTTGCATGTGGGCTGGGACGGCACCCTTTACGATTGTGATTTCAACTACGCCCTGAAATTGCCAGCCAACGCAGGCCATATCCGTGATTTTGATCCCGCCGCTTTTCTAACGCGCCAAATCGCCACCGGTGCCCATTGCTTCGGCTGCACCGCTGGCGCCGGATCATCCTGTGGCGGCAGCCTGGTGGCCGGCGACGCCCAAGCCGGTCAAAACGTGCAGGGCGCAACGGCGTAAAGGCGTCAGGACCAGAATTTTGTTGCCTGAATTGCGATCACAACCCTTGCGCCCGTGGTGGGTAGAGCACCGGATGATAATCCGATGGCTGATCCAGTGCCGCGAACCGACCACCGGGTTATCACCACGGTGCTCAATGACGCGATGCACCCTCAAGCGGCCAAAAATCACGCTCTCGCAACCCGACAATTACTCGGACCGCCTTCCGGGGTAAACAGGATAACTCGGTGCTGGGCATGCCGCCCTGCATATAATGGACGCGGGATGTAAGATATTCTTTGTGCAGGCGACTAAACCTAAGTGATTGCAAGACGGTTTAAGAATAATGAGCAACGCATATGAATGACCAAACTTCCCCCTCATCAGAGAAGCTGACACGCGGCCTTGAGGTTATCTCGCTGCTGATTATTATCGCGTGTCTGATCGTCATATTTCGTGTTATTCCCATAGGCGTGGGACTTGCCCGTCTGCAGAGTTGGCTGGCCGGCCAGGGGGCGCTGGGAATTGCAGCGTATATTGTTATTTACATTGTCGCCACAGTTCTGTTGATTCCGGGTTCTGCCCTGACACTTCTGGCCGGTGTGCTGTATGGGCCGTGGTGGGGCACGATGATCGTTTCCGTCGGTGCCACGCTGGGCGCTGCGGCGGCGTACTTACTGGGGCGGTGGGTGTTTAGATCGGCGGTGGAAAAGACTACGGCGAAAACGCCAAAATTTGCCGCCATTGATCGGGCAATTGGTAAAAATGGATGGAAAATTGTCGCCCTGCTGCGGCTCTCGCCGGTGGTGCCATTTAATTTAAGCAATTATTTCTTCGGATTAACCGCTATCCGCTTTTTACCGTATGTATTGGTGAGCTGGCTGTGTATGCTACCGGGAACGCTTTTGTATGTGTATCTGGGGTATGCGGCCAGTCAGGCGGCAGGCGCGGGCGGGGTGAAGGACAACGGTTTGCTGCATTGGGTGCTTATTGGCGTGGGCTTGCTGCTGATTGTTGCGGTAAGTGTTTATATAACAAAATTGGCCAGCCGCGCTTTGGCTGCAGAATCAGGAGTGATCGAAATGAATAAGCCACTGGAAAACGGTTCCTCAGCAGTTGCCACGCGTTCGCGGCGTCCGGTGATACTGGCAGGATTGGCAATTGTGATGCTGGGTTTAACTGCCTGTACCTGGATTAACCGCGGTCCGCTGGCGGGGATTTTCGGGCCGCCGCCAGTCAAATTGGCCAACAAATTTAAGTCCAATCCCGCCGGTCCACAGTTCAGCAATGCCATGTTTACCCAGGTTGTATCCAAATATGTGCACACCGGCGGCTGGGTTGATTACCCCTCTCTGGCGGCCAATCCCGCAAACCTTAACGCCTATATCGCCCAACTTGCAAAAGCCCCGTTCAATAGCCTGGGGCGGAATAATAAACTGGCGCTCTTGATCAATGCGTATAACGCCTTCACACTGCGGCTGATTCTAAATCACTACCCGAATATCCAGTCTATTCGTGATATTCCAGCAGCCAAGCGCTGGGATTATGTGCATTGGGACATCGGCGGAAAACGTTACAGCCTGAACCAGATTGAACTGATGCTTCGCAGCGATTTTGCCGATCCGCGGGTTCACTTTGCCATCAATTGTGCGTCCATCGGCTGTCCTCCCTTACGCCAGAAAGCTTATGAAGCGGCAAGAATCAATGCCCAACTTCAAAGTCAGGCGGAATTCGTCAACAACAATCCCCGCTGGGTCAGATTGTCCAGGAATGGAAAAACCCTGCATCTGACAATGTTGTATGACTGGTACTCCGGTGATTTCAGTCAGGCGGCAGGTTCCGTACGAAAGTTCGTCGCCAAGTTTAATAAGCGTGTCGCTGCGGATTTAGCCGCCGGCAATCCACCCTCGGTGACTTTTAAAAATTACAGTTGGAAGCTCGACAGCCTTGCCAACCGCCCCTGAGAAAGGACCTGCCCGCGTGGATAACCCAGCAACAGACTTAATATCGGCTCTAAAACCTTTTGATCAGCATAACCGCGAACTGGCGGCCAATGTTCATCCGTCGGACTGGCAAAATCCGGAACCCAAGCCGCGCTATGATCTGGTGGTAATTGGTGCGGGCACCGCAGGGCTGGTAACCGCTGCCGGGGCAGCGGGGTTGGGGGCCAGCGTCGCCCTGATTGAAAAAGATTTAATGGGCGGTGACTGCCTGAATGTAGGGTGTGTGCCATCCAAAGCGCTGATTCGTGCGGCCCGCGTATGTGCGGAAGTGCGACGTAGCGGAGCGTATGGCGTTTTGCTTAATGGCCCTATCAGCACCGATTTTCCCGCCATCATGGAACGCATGCGGAAATTGCGAGCGGGCATCAGCCATCACGATTCCGCCCGGCGATTTCAAGGCTTGAATGTGGATCTGTTTTTTGGCCAAGGCGTCTTTAACAGCGGCACTGGCATTAATGTGGGCACCCAACAACTGCGTTTTGCCAAAGCGGTTATCGCCACGGGTGCCCGGGCGGTTGAACTTCCAATTCCGGGAATCCGGGACGCCGGCTATCTGACCAACGAAACCATCTTTTCGCTCACGACGCTGCCGCCCCGACTGGCCGTAATTGGAGCAGGACCCATCGGCTGTGAACTGGCGCAGGCGTTTGCCCGCTTTGGCTCCAAGGTCACGCTGTTTGAACAGCAAAAGCAATTGCTGGTTCGCGAAGATCGCGATGCGGCTGCGGTGATAGAACGCGCACTACTTAACGACGGCGTGCAGATCAACCGCGATTGCCGCATCACGAATAT
Organism: Planctomycetota bacterium; assembly: GCA_021805985.1. Lineage (GTDB taxonomy): Bacteria > Planctomycetota > Phycisphaerae > WQYP01 > WQYP01 > JAMDCX01. The sequence goes on along the minus strand of JAJZDN010000018.1, from coordinate 880 downwards.
AGCGCGGCAAGGTTCCGAAAAACTTCTGACACTTGAAGGTTCGGATAGCTCCACCATTCAGGCATTTGATGAAATACTCATCGCTGTTGGCCGGGCACCTAATATAGAACATCTGAATCTTGAGGCCGCCGGGGTTCGGTATGATGCAAGGTCCGGGGTCCATGTGGATGATCACCTGCGCACCACCAATCGCCGAATATTTGCCGCCGGAGATATCTGCTTTCCCAGTAAATTCACCCACACCGCCGATGCCATGGCGCGAATTGTCATACAGAACGCCTTGTTTTTTGGAAGAAAAAAAGTTAGTGCTCTGACAATTCCCTGGTGCACGTATACGGAACCCGAGATAGCGCATGTCGGGCTGTATCCCGCCGAGGCAGAGGCCAAAGGCATCGCCATGGAAACCATCATGGTTGGCCTTGAGGAGGTGGACCGTGCGGTTTTGGATGCGCAAACCGAGGGATTTCTCAAGGTGCATGTGCAAAAAAAGACCGGCCGCATTCTTGGGGCCACGCTGGTGGCCAATCATGCCGGTGACATAATCTCAGAACTTACCGTTGCCATGTGCGCGGGCGTATCATTGGGAAAAATCGGCTCTGTCATTCATCCCTATCCCACGCAGGCCGAAGTAATTAAACGCGCCGGCGACAAATTCAACCGCACCCGCCTGACCCCCCGCGCCAAAAAGCTGCTGGCACTCCTGCTGAAACTGAATCGGTAATGCGCAAGCGGTCCAGGCCCCTTACCGCTGCGGCCTCCTGATACCATTTCCGACGTTACCACCACCCCTGCGGAGCGGCCTGTCGGAGCCAGGCGCAGCAGGGGTGCGGGTAACTCGGCGGCGCGAAATTGTAAGCCTGCTTCCGCCGGCGTTTTGGTA
>JAJZDN010000017.1 GCA_021805985.1 Planctomycetota bacterium | reverse complement strand
TGCTGACGGAAAAGGGGCGTGAAATCATCACCAGCCTGATGGCCGCACGCTGTGCAACGGCGGAAACGCTGATGAAAGCCGCCTAGAAAATCTTTGCATGCTGCAAAGAAAATGACGGATTGTGGCACAGATTTTTGTTCTGGACGCTGGGAGTACAAATATTCACTTCGTCGTTAATCTGTGTTAATCTGTGTCCATCTGTGGATCCGAACCGTTGCTCGTCGTTCACTGATTCAAGCCCTCTTCTAACTGCGAGGTTCCAGGTTCCAGCCGCATTGGCGCGGGTGATCCGCGACAACGAGGCAGGCTCCCGGCAGCGGAAAGCGGCGGATAATTAATTCGCAGGCGGCGGTTTTCCCTTGAATATATAGCGGATCCGCCGGGTTTTTCTGCGAAGATCCTTCATTGTCTGGGCTATTTCCCGCCGCAGCCCGATACGCACTGGCCCCTGTCCCGTCCAGTGCGGCAGGGCCATATCGGCCTTCACCTTCACGCCACGGGCAAATAGTGGCAGAAGAGATAGTTTTGGATCAAGCTGTTCGCGATAAATATCCGCCAGCAAATATTCAATTCCCGACGTATCCGTATCGGCATGATCCGCCTCGCCTGACCGCAGCGCCGGGATAGGCATACACTGCATACTTAGCGGGGATAAGGCGGCCCGCGCATAGAACGCCCACCAGGCGGCATGATCGGAAATTTCCTGCGAACCCTGTGTTGGCGAACGAAATCCGCCCAGCTCCTTAAATGCCGCCGCCGTTATTAATACCGCGTGGCCGCCGAATACATTACGGAACACGCCCCCCGCCGGACTGCCGGAAAATAAACGAATTCGCTGCGGCACAGAGCTGTCATCCGGTGTGTGAGCTTCCTTAAACAGGCCCAGGGCACTGGTCAGAATATCCACAGCACCTGCCTGCATCGCATTTACCAGCGTGCGCAATGCATGTGGTGCCAGACACACGCTGTCGTCCATCAGAAGCAGCATTGAGCCTTGTGCATAGTGTGCGGCGAAATCATAAGGAGATTTGCCAGCGGACTCTGTAAAATAAATAATTTTCCAGCCGCGGGCCAGAAGCTGCTTTTTCTCTTCCGGTATGAGGTTGTCCGTGTCGGCCTCGCCGGTTGATTTAAGCAGCAAAATAACCTGCGTGGACGGATAATCCTGTGTTTTGATGCTGCTGATGGCACGCATGGTCTGTTTTCCAGCACCTTGTTGCACCAGACAAATACTAAGCAGCGGAGCTTGCACGGATGTTTCCGCCAGCAGATCGCCATCGCCCATCTCGCTGCGGTCTGGCACGTGCCCCCCGGATGCTCGATGCGCCCCACCGCCAGCAGAGCCGGCGGCTATGTGGGCACCGCTGGCCACCGCTTTTTCATACATGGTGGCGGCCTGCGCAAAATGCGCGTGCCACCGATTCCAAGTTTCTTCATTGGCCGCAAAGTCCATGGCCGGATGGGCTGGTGCCGGGGGATTTTGCAAGGCCTGTTCCAGATGTATAGCCAACGCGGAAACGTCCGCATCGCAAAGCACCTGTGGCCAGTCCTGGGCTGCAATAACTTCCGGAATGCCGCCAGTACGCAAGGCGATAAATGCAATGCCGTGGGACAGGCATTCATAAACGGTATTGGGAGAATTGTCCGCCAATGATGCGATAACCGCCAACCGGCCCGGGCCGCGCAGATACTCTACGGCGTCATCACGCCCTAAATCCGTTATCAGCTTCACCGGACACTGCCACTTTTTACTTCTCTGGCGAACGACTTCGGCTGAGTTTAATCCGTTAACGTCCGCCGACCGGCCCAGAAATACGACGGTAACATCCGGCCGGTTGCGCAGATGGGCTTGATCCATCGCGTCGCAAAACAGGTGCAGCCCTTTGCGGATATCCAGTCGCCCGAAAAAGACAATTTCGGTGATCGGGGGTTGGGCCAAATGGCCGGGCTTCACCAGCCCCGTCCCGGCAGGCACAATATAAGGTTGTACATAGGTATGATGCGGAAACGTCCACCCCTGGCTCTGGCACCAGTGAACCATGTAGGCGCTGGGGCTGACAACCACGTCCGCCAGTGCGGCGCATTGGCGCTCCATAAAATCCAGGGTTAAAATATCTGGATCCAGGACGGGTTCATTGTTGTAGCGCATATTCCACAGGTGTGGGCTGTGCAAGCCCAGGACAATGGTGCTGTTCTGCAGAACCAGGGCCTGCTTTTTCCCCAAAATACTGTAGTAGCCCAGCGCCAGCCATTCCGGAAAATGAACAACATCATAGCGCGCGGCACACGTGCGAAAATACTCAAAAACAATATAACTCAGGATCATCGCCTTACTGCCTTCCAGCGTGGTACAGGCGGGCAAAGAAAGCGGGATAAACTTTATGCCGTGGGCGGCATAAAATTCAATCCATCGGCTAATGGGGCCATCGTCGGAATGCGTGCCATGCGGATACAAAATGGTTACCTCATGTCCGCCTCGCGCCAGGGCCATTGCCAGGGCCTTGTAGGCGCTGCCAATGCCACCATTTTTAATCGGGCCGGAAATATCGGGTGATGCGATACACACCCGCGCTTTGCCATCCGCCACGCCAGCTGGGATGGGCATACTACAATAGCCAGTGGAGGTTGTTGAGGTCATAAAAGGAATCCAGGCATTTCCGATCCTACAGCGTTGGGCGCTGCAGGGTGTTGAACGTCATTTTCCCGGAACCATGGGTAATTCTCAAGCGACTGCGTCTGAATTGCATACAAGTTATCGATGTCATCTATGCGGACCGGCAATTAATTGATCCGGCGGCGCCGCCAAATTACCTGAAGCAATGGTGGCCGACAGTTCCGGCAAGCTTCGGAAAACGGGCGGCTTCACCGAGTGCCGCAGTAAGCCGCGCCAGGCACAAAGTATAATTCCCACGATGTTTCCGCGCGTTTTGGCCAAGCTGACCTGCAACTGGGCCGCCGCCCGCTGATTAAAGGGGAATATCAGCAACCATCGCAGGGAACGTTCCAACCAACGCGGAATTTTCTTAACCAGATTGACCGCCAGTTCCTGGGGCTTGATATGCGGTGACATGAGATACTCGGCCATGCCGACATCAAACGCCACTCCGCGCAGGTACTTGAGAGTCAATCTTGCCGGTGCCACGTAATGGTCTACCTTCACCATTGGGGCATAAAGCACGCGACCATTGGCGCCCATCGCCCGCGCGATCATATCAGTATCCTCTCCCGCCGTGCGTTTGCCGCAACGTTCCAACGGACAACAAAAACCACCAATACGTTGCAGCATGTCCCGGGTTATCGCCAGATTGGCACCCGCCCCCAATGGATTCTGCAAAAGCATGGGAACTTCGCCGAGATCAACTTCGGCCAGATACTGCCCCATACGGGCGTCGAACCACTTCGGCCGGGGCAACTTATGCCAGTCCAGATAGATTCGGCCCACCAGCAGATCGGGCTGTTCGGAATCAAACGCCTTTACAAGTTCACACAGCCACTGGGGATGAACTACCACATCATCATCCAAAAAGGCGATGATGTCTCCGCGGGCATGACGCAACGCCCGGTTTCGCGCTGCCACGACACCAGGTTCCGCTTCTTCTAATACCACCACATGAGCAGATATCTGGGCTTTGAGGGCATCGGCCACGCGCAGCGTATCATCCGTGCAGCAATTTGCGACGATAATAATTTCCCAAGTCATATCCGGGCATGGTTCAACTGCGGCAAGGCTCTCCAGCGTTCGCTGCAATAGGTCTGCACGGTTATGCGTTGGGATACAAATAGAGATACGCGGTCCCACAAAATACTCTCGCAAATACGCCCGAAAACCAACCACTCCGTGAGCAACCGCAGCACCGCAACCATTTGAAAAGTCACACGGTACCAATTAAGTCGCACCATCCCACGGTGGGCGTTTCCTATTATAGCACGCCTCAAGTCGAGAAAACAATGGCCGGTAATTCGAGTTGAAATTCCATCCGTTGTTCGTAGTTTTGCAGGGTAGTACCTGTGCTCCGGGGCGATTGGTTTGAGACGCCTTATCGGGCAGGATTACCGCGTTTCCCAGCAGGCCGCAAGATGCGTGGGATCGTCACCCTTAATTTCCATGGGCGGCATTTCTCGTTTGCAGCGTTCCACGGCGATCGGGCAGCGTGGGTGAAACGGGCATCCGGACGGTGGATTGGCCGGGCTGGGCACCTCGCCCTGCAGCACCATGCGGTGTTCCTTCCGATCCACCTCCGGCTTAGGCACGGCCGAAAGCAGGGCTTGGGTGTAAGGATGTTTCGGAGAGCGCGTGAGGGTACGGGCGGCGGCGGTTTCAACAATTCTGCCTAGATACATCACGGCAATGCGATCAGAAAAATGTTCCACCACGGCTAAATTGTGCGCGATAAATAGATACGATAGCCCCATTTCACTTTGCAGATCACTTAACAAATTAAGCACTTGAGCCTGAATGGAAACATCTAATGCGGATACCGGTTCATCACAAACAATTAGCCGGGGATTTAAGGCCAGCGCCCGGGCAATGCCGATGCGCTGGCGTTGGCCGCCGGAAAATTCATGGGGATAGCGGTTGATGACATCACCGGAAAAGCCGACTTTTTGCAAAAGCTCCTGCACGCGGGCGGGAATTTCCGGCTTGAGTGCCAACCGATGAACTAACAGGGGTTCACCAATCATCGCCCCCACGGTCATACGCGGGTTTAACGAACCAACGGGGTCCTGAAAAATAACCTGAATATGCCGTCGCAACGCCCGAAGCTCCGCAGGCCGGGCGGCGTAAATATCTGTGCCTTCAAAATATACCTGCCCGGAAATTGCCGCAGTTCCCTTGGGAATTAAGCGTAAAATGGCCCGACCGGCGGTAGTTTTTCCGCAGCCGGACTCGCCTACAAGCCCCAGGGTTTCCTGCGGCTTAATCGCCAGCGATATATTGTTGACCGCCTGAATTCGCCCGCGGACGCTTTGCAGCAAGCCGCTGCGGATGGGAAACGCCACCGACAAATTTTTTACATCCAGCAGCACGGTATCTGCCGGCGGCTTATCGAGGCGTTGCGTTGGCAGGGTCTCTGATTTCATGCGGCACTCCAAAATATGCTTGCCCGCCGCGTTAACGGCCAATAAATGTACGGGACGATTTTACGCGACGACTTCCGCCGCCTTTTTTGAACGTTGAAACGTCAAGGACGGTTCAGTCCCCGGCGCACCATCAAAACCAACGGCGGAAAATGTGGCTACCCAGTGTCCTGGAGAAACCTCATTGAGCGGCGGCATGGCCTGCTTGCAGCGCTCCCTGGCCTGGCCCTGACAGTGCGTGCAACGCGGTTCAAAGCGGCAGCCCGGCGGCCAATCCAGCGGACTGGGAACCATACCGGGAATAGCGGGCAGGCGTTGATGTTCCTGGTTTAAGCGGGGCACACAGGCCAACAACCCACGGGTGTAGGGATGCAGGGGGTTGGCAAACAATTCATGAACGGCCGCGAATTCAACAATTCTTCCAGCATACATAATCGCAACAACATCCGCATTTTCTGCCACAATTCCCAGATCATGCGTAATTAACAGAACCGCCATATTCGTCGCGGCCCGCACTTCGCCCAACAGTTCCAGTATCTGGGCCTGAATGGTGACATCCAGTGCGGTAGTAGGCTCATCAGCAATTAAAAGCGACGGATTGCACGCCAGAGCCATGGCGATCATCACGCGTTGTTTCATGCCGCCGGACATCTGATGCGGATAATCGCGCAGTCGCCGGCCTGCGTCGGCCACGCCCACGCGCTGCAGGGCGGTTTCAGCAATGCCATACGCCTGAGAAGTGGAAACTTTCTGGTGCAACTGAATGGCTTCAACAATCTGGAATCCAATGGTGAACACCGGATTGAGACTGGTCATGGGTTCCTGAAAAATCATCGCGATTTTGCCACCCCGCACCCGCCGCATCTGCGATTCGGTAATGGATAACAAATCGCGGTTCCCCATGATGATTTGTCCGCCGACAATGCGCCCGGGTTCAGTCACCAGCCGCATAAGTGACAATGCTGTGACACTTTTCCCGCAACCGCTTTCCCCTACCAAAGCCAAGGTTTGTCCCGGATAAATTGAAAACGAAATTCCGTCTACTGCGTTAAATACCCCGGCGGCTGTATTAAACCGCGTGACAAGGTTGCGGACAGTCAGTAGCGGTGTAACGGCAGCGGGAGAATCTTGTACCATGGCATTTACCTCCGGCCCATTGTAGTGGGATCAATGGCGTCGCGCAGCGATTCGGCAAAAAGATTAAACGCCAGAACAGTAATAAAAATCAACATTCCCGGCCCTAATGCCTGCCACCACCGAAATACGGTTGCCGGATTGCCGGCGGAATTGAGCATAGAACCCCATGAGGCGGTGGGCGGCTGCACGCCCACACCCAGATAACTTAAAGAGGCTTCAATGGTCACCGCGCCAGCCAGGCCAAAACCGGCGGAAACCAACACAGGTGTAACGCCGTTGGGCAGCATGTGTTTGAAAAGCACCCTCCACAATGGCATACCAGTCCCTTGCGCCGCCAGGACATAATCCAAATTACGAATGCGGAAAAATTCTGCGCGTAGAAGCCGCGCATAGCCCGTCCAGCCGGTCACGCCGATAATGACCATGATATCGAGAATATGGCGTCCATAGACGGCGACAAAGGTGAGGATCAGGAAAAAGGTGGGTATAGATTCAACCATTTCCACCAATCTCATCAGGATAATATCAAATATTCCACCAAAATAGCCCGTCAATGCGCCGACTACAATTCCCAGGGCCAAGGCAATTATCTGGCTGACAAATCCTACCCCCATGGCGATGCGGGCACCCCAGAGCAGGCGGGAAAGTTCATCGCGCCCGTCGCCATCGGTGCCCAGCCAATGGCGGCGGGAGGGAAACTGATTGATTAACCCTTTGCTCAACGGCTCCATTTCCGCATAACCCCAAGGCACGGGTGGAAATACAGCGTGCGTAATAAGACCATGGCGCGCGAGGCTGCGGTAATTAACGGCATCGAGCCGATTATGGTGCAGTGCGGCAATCAACGAGCCGGCGATAATGATAATACCTGTGATCACAACAGCGCCGATGCGGCGGCGCATCATGCGTTGCGGCCCGGCGAGGCGGCGTGACATGCTCATAACAACGACTTGCACCGCTAAGGCCCCCGCCACCACCAGTAAAATCCAATCCACGCTGCTAAGGTCGCGGAACAACGGATAGTCGCGCATGGCAGCATGGCTGGCGGTTGCTGGAACTATGCAGGTGTAAGGCTGGCCGTTGGCCATTAACGGCACCAATAGTGCGATCAGCACCAACACGGCGAGGTAAGCGGCGCATAGCCGCACCAGCAATGGACGAAACAATCTCGCTGCCACCCAGCCCCAATAGGGTCGCGGCGCGGGTAGCACCGGCTGGTTCATCGGCGAAAGTGTCAGATCAGTCATAGATCACCCGCGGATCAGCTAGATGATAACATATATCCACAGCAAGATAAGATAGCAGCGTCAGCACCGACCCCACCAGGGCCAGATCCTGAATCACCGGCAGATCACGGGACAACGTTGAGGTATAGGCCAGGCGGCCCATGCCGTTGATGGAAAATATCTGCTCGATAATTACCGATCCGCCCAGCAATCCCGGCAGCGACATTCCGGTAAGCGTAATAAGATTCAAAAGACTGTTCCGAAATACGTGCCGCACCAATACCGTGGACTCCGGCAGCCCCTTGGCCCGGGCGGTACGCACATAATCCTGCTGCAGATTTTCAAGTATTGAACCGCGGATCTGCTTGCTTAAAAAGGCAAATCCACCATAAACCGAACAGACAATCGGCAGGACAATATGATAAAGATAATCGGCGATGTAACGAAAAAATGTCATATTTCCAGTATTGGTGGAATGAAGTCCTGCTGACGGAAACCAGTTGAAATATTGGGGATTGGCAAAAAAACCCAACAACGTTGATCCCAACCAGATCACCGGCAGGGAATACAGAGCCAGCGAAAAAAATCCGTACCCCCGATCAATCAATCGGCCCTGATTCAGAGCCGTTATCAGGCCCCCGGGAAGAGATACCAGATAAATGACCGCCATGGCGATGGCATTAATGGTCAGGGTCACGGGCAGGCGTTGTTCAATAAGGGTGAGGACCGGTTCCTGATATACAATAGATGTGCCCAGGTGTCCTTCACAGGTGCTTTTAAGCCAGAGAATATATTGCATGGCTAAATTAATCGGCCGGCCATTTTTATCCACCAGATGCAGCCGGCGCTCCATGATCAACTGCTCCTGCTTCTGCGCCTGCCGGGATTGCATAATGCCCGAGGAAAATTGCCCGCCGGAAGTGGTCAGTCCCGGGGCAAAGCGCACGACGGCAAAAAGCATGAACGTCATGCCCAGCAGGGTAGGAATCATCAGCAGCAAGCGGCGGATAATATATGTTGTCATGCCTGAATTCCATCTTGTAACTTCGAAGGCGTCCGCGTGGCAGCCGTAATACTCACTGATACTTCTGAAGTTTTGCGGGCACAAACCAGTTCGCTTCCAGCGGCCCGAACTTACCCACCGGGGCGGTATTGTGGAAGCGCTGATTGATGAACATCAGGGCGTCCGAGGTAAACAAAAACATATAGGGTTGCTGACGGTAAACGATGGCCTGAAATTTATGCCATATCGCCATGCGTTTGGCCGTATTCATTTCACGCCGGCCTTGGGAAATCAGCTTATCCGCTTCCGCGTTGTCAAAATCTCCGGCGTTACTGCCCTTGTCTGCGTAGCACGCGGAATCCCAAATCTGATAGGGATCATTTTCAATGCCGCCGCTCCATCCCAGAAAAAACGAAGAGAACTGGCGGTTATCAATTTTTTCAATCATCACGGAAAATTCCAGCGGTTGCACGCTCATATCAATGCCGGCTTTGGCAAACTGCTGTTTCATATAGACGCAGATTTTCTGAATCAGCGGATCACGCGAAGGCAGCAGTATTTGAAACTTAAAAGCTTTGCCATTCCGTTGCAGGATGCCGTCGGTTCCCATTTTCCAGCCGGCCTGCCGTAAAAGCATTCTGGCCTTCGCCGGGTCATAGGCAATAGGTTTAATCTTTGAATTATTCTGCGGAGAAAGCGGATTAAACGGGCCGGTCATTGGCTGGGCCAGTCCATACAAAAATGTTTTAATAATGGCGTTGCGATCTACGAGCATACACAGCGCAGTTCGAGTAAGGCGATCCTTAAATTCCGGTTTTTTGAGATTCCAGCACACAAAATTATAACCGGCCGCGGGGGTCAGGAATTTGTAGCAGTGATGGCTTTGCGCAAATCCAGGTTGTTTCATGTACTTCATCCACTGCGACGGCTCCGGGGGATCGGTATCTAAGTGGCCGCCGAGAAACGCCTGCAAGGCCGCCTGGGGATTCTGGATGAAGCGATAAATAATGCGATTAAATGTCGGCAGCGGCCCCCAGTAACGCGGATTACGCACCAGCACAATTTCACCGCTGGTCCATTTGTCATACATATAAGGGCCGCTGCCAACCAGCAGCCGACCGCGTTTGTTAAACTCACTGGCTTTTTTGAATTGATAGACGCTTTCCGGCAATACGCTCAATCCGCCTACGACTTCCAGTGATTTAAAATACGGATGTTTAAAGGTAAAGATAACGGTACGTTTGCCCACGGCCCGGCAGGATTTTACATCATTAAAGTAAACGCGCTGGGGCGCGTCATCCACGCCGGGGTTCATCATGGTGTTATAGCTGAACAGCACATCCTGCGCGGTGACAGGGTGCCCGTTGCTGAAACACGCCCGACGGCGAATTTTGAACGTTACTTTCAGGCCGTTGGCGGAAACGCGGTAGCTTCGGGCCAGCCACGGCTCCCATTTGAGTGTGACGGGATCACGCGAAAGCAACGATTCCTGCACCCAACCCTGCACGACGGTAGCACCCTCATCACGTGCGACAAAGGGCGTTAAAGTGCGCGGATTTTCACCGAGGTTTTCTACCAGCCAATCGCCACGGGCATAGTCGGGACGGGAGTATGGATTGTGCGGCAGCAACGGCGGATTAGGATAGCAGACATAACGTGTCCCATCCGGGAGGGTCTTGCGAATATCTTTTTGCGACGCTGCGGTGTCCCGCACCGTGCCGGATTGCAACTTCAGGCCATGGCGGAGAATCTGCTGCAGGATCTGCGTTTGGTCCAATTGCTGCTGGTTAAGGGTTTTTATTTGACTGGACAATGCAATGACCTGCTTGTTGACATAATTGAATTGCGCCATCGCCATGATGGCTGCGCCAATGATCAGCAGCAATAGAACAGTGAAGATGAAATCTTTGAGCGTAAAGCGATTATCCATTGATTCACCTGTTTGCACAGCGCCAGCCGGAACAGGCCGATCGCAACATTTATACGCCGTGAATTCTATCGCGTTCGCACGTCCAGTGCATCGCGCAGGGCGTCACCAAGAAAATTTAAGCATAACAGGGCCAGCGTCAAGCCGACACAAGGCCAGGTAATCAGCCACCATTGCGTATGGATCGGGTTGATCGCCTCTACACCCGACGCGGCCAGATTTCCCCATGTCGGCACCGGCGGCTGGACACCCAAACCCAGAAAACTTAAAAATGATTCTGCCAGAATTGCATTGGGCACGGTCAAGGCGGCGTACACCGCGACCGAACCGACCAGATTGGGCAGAATGTGCCGCAGCAAAATGCGCGATGGTTTGGCACCGGTAGCGCGTGCCGCTTCTACATACGGCTGATTGACCAGGCTCATAGTCTGGCTGCGAATTACGCGGGCCATGGTCAGCCAGCTTACGCCACCGATGCCCACCAGCAGCACCACAATTCCCGCCAGGCCCTGGGCGTGCGGCAACCCCATGCCGGTAAAGAAATCGGATATCCGCCCCACCAGTGCCACGCGAAGCAGGATCACCAGGAGTATGTAGGGTAAACCATAGAGCACATCCACGCCGCGCATCAGCAGCGCATCCAGCCGGCCGCCTACATATCCGGAAACCAGCCCGACCGTTAAACCGATTCCCACGGCAACCAGCGCCGAAAATATCCCGATGAGCAGAGAAATGGCTCCGCCCAGCAAAAACCGCGAAAGCAAATCCCGCCCCAACGTATCGGTGCCCATCCAATGTTGCCACGAGGGCGGCTCCAGCGCCTGCCGGAGATCCTGATGATTAAAGGTATGCAGCGTCCAAGGCAACGATCCGTAGCAGGCCAGCACAAAGAAGCACAATCCAATAAGTCCCACAACCGCCAGGCGATTGGCCAAAAAGCGGTCCAGCGCCAGGCGCAATGGTGACCGCGGGGCTGCGGGGCGGTGGTGACGCATGGGTAATTCAATGCTGCTCATACGCGTCACACGCTTATGAAAAATTTACCCGACATTAACGCTGATCGATGGGCACATAGTGGCGATCCACCGGACCGGTATATATCTGCCGGGGCCGGGCAATTTTGGATGCTGGATCATCGTGCTGTTCCTTCCAATGGGCGATCCAACCCGGCAGCCGCCCGATGGCGAAGAGCACCGTAAACATATTCGTTGGAATGCCCATGGCCCGCATAATCATGCCACTGTAAAAATCGACATTGGGATACAGTTTGCGGGCGACAAAATATTCATCCTGGAGAGCCAATTCTTCAAGTTTCCGGGCGATGTCCAAAAGCGGGTCTTTGACATTAAGTTTTTTCAGCACGCGCTCACAAACGCTTTGCAGCATTTTGGCCCGTGGGTCATAATTTTTATACACCCGATGACCAAAGCCCATCAGGCGGATGTTGTTATCCTTCTTTTTGGATAACTCAATATATTTCTCCGCCGTCATGCCGCCGGCATGAATTTTCTCCAGCATGTCCAGCACTTCCACATTGGCTCCGCCGTGCAGGGGTCCCCATAAGGCGCACACGCCCGCGGCACAACTGGCGAACAAATTCGCCTTGCTGCTGCCCACCATACGTACGGTGCTTGTGGAGCAGTTTTGCTCATGATCCGCGTGGAGGATAAAAATTAAATTCAGGGCATTTTCAATTTCCGGATCCACCAGATGCTGTTGATACGGCATGGAGAACATCATGTGCAGGAAATTGGCGCAATAGCGCAATTTGGGATCCGCATAAATGTACGGCAAACCATTAACACGCCGATAGGTAAAGGCCGCGATGGTTCTGATTTTGCTGATCAGCCGCGCGGCGGCCTCTTCCAGCAATACTTCATCATCCAGTGAATAAAGCTCCGAGTGAAAACATCCCAGTGTGTTAATCATGGCCGAAGTAATGGCCATCGGCGGTGCGGTGATGGGGAATCCTTCAAACGTATGCTTCATAGCTTCATGCAGGTGGGCATTGGCGGTGAGCCGATCGCTGAATCGGTCTTTTTCTGCTTTATTTGGCAGGCGGCCGAAGATTAGCAACCACGCAACTTCAATAAAATTCGGATGACTGGCAAATTCCTCAATGGGAATGCCGCGATACCGCAAAATACCCTTGTCCCCATCAATATAGGTAATAGCACTTTGACAGGACCCAGTGTTACCGTAGCCGGGATCTAAGGTGATCAAACCCGTATCTGATCGCAGGCGACTGATATCAATACCGCGTTCATGCTCAGTTCCCGTGACCAGGGGATATTGGTAGGTTTTTCCATCCAGGGAAAGTTGAATCGAATCTGCCATGCGAAGTCCTTTTACCTCATCCTATCACTCCTGCCTGCAGGGAATATTACACAATTTTTTCTCGTTTGGCGAATACCGCTTCGTTTTTCATTCCCAATTACCCGTCCAGCTCCAATCACCACGCGTAGTAGCTCAATGCGGCAGCGTTGAGTTCGATGCGGAATGGGGTTTGCGGGAGCGATGCATGGCCCCCGTCGCGATTGGCACAACTTATGGAGGACTATGATATCCCAAATTCTCCGTGCGCCAGCTTCAACAGCAACAGCGCCGTCAGTTTCGCCCGCTCCGCCAGGCTCGGTAGCGTAATTTGCTCAGCAAAACTATGAATGCCGGTCCCCACCGGCCCCAATGTATCAATGGTCGGCAGCCCCGCTGCAGATAAACGATTGCCATCGCAGGCCCCACCGCTATCGTGCCACGTAATGGGCGCACCGAGTTCCATTGAACATTGCGCCGCGCGATTAAACCATAGCGTATGGGCATCATCAAAAATTCTCGGTGGGGCATGAAATCCGCCGTGCAGCTCAACGGTAATACCCTCCACCGCATCGGCTTGTCGTATGATGGCATCTAGCTCCCGGTAAATTTGCTCCTGCTGTTCCGGCAACCGACAACGAATATTAACCCGGGCTATGGCCAAATCCGGCACAATATTTAACGCCCCACCACCCTCGATGCGCCCAACGTTCACCGTTATATCCGGCCCGCGGTCATTGAGCTTATGTAATGCCAGAACAAGCTCTGATAACGTGACAATCGCACTGCGGCCGGTGTGGAAATCTCTGCCGGCATGCGCTGCTTTTCCCCGGACGACAAAAACAAAATTGCCTGAACCTTTTCGCGCCCCCACCAAGCTGCCATCCGGTAATGCCGGCTCAAAAAGTAGCGCGATAATTTTGCCCCTGGCCGCGTCCAGAAACAGTGGGGCCGAGCCGGGGGAACCAATTTCCTCATCCGGATTCAGCAATATCTCCCAGCCGATATTGACTGCGTAAGGTGATTGCTCCAGGGCCTCCAACGCGATTAGCATAACCGCCAATCCGCCCTTGGCATCTGCTACACCCGGCCCGTGAAGCGTCTGCCGGGCGCTGCGTTGCACCAGTTGAAATTCGCTAACCGCGGGGTAAACCGTGTCAAAGTGAATCCCCAGTAACACCTGCAGCGGCCGTTGCGGCCGTGCCTTTATGGACAGGGCCGCCCCCAGCGGCTCTGCGGCCATTCGTCCGTCCGCCTTGATAACTTGCCGGGGCGGCAGTGGGACACGCGTAATGGGCTGCCGCAATACGGCAAACGCATCGGTGAGTTCCTGCACCATGCGGTCAAGTCCGGCGATATTGCCACTGCCGGAGTTAATGCCTGCCCAGCGTGACACCAAACTTTCCATGCGCGGTTGCTGGGCGTCAATCCAGGCCAGTATCGGTGCGTAATCCGCCATCAAAGCCCTCGGACAAATGTTAAATCACCTCTCGCGGATCGGCGGATCAATGATGCTACTGCCGATCGCGATCCTCTTCATCCGGATGCCATTCCCGCGCATCGCGCGGCGGCCGGGGTAAAGCATCGGGACGACCCCCATGCCAGAATCTCGCTTCCTCAGGTGGGCGTCCCGGATAATAGCGCCAGCGGTCATCCGGACCGCGGTAATAGTACACATGCCGATCGGGATCAAAATAATAATGATCTCCCACATCTGGCTCCGGCCCGGGGAGATATAGAGGTGCCGGACCGCGCCAGAACACAGCTCCGGGCGGTGGCGGGGAAGGGTAATAGCGCCAGCCGTAGCTGGGATAATAGCAGTAATAGGCTTGGAGTTGTGGGTCATAATAATACTCATAGGCATACGGACCGGCCTGCTCCACAACCCCGCTGCGCCAGTATCCGCCAGCCCAGTAGTTGTCACAGCCGGCAAGTGTCATAGCTCCTATGCAAACCAACAATGATGGGAAAATTCGTTTGATCTGTCTGGCATGCATTTGAGGTACATCCTTTCGCTTCCGATAAGTTGCCTTTCTATTATATCGTCCCGATTGCGTTGAAGCTCCATGCGCCGGGCAGTATGATAAAATTACGGTGATAGATTCGATGGCACAGGCAGCAGAGATAAAAATTAAAATATGCGGTATCACGCGCCGCGAAGACGCGCTGGCAGCGTTGGAATACGGCGCGGATTTTATCGGCCTGAACTTCTTTGCCGGCCCGCGGAAGCTGACGATCCAGCAAGGAGCAGAAATTTTCGCCAGCATAAATAATATGCAGCAGATTGTCGCGTTGGTGGACCTTAGCAGCCCTGAAGGTTTTGCCACTGGCAGTCAGTTGGCTGAGAAATTCGGCGTGCGAAACTTCCAAGTCTATGGTGCCCGCGCAGAGGCAAAATCGCTGTCGGTCAAAGACGCCCAGTATTGGCCGGTATTTCGCATCGCCCAACGCGAGGATTTGCGCACGCTTCACGCTGCCTTGCTCCAACTGCCATTTTCCGCCAGTACCCTCCTGCTGGATGCCTGGTCCGCCCGCGGCCTCGGGGGCACCGGTGAGAAAATTGATCTATCTTGGCTCTCTGAGGCACAAAAAGCCGATGAATTGCGGCAGCTGCCCCCCATAATCCTTGCCGGCGGCCTGACCGTCGAAAATGTCGTCCACGCGATAAACGCCGTGCATCCTGCGGCAGTGGATGTTTCAAGCGGCGTGGAAGTGGTAGGGCAACCCGGTATAAAGGATCATGCCAAAATGCGTGCATTTATCAAGGCCGTTCACCTGTGATATAATTTCTGGCTTATATCCGTTCAGCCAATGGCCGCTGCCGGATGGGTTTTAACAGGATAGGCGTGTGACTGCTCCAATTTCATTACCGTTAGCCAATGCGGAAAACCGCCCCGATTACATGCAGCCGGGCCGCAAGCCCTCCTGGCTGAAAGTGAAACTTCCGGCCGGCCCGGGTTACACGCGTGTGCGGGAAATTATTGATGAGCATCGCCTGCACACCGTTTGCGAATCCGCCAAGTGCCCAAACATGGGGGAATGCTGGGGTCGGGGCACCGCCACGATCATGATTTTAGGCGATGTCTGCACCCGCAGTTGCGGATTCTGTCATATTAAAACTGGCCGACCTCCCATCCTGGACCTGGATGAACCGCGTCGGGTGGCCGAGTCGGCGGCGATTATGAAACTGCGGCACATTGTCATAACATCGGTAAATCGCGATGAACTCAAAGACGGCGGCTCAACCATCTGGGCGCAAAGCATCCTTGGCGTGCGGGAAGCATCGCCAGGTACCACCATTGAAGTGTTAATTCCAGATTTTTGCGGCCACTGGGATGATCTGAACCGCGTGCTGGACGCCGGTCCGGACATTCTTAACCATAACATAGAGACAGTCCCCAGCCAATATTTCCGCGTCCGCCCGCAGGCCAAATATGCGCGATCCCTTGAATTGCTGCGCCGCGCCAAAGATCGCGGCTTTACTACCAAAACTGGTTTAATGCTGGGTATCGGTGAAACCGACGAGGAACTCGAGCAAACGCTGAAAGACATTCGCGCTGTAAATGTGGACATCCTCACCCTGGGGCAATATCTGCAACCCACCCGCGAACATCTGCCCATTGATCGCTGGGTCACCCCGGAACAATTTGCCCACTGGAAAACAGTAGGACTTAATCTGGGATTCTCTGTCGTTGAATCCGGCCCACTGGTCCGCTCCAGCTACCACGCCGACGAACAAGCCGCCCGAACCATCCCCGCCCCCGCATCCGTGTAATCCGCGATCCAATCCCTTTGCGGCCGCAACTAAAATAACCGCCCCGCACGCTGCAAAAGCGACTCCTAACTCCCAACTTATTTTCACTCATTCCTCATTGATTCCCCTTGGCCGCCTACCAGAATAACCGCCGAGATTGCGATAGCTCCTACCGGCTCCCGGAATTGCGGCAATGCAGCAATTGCCCACCGCAGGCCACAAGACAATGTGCATTATTTGCGATAGTTGAATATAGTGTGTCCCATACAGCGACTGGTAAAATCCGAAGGCCGTGGACAATAGCGGGATGTGCAAAGCATTATGAGCCAGACACCATTAAAACATTTTGCTCACGAGTCGACCAATCGCGGTTCAGCCGGCAGCATCGAAAATCGCCTTACCACGAGCCAAGGCACGGATCGCCTCTGCGCTCTAATTTCCGGACGCCTGCAATGCCGCAATCTTCAGATGCCCCTGGCCAGACAGAAACTCACTAAAACACTGGAATCGCAGCGCAACGCCAAGCACAAGGCCTTATTTGAAGCACAAGATGCGGTGAACCGGGGGCGCGGAGCCTTGATCGTAAAGACTGAGGCAAAACTGGCACAAAAAACCAACCCCACGACCGTGATTTATTTTCGATGGAGGCTGGCATGAACCTCGGCTTAATAAACAGCATCAGGAAACTATCCCCTCTTCTGGCACAGGGCGAGGGCGAAACCCTTGAGTTCAAGCGTTCTACGGGCGAATTAAAGGAGGCTATGCAGACCTTATGTGCCTTCCTGAATAGCTCCGGAGGCACGTTGCTGTTTGGCATTCGGCCCGACGGAAAAATTGAAGGGCAGCATGTTGCCGACCACACGCTTCGTGACATCGCGCAGGCTTGCGACCGCTTTGAACCTCCCGCCCATGTTTCAATGCAACGCATCAACGTCGGCCCCGGCCACGAAGCCATCGCCGTGGCTGTCAAAGGTGGACGCGACATGCGGCCCTTCGTGTACGAGGGCCGTGCTTATGAACGGGTCGGCAGCACCACGCGCCGGATGCCGCAGGCAAAGTATGAGCGTCTACTTGTCGAGCGCGGCCACGCCAAACACCGGTGGGAAAACCTCCCAGTGGAAGGCTTGACGCTTAAGGACTTGGACCGAACGGAAATCCTGCGAACACGTGAACTGGCTATCCAGCAGAATCGCATTTCGGCGGATACAAGCCCTGACATTAGCGAAATCCTTGATCGTTTAGGGCTGCGAATTGACGGCGTTCTCACACAGGCCGCACTGATGCTTTATGGCAAAAAATTTCTTCCCAACTACCCGCAGTGCTTGCTGAAAATGGGACGGTTCCGGGGCACGGAAGTAACCGGCGAGATCGTGGATAACCGGCAGGAATATATGAACGCCTTCACAATGGTTCATGAAGGCATGGCGTTTCTGGAGCGTACTATGCCGCTGGGGGCGAATTTCCCGGTGGGGAAAATTTTTCGGGAAGACCGTTTTCCGGTTCCCCTTGGCGCTCTGCGGGAGATACTGCTCAATGCCGTAATGCACCGCGATTACTCCAACTACTCGGGCTATGTTGCCATTGCCGTGTTTGACGATCGGATCGAAATACGAAGCTGCGGAAGACTTCCCATAGGCGTCACAGTGGAACAACTCTCGGGGCGGCACGATTCAAAGCCTCCCAACCCGCTGATCGCGGGAGCTTTCCATCGGACTGGCGCGGTTGAGGTTTGGGGCCGCGGAACAAACCGGGTGATCGCTATGTGCCAACAAAACAAAGTGGCAGCGCCGGTATTCGAGGATCGCCATGGATTTTTAATCGTTACGTTCAAGGCTCAGATGGTAACTCCGGGCCGAGAGGTAGAGTCAAAGGTAGAGTCAAAGGTAGAGTCAAAGGTAGAGTCACCCCGCGATATTTCAACTCGGGTTCTTACGGCGCTCCGGTCAGGCCCCGCTTCCAAGGTCCGAATCGCACAGGCCGTTGGCAAGAAAAAATCTGATGGTCAATTACACACAGCCGTGCGAAACCTCCTGGCGCAGGGTCTTATTGAGTACACGCTGCCCGAAAAACCCGGCAGCCGTTTGCAGGAATATCGGCTTACAGAACAGGGCCGTGCTGGAGGCGGAAGCAAATCGAGGGAGAGTAATGTATAACTGCCCCAATACGATCTTTAATCATTGCTTTAATCGTTGCTTATTGCTCCTGCTCCGTGAAAAGTAAATAATGGGTGCCGAAAATCACACCGTCGCAACCCGGCGATTACTTGGACAGGCCCCGGGGTATCCGCGTTATCTGCGTAATCCGCGGTTGCATCCCATCGTGTTCCCAACGGCAATGCCCGCTGCACTTTTTCTTGCCTATGGGCCTGGTAGCAACCATTTAGAGGTTCTGCAATTGCATCATGGTGTGATTCCATCAGGCCGCCCGGGCAGCGATCATATCTGGATTGTAGCCACGAGTTGCCGCACGTGATCTACGGAGGCATCCATGAGTTTTTTCTCATCGGTGGTCAGCGGCACTTCGATAATCTGTTCAACACCCTTGCTGCCCAGCTTGACCGGCACGCCTACGAAATAACCGCCAACGCCATACTGTTTATCACAATAGGCCGCACATGGCAGGACACGTTTTTTATCTTTAATGATGGACTCGGCCATTTGGACCACGGCCGCGGACGGAGCGTAATACGCGGAGCCGGTTTTCAGGAGATTGACAATTTCCGCACCGCCCGAGCGCGTACGCTTCACGATGGCTTCAATTTTTTCCTCGGACAGCAGTTCAGGCAAGGGGATACCCGCCACGCTGGTATAGCGCGGCAGCGGCACCATGTCATCGCCATGGCCGCCTAACAGCAGCGCTTGAATATCTTCCACACTGACATTCAGTTCCGCGGCGATAAAGCAACGATAGCGGGCGGTGTCCAGCACGCCGGCCATCCCGATGACCCGCTGGGGTTCAAAACCGCTGGCTTTGTACGCCACATACACCATGGCATCCAGAGGATTGGATACCACCAGGAGAATGCTTTTGGGGGAATATTTTACGACCTGTTGCGTGACGGATTTTACAATTTCTGTATTTTTAATCAGCAGGTCATCGCGGCTCATACCGGGCTTGCGGGCCAGACCGGCCGTGATGATTACCACGTCGCTATCGGCGGTGGCTTCATAACTTGTTGCGCCGGTGAGGCGGGCATCATAGCCTTCAATGGGGGCGGCCTGGGACAAATCCAGTGATTTGCCCTGCGGCACGCCATCAATTTGCGGTACGTCCACAAGCACCACGTCGCCCAGTTCTTTAGCAGCCGCCCAATGCGCAGCGGTGGCTCCCACATTGCCAGCACCGATGATACTTATTTTTGCACGTTTCATTTTTCAACTCCGTTGTCATTTACACATAACCAACTACCAAGCGTATTGTTGTAAACCAAGCGGACGTTGCGTGCAAATCAGCCGCCGGAATATCCATTCGCGGACTCGGTCACGCCGGCTACCTCATGGGCCGCTTCCCAGCGCGGGTTAATAAGGTGAATGGCCAGAATTGCCACCAGATAAGCCGACGCGGCTATCGCAAATAGTATTTGGTAGCTGCTGTGCGTTAAGTGAAGCAGCCAGCCGACGCCGGCGTTCACAAAGAAGCCTAGCCCGGAGGCCGCAGCCCCGCCGAGGCCTACCAGGGATCCCACCACCTTACCCGGCATGGTGTCCGAGGCCATGGTAAAAAGATTCGCGGAAAAGCCCTGATGGCCTGCACATGCCAAGCCTATGAGAACGGACGCCAGCAGATAATTCCCCACGAAAGCCGCACCAAAAACCGGAATAACGGTCACCGCGCAGATCAGCATGGTTGTTTTTCGGGCCGCATTAAGCGACCAGCCGCGCGCCAAAAACCAGCTTGAAAGCCAGCCGCCGCCGATGCTCCCCAGATCGGCCATGCCGTAAATAATAATCATCGGCAACAGCATGGCCGTGATCTTTACATGGTGTACTTTGTAGAAAAAGCCCGGAATCCAGAACAGCCAGAACCACCAGACCGGACTGGTAAAAAGCGTTCCAACAATAAAAGCCCATGATTGTCTGTAACCCAGCAGCGTGGCCCATCGGATGCGATGGGCCTTCTCCGGCGGATCGCTGCGGATATAAGCCAGCTCTTCGGTGGAAAGATTGGGATTCTTGTCGGGTTCCCGGTAGCGCAGCAGCCACCAGATTACCCACACGATTCCAAGAGAACCCGCTATCAGAAACCCGGTTTGCCAGCCCAGGCGAGGCGCAACTTGATTCACCAGCAGGGCAGCCAGTGCTACGCCCAAGCTGGTTCCCGCGTTAAAAATCCCGGTCGTTAACGCGCGTTCCTTTTTTGGAAACCATTGGCCCACTGCCTTAATGGCACCAGGGAAATTGGCTCCCTGCGCCACACCCATGATTCCCTGAATGGCCATATAACCGGCCACGGTCGTCGCGAAGTACATGCCCGCTTCAGCGCCGCTGAATATGATCACCGTCAACGCGAAGCCTATCCATACACCAACCGCGTCCATAAACCAACCGCACAGGGCATAGCCGATGGCATACATCGCGCTGAACACCGCAGCAATATACCCATATTGCACCTGAGTAAAATGCAACTGCGTCAGCAGTCGCGGCTCAAGCAGAGACATCATCACGCGATCAAGATAATTGATTGTGGTAATAAGAAATAAGCCCAGGCAGACCGCCCAGCGGTAACCGCGCCAGTGAAAGCCTCTGGATTGCGTAAAGTCCGGCGGGGATGCTTGTGAATTAGACATCGTGTCCTCCGTAAGTTTTTTATGCAGCCATGTCCACCGCCTGTACGTGCGCAGACGGTCATTACACGCGTGCCATCACGCTATTTGTAACAGGTTCAATAATAACCAAGCGTGCCACCAACGGGAAGCGCACAAATAATAAAATTTCTGAATTTTTTTCTGGAATCATTATAATTGTGCGCATATTTTACTTTTCCAACCGCGCCATCCGCCCTGCATCCATCCTTTATTGCCCCTGCGCGGGCGATGGGAGAACGCAAGGGCATCCTATAAAAAGGCCCTGTAAGAATAGCGGCGTATAAAGCGCAATACCGTTGGCAATTTCCTCAACTTTACGTCCCCAATGAGCCGAGAATTATTGAGGCTCATTCAACGAGCGGACCGGTAATTCGATACGGGTCCGGAGATCAGGTAAATGTTTCCGGAACCTGTATGGATCGAAAAATCGGCTGGCCGTTGATTCGTCAGGAGATATACAATGGATACTGTTTCACAAATGGAATTGGTGCGCGAAGTCGTGCGAAACGGCGTGATTGAAGTTCTCGCGTGTCCGGAAAGCGGCACGCGCAGTTCACTGGTGCTGGAAGAGACGTATGATCCCCGGGGCCATGTTCCGCCGCATTACCATGACTGTGAAGAAATTCTTGTGTTTTTAGAAGGCGAGGGCATTGTTTTTATTGGCCAGGATCCGCGCAGCGTCGCGGCCGGAACCACGGTTGTGGTGCCCCCGGGCAAGCCCCATTGCCTTTATAATACCGGCTTAGGGCGGCTGCATTTGCTGGCATTTCATCCCAAGGCCAATCCGGAATATCATTTTGTGCCCGGCTTGTTTACCGACGAAACAAACTGCTATAAAAATCCCGAGGATCTGTTGGCTAAAGCAATGTAATTCATCGCGCGTCACGCCGCGAAAGCAGCGATTCATGCCGTTGTTTGGCCAGTTGCAAAAATTCCAGAACCGCCTGCTGATCCTCACGGCGAATGGCCCCCTGAAGTTTCCGCAGCGATTGTATAGCCACGTTTAAATTTCTATTGATTTCCACACGATTGGTTAAAAATATATCGGTCCACATGGCCGGATCACCGGAGGCCACGCGTGTGGTATCTACAAACCCGCCAGCAATAGCCCTGCCCGCTTCCTCATTACGCCCGGCTACCACTGCGGTTATACATGCCGCGGCGTGGGGAATATGGCTGATCAGGGCCACCCATTGATCATGCTGCTGGGCATCTAGCTGGTGCGTCCGCATTGCCATGGACTGCCAGAATTGTTCAATTTTTTTCGTGGCGGCGGCCACACGGTTGCCGGTAAACGCACCGCGACCGCGCAGTTTCGGCGGGCAGATCAGGCACAGGGCCTCTTGATATAAATTTGCCCGGGCGTTTTCCGGCCCGCGCTTTTCGGAGCCTGCCATAGGATGAGAACCAATGAAATCAACCGTAGCGGGAAGTAATTTGCCGGCCCACTTCATGACCTGTTGCTTGGTTGAACCGACATCTGTCACCAGGGTGCCGGGGCTTAACACCGGGGCTATTGCGGCCATTAAGGCGGGAAACTGTCCCACATTGGACGCCAGAATAACCAGATCGCTTTCGGGCACCGCGGTGGCTGGATCGGTAAAGGCCTGATCGATGGCCCCTATTTCCAGGGCCTTTTGATTGGATGGCGAGGCGACGCGGCCCACGCCATTGACGCGCACTGCCAAGCCATGGCGTTTAATCGCCAAGCCTAATGAAGCGCCCAGCAAACCCACGCCGATGATAGTAACACATTGAAATTGCGGTTCCTGCATGGGTAGGAAGTGTATACGAAGTCGCGCAGGAACTCCATAAAGGATCAGGGGTAAAAGCCAGACGGGCGCTGATGACATTTGGGTGCAAGGGGTGGAGCAACACAGGTACCGCAGGCGTCCCGCCTGCTTTTTTGGTGTTTTCAATGCAGGCAAGATGCCCGCGGTACAACGCATTGCATCGCCTGACGCTTTGCCGTCACATGACCCCGCTGTAAAGCGAATTACAGAATATTATTTTTCCGGATGTAAACCATATAGGGCTGCAAATTATGGCCGGGGCACTCCGTGGCCACAAGTTCGCGGTGGGTATAGCAATGATAAATGGGAATGCTGTATAAACGGCGCAACAGGGCACCAAAACGGAGAATGGTCTGGCGTTGCTGCACCGTGGGTTCCTGCAGCATGAAATTACCGATAGAGGCTACGCCGATGTTATGCGCGTTCCAGATATACCGCCCGTGCACCGGTTGGGTGGGGGAATTGCGATATTGTATATACTCCATAAGCCAGTGGGGCGGGGCAAAACCGTCCCGGACGTGTTCGCCACGATATTTTAAATCACGCAACTGCCACACCCGGCCCATCCGGTCGATGCCAAAATGGTACGCAATGTCCTCAAAACCGACACGACGTTCGTATTCACGTATGAGTTCCCAATACTGGGCGGTCTGTTCTAACGAGTCAAAATAAATCGGGTGCGGATCACCGGTGTGATGAAAGGTAATCAGATGCACGCCGGCCATCGGCTGAATGGTTCGCATATTGGGTCCGGCGGTAGTCCAGGCGCTACGCGGGATAATGCCAAATGCGCCCACGGGAACAATTTTATGGGCTGGCACCGGCGGATGATAAACCACGCGTGGCTTAAAATTAGCGGGGGGAGCGTATCCCGTATCCATGCGGCCAGGACTCATGTTTGCATCCGGCGGCAGGACGCCACTGGGCAGGTAACTTATGCTGCTATTGGATTTCGGTGCAGTGGCAGCACAACCCGCTAAAGTGGCGGCGGCGGCCGTGCCGACAACCCCGGCCAGCAAGCGCCGCCG
Source organism: Planctomycetota bacterium (assembly GCA_021805985.1). Lineage (GTDB taxonomy): Bacteria > Planctomycetota > Phycisphaerae > WQYP01 > WQYP01 > JAMDCX01. The sequence goes on along the minus strand of JAJZDN010000017.1, from coordinate 45,835 downwards.
GGATAACTTGGTGGAAAATTCAGGAAACAATACTTCGGGCATATTATTGAGATCCATGGTCAGCACTCCGTCTTAATTGCAGGAAGTTCCATTTCCAGCCTAAAAAACCGATTATTAGTATTTACTGTGTCTTACTGTGGGTCCACCATGGTCCATAGGTCTTATACGGCTACCCCTGTAGAGAGGTTCAAGGAGATTCTACAAAAAAACAATGGAAAATAAAATTCTGGAACCACCGCGCGCAACAACCTATACCCGTGACGCTAAAACAACAATAACGCCGCAACTCTCACGTTATCGGCATACCCGTTATAGGGCTTGAGAAAAAATACGAAAAATCTATTGAGAGCTTGTCATAGCAGAGGCCCGGCTTATGTCTGATCCGCATGATTTACGCTCTGTCGCGTCAAAATCACGGCGGCAACGGGTGGCGGCCTGATGCGCGGCCTCACGGCTTCTTGGCCTGGGACCCAGTAAGGCACCGCGCTATGTCATGAGCCCCGTGCTGCGCTTCATGTTCCTTTCATGCTGGAATGCTAATTTGAGTCTACGCAGAATGAATGGTTCGATCTGCTATCGTTTCAGGAGCGCCATTATGAATTGCAAAATATTTCTTATCATCGGGGCTGTTGGCTTGGGCTTAATGGCTAAGGGTGCGCTACCCCTACGGGCGGCTGCGGCGTACCATGGGGAATCCAAAATTACTATGGCACAATTGCCAACCGTTGTCGCCAAGACGCTGACGCAGGAAGCCGCAGGGGGGTACGTCCGCGAAATTGATAGGACCGCTGGCGATCATCAAGCCACGTATGAAGCCGAGGTGGTCGTTAATAAAATTTCTTATGAAATTAAAATCTCCATGGATGGCACACTGCTGAAAAAACAGATAAACAACCTGATCCCGACCATGAACCACTCGGCCGCACTCGCCCAGGGCACCATTAAGCAGGTGATGAGAAATGGCAACACTTCTGATATTGGTGAGCAGCTCTTTTACGAGATAGGCCTCGTGGTCAGATGGCTTAGCATTATTGCAGCACTTATTCTCGTATTCATTTTCTGTAAGGCTTGCGGCGTGTTCGGTGTAAAGTCCCTGGGGTCGCGACAGGGGACAGGAATATCGACAATTCCTCAAGCAACTTTCCACGAACGCCGGTAAGCGAGGGTGAAGCAGGGCGGCCCGGTATTTCAACGGCATACAGTTCTGGCAGCCAGCCCGGAGGCTATTTAAGACGTCAGGAACCATAAAATTCCGCATGCCTGACAAAGCGCGGGGTGTTTGAAAGGCATAAAAGATGCCAGCCACCCGCAGGGCAGAGCCGCGGTACACACCGCTTTTCCCATCCGGCCCCAGGCCCCCAAATGTCCCTCGCCGCCCCTATTCGCGTTATCTGCGGTTCCAGAATCGCACCGGGCAACTTTACCTTTCAACACACGGTAGACCACGGCGATGAGCAAGGCCGGCAGGGACTTTCGATCCTTTATTTCCGGAGCAAAACAGGGAGATGGGGAGCACTGGAACTGTGTTCCGCATCAGGCTTTGGTAATTTCATGTTCCCTTCATGTTCCGTTGATAACTTTGACTCGGCAGCATGCTTTGATTTAGCGATTTCCGCCCCGGTTTTCCGGCTGGGGTAAAGCGGTGGGAGGTGGAATGTCGCTGGTGTTTATGGTTGCGAAAGGAACGGCATGAAACAGTGTGACAGCAATAATTTCGCCTACGGCGATAACCGGTGGAAGGCACTGCTTGTGCTAAGTGTTGTATGTCTTTTGGCCTTTCCGTTGTGGCTGCATCGGGCGATGGGGAAGGATCAAACGACCGGGTTTGTTGTTATTGATCCGGGGCATGGGGGAATTGATCCGGGAACGCGAAGCAGCACGGGCGTGGATGAAAAGACGATTGTTCTGGCGGTGGCAAAGGATATGGTTCCGCTGCTGAAGCATGACCATATCAAGTATGTCTTGACACGCGACCGGGATAAATATGTGAGCCTCAGCGATCGGGTACAGATCGCCAATCGCCCGGGTGATCGTCTGCTGTTGAGTATTCATTGTGATTATTTCAAGCAACACGGCATGGATGGTTTTACTGTGCTTTACGCGCAGGGCGCCTCCCATGACTCTCATGTGGCGGCCCACCTCATCGCTGTGGGGCTGATTCATGAGGGCTTTATCTGTCACAATGTTCGCAGGGATACGCGTGGACTGGAAGTGCTGGACAAAAGCAATTGCCCGGCGGTGCTGGTGGAATTGGGTTTTATGTCTGATCCGCATGATCTAAGATACCTGACGTCAAAATCAGGCCAGCAACGGCTGGCAGCGGGATTGGTACGCGGCCTTGAGGCCTATTTGCGTGTGACACGATGAAACATCGCGCGGCAAAGCATCGGTTTAAATCAGGGCTTCACGTTCCTTTCATGGTTGGATGTTAGTTTAAGTTTATGCAGATTGTATGGTTCGATCTGTGATTTTTTCAGGAGTGCGGTTATGAATCGCAAAGCATTTCTTATTATCGGGGTTGTCGGATTGGGTTTGGCAGCCAGAGGTTCGCTGCCAGCGCGGGCTGATGCGCCGGACCGCGGCGACTGCAGGGTGACCATGGCGCAATTGCCCACTGCTGTCGCCAAGACCCTTACGCAGGAAGTTGCGGGCGGGCAAGTTGGGGAAATTGATATGGCCGTTGGCGATCACCGAGCCACATACCAGGCCGATGTGGTAATCAGCAAAATGCCTTATGAAATTAAAATTGCCATGAATGGCATCCTGCTGAAAAAACATTTAAGCGATATGGAACTCACGATGGCCGAACTCCCCGCTGCGGTTGCAGCAACCATCAAACAGGAAATGGGCGGCGGCAACGCTTCCGATATTGAGGAACATTATACCGATGCCGGAAGTGCATTTTACAAAGCGAAAGTAAAAATTGGCGAACACGCGTACAAACTCAAAGTGCTGCCCGACGGCACGCTGCTGAAAATAAAACTTAAGAAAGAAGATCACGGCGATCATGAAAATGGCGATCATGCTGATCACGATGGCCATGGAGACCATGGAGACCATGGAGACCATGGCCATGGGGATAAAGATCATGGGGATCACAAAGATCATGGCCACGGCGATGGCGACCATGGCGATCACAATCATGGCGACAACCACTGACCGTCGAACAAAAAGGCATCCTCCTCCCTGAGCAGGGCTGGCTCATGGCGCTATGGGCTGGCCCTGCTGTTTGTCTTCCCCTAATGCGGTATACTTTGTAAATTCAGGCTTGGCGTTGCTTGACACGACAGCAAACGGACCGTCAAATGTCCCTAAGATGAATATGCTACCGCCAATCCGCTGCTTACAAAACCTCATCGATTCCCCGTCCCCTGGCTGGGCGTGGCAATATTTCCGGGCAAGCGGCAAAATCGACGGCATAAATGCCCTCGCTAAGAGAAGGCTCGTCTTGGGAACTGGCACACCAGAGTCCTGCCCGAATTTATTGCGACGCCCCCCTGGGTTGGTAGTGGGGACGGAATATCTGCGGTCGCGCGGAGAAGTGGGCTTATGACACCGAGGGAACTCCAATCTCTTATCGAAAATCTTCGCTCGCTGCCGAGCGAAACCGAGTGGGTTGAGTTCAAGCACAATATCGTCGATCCGCATGAGATCGGCGGGTATATTTCCGCTCTATCCAACGGCGCGGCGTTACACCGTCGCCCCCAAGCCTTCCTGCTGTGGGGAATTGATAACAGCTCGCACAAATTAACGGGCACATCATTTCATCCACGCCAGACGAAAGTCGGCAACGAAGAACTCGAAAACTGGCTGCTCCGGCTGCTCGCCCCGCGAGTCGACTTTCGCTTCCATGAGGGCGAAGTGGACGGCAAGCACATGGTGCTGCTGGAAATTCACCCTGTGTCGCATCAGCCGGTGGCTTTCGACGGTGCCGAATACATCCGGGTGGGAAGTTACAAGAAGAAACTCCGAGATTTTCCCGAAAAAGAGCGAGCACTTTGGGCAGTGTTTTCGGAAAAGGTCTTTGAAACCGAAGTGGCGCTACCGTCCGCTTCCCCTGACGAAGTACTGGCATCAATCGATTATGTTGGAGCGTTCCGTCTATTGGGCATTCCGCTCCCCGGCAACCGCCACGCCATTTTGGAACGACTCGGTGCGGAGCGCGTGATTACCCCCCAACCGGCCGGCCGGTTTGACATCACGAACGTCGGAGCGGTGCTGTTCGCCGCTGATCTCCGTTATTTCCAACGGTTGTCCCGCAAGGTGCCGCGGGTGGTGATCTACCAAGGCGAAAACAAAACGCAGACGGTTAAGGAGCATCCCGATATTGCCGCCGATGTTCCCCGGCCGGGCTACGCGGTTGGGTTTGAATCACTGCTCGCATGGATCAATGATCAACTACCGCAGAATGAGCACGTTGGGCAGGCTCTTCGCAGGACAGTTCGCCTTTATCCGGAGGTCGCCATCCGGGAACTCGTTGCCAACGCGCTGATCCATCAGGATTTTAACTTGTCCGGTACCGGACCGATGATTGAGGTTTTTGCGGGCCGAATGGAAATAACCAATCCCGGTCAGCCATTGATTGACCCATTGCGTTTTATTGACGAGCCGCCGCGATCTCGTAATGAAATCTTGGCCGCGCTGATGCGACGAATGAATATATGTGAGGAGCGCGGAAGCGGGATCAAGATGGTCATCACTTCTGTGGAGGAATACCAACTTCCCGCACCGGATTTCCGCACGACGCCCCAGCACACTGTTGCCGTTCTCTTTGCGCCACGGCCTTTCGCAGCCATGGACCGGCGGGAGCGCATTCGTGCCTGCTACCAGCACGCATGTCTGTGGCACGTCTCGGGCAAGCGCATGACGAATCGCTCGCTTCGCCAACGGCTGAAGATCGAAGATCACTCGGTGACTTCGCGTGTTATCCGCGACACTATTGCTGTCGGCTTAATCCGCCAAGGCGGCGGTAGCACAAAGGACGCAAGCTATGTCCCGTTTTGGGCGTGACTTAATTGTTGCGCCATGTGCAATTCCTCTCCTGTCATCTCCACTAAACATCATAAGTGCCTTAAAACACGATACTTGCCACTGCAGGGAATTGTTGCGCCATGTGACAGATGTTCGTATTTCGGGAGAAGGATGTCTGGAACTAAATGAAGTTCCCACGGCCGTGTGGAACGGAAATAATGGCCCGCCACGCGGTGAGTGATCAGGGGCTTTTCATTCTCCTTTCATAAACCTCCTTTATACTTAGGGGCTTGGTTGCAGCCGCCGGTCGCCTGCTTCCAAAGACGGGCATTGGCAGGTGCGTTCATGCGGGTATTGGTAGTTGAGGATTTTAAGACGCTACGGGAATCCATTGCGCAGGCCCTGCGCGAACAGACGTATGTGGTTAATGAAGCCGGCGACGGGCGGTTGGCGTTATGGCATTTGCAAAGTGGCCATATTGATGTGGTTATCCTGGACCTGATGATGCCGGGGGTGGATGGCTTTCAGGTGCTTAAGGCCATGGGAAGCATGAAAGCCCGGCCCGCGGTACTGGTTCTGACAGCGCGCGACACCGTGGATGACCGGGTTAAAGGGTTGGATGCGGGAGCCGATGATTACCTCACCAAGCCGTTTGCGCTGGAGGAAATGCTGGCCAGAGTCCGAGCCTTAACACGACGGCGGTACAAAATTGCGTCATCACGCCTGACCATCGGAACACTGGCGATAGATCTCAACGCCCGGCGGGTTTTTCAGGGCGGGGTGGAAATTGAATTAAGCGCCCGGGAATATGCGATACTGGAATATCTGGCCATGCGGCAGGGGGAAATTGTCTCGCGCGCTGAAATATGGGAGCACGTGCATTGTGATGAAGCACCGCCGGAAAGTAATGTGGTGGATGTATTTGTGAGTCTGCTGCGTAAGAAAATTGACGCCGATTCGCTGGACCGCCTGATTCACACGCGGCGCGGGCAGGGCTATATGCTGGGGCCGGGTGATTGATGCGGTCGATCCGATTACAACTCATGCTCTCATGTGGCGCGGCCATCGCCGTGATGCTGGCGGTGCTGGGCGGGAGTTTGTATCTGACCCTGCAACATTCACTGGAGTCCCAGTTCAACGCCTCTCTTACCGCCCGCGCCACCCTGCTGGTGGCGACACTGGATTGGGACCCGCACCGCGGATTCCATATCACTTCCGACTTTACGCCCGTCACGGATGGTCACGCGCATGGCATGCCGCGCTATTTTCAGATTTGGACGCCGCGCGGGAAATTGGTGCTTCATCCGCCCGCACTGGGCAAACGCAATTTAAAATTCCTCGCCCCTGCACGCAATGCCGTCAGGTTTGCGGCGGTTGATTTGCCGGACGATCATGACGGAAGAGAACTGGCGATCCGCTTCCGCGAGGGAAATAGTGATGACCACGAGGAGGACCATCACCATGACGGCTCTGACCACACGGGCGATATTCGCAACAACCGACCGGCCGACACCGGCCAGACGGAACATATTGGACTAGATTATATTCTCGCGGTTGCCCGGCCCACGGATGATCTGGACCATGCACTTTCCAGTATCGCCTGGTCGCTGGCGATTTCCTGCTCTCTGGCCACGTTGCTTTCGGCGGCTCTCATTGCATGGCTTGTAAATCGTGGATTTCGGCCGGTGGATACCATTGCAGAGCAAATTGCGGGAGTCGGTGCGACGCGCCTGAAGGATCGCATCAGCACGCACAATGTTCCGCACGAACTGATTCCCATTGTGGATCGTCTAAATAAGCTGCTGGAGCGTGTGGAAGATGCGGTTATCCGGGAAAAAGCACTTACCGCGGATATGGCCCATGAGTTGCGCACGCCCCTGGCCGGCCTGCGCACCGGCGCAGAACTGGCTTTAACCCGCTTGCGCAGCAGCGACGAGTATCAGCGAACATTGCGGCAATCGCTGGATATCAGCGTGCAAATGCAGGAGATGGTGGAAAACCTGCTGACGCTGGCCCGGTTGGAAGCGGGGGCGTGGGCGCAGGCGTCGGAAAACTGCCCGCTGGACCAGATGATCCAGCAGCACTTGCAGAGTTGTCAGGAAAGCATTATTTCGCGGGCGGTGACGTTGGATGATAGTGGTGTTTCTCCGGCCGTGGTTAAGGCGCCGCCGGAGTTGGTGCTGCTGGTACTCCGCAATGTACTGGACAATGCGGTCAGTTATGTCAATAAGGGCGGCATGATTCGCGTTGGGCTGGAAAACGGTGCCGATGCGGCAATATTAACGGTGGCTAACACGGGCAGTGCGATTTCCGTGCAGCAGTCGCAGCAGATATTTGAACGGTTTTGGCGCGGCGATGATTCCCGTACAGATCACGGCCGGCACAGCGGATTAGGATTATCCATTGTGCAGAATGTCATGCGGCAAATCGGCGGCAGGGTGAAAGTTGAATCCTGCCCCGGCCAATGGTTTACTATTGTGTTGTTATTTCCAAAGCATGGAGGCGATGGATCGCATGACGTTCCGAGATAGAAATGCCGATAGGGAGGCACTCACGCACCGGCAGGATCAGAAAATTCTTACCGCGTGTATCGGCAAATGCACCGGACGCAAGGTTTTCAGCCTGCTGTTTGCCGACCTGCGGACGTGGGAGAGTTATGGGCTTGGCGTACTGGTTCTTTGGGGCCTTCTGCTGTTGGCGGGCTGTCAAAGTTATCATGCCATGCCGCTGACGGAGGCGCGGGTTAATCAGGCATTGCAAGTTCCGGTATGGAAGCAGTTGCGCATTTCCGCCCAACGCGTGCGCGGCATTGGTCTGCCGCCGCTGCCACTGCGGCCGACGGGTGGAATCACGCCTAATGAGGCCGCGGTCATCGCGGTGATACTTAATCCATCGCTGCGTGCGGTGCGGGATCAACGCCATGAGGCGGCAGCGCAGGTGATTCAGGCCGGCATTTTACCCAACCCGCAAGTGTCGGAATCAACGGCGTTGGTTACCGGCGGGTACCGTACCGGCACCTTTACCGGTTATGGCCTTGGTGTGAGTTGGGATGTTACACAGTTAATTGATCATGACGCCCGGGTGGCGTCGGCCAAATATCACCGTGGACAAGTGGATCTGGATGTGGCCTGGCAGGAATGGCAAACCGCGCAGGCGGCCCGGCTGGCGGTTTATAATCTCGCGGCGACAGAGGCGCAGTTGCATCAGGCTCACCTGGCGCAGAGCGAGTTGCAAACCAATGAACAAGTGGTTCAGAAAGCCTACAATGCAAGCCTAAATACCATTCTGGATTTAAGCGCCGCCCGTGCTGCCAGCCAACAGGCGCAGGCGCTGGTAGAGTCTTTAACACAAAAACGGGACCAAAATCTTATTCGCCTGCGGATGGTTATGGGCCTGCCGATTGACGCACCCATTCGCTTAAGCCGCACGATTCGGTTTCCCGCACGCATTGCCTTACCACCGGAGCGGGCTATTTTAAAAGATTTGCCGCGTCTGCGGCTGGATCTGGTGGCGTTCAAATTGGGATATCAAAGCCAGCAGGAATCACTACGGGCGGCAGTGCTACGGCAATTTCCGCGTTTAAGCCTGGGGTTTCAGCAGGCCAGCGACACGACCAATGTTCATACGACGGGATTCGGCGTCACGATTGACCTGCCGATCTTCGATCGCAATCAGGGGAATATTGCTATTCAGAAAGCAACCCGGAAGTATCTTTATGACAGCTATATCGCCCGCGAATTTTCCGCCCGTTCCGCGGTGGCCCTGGCTTATTCCGATATTCATGCGTTAGGGGCACAAATTGCCGCCAGTGATGCGGCGGTAAAAAGTCTGGCGAAGCTTGTGCAAACGTATCAACAGGCACTGAAGTTCGGCAATGTTGATATTGTCAGCTATTACACGGAAGTGGATCAATTGATTCAAAAGCGCATCAACGTGATCCAGCTTAAAAATCAGCTGGAGCGCAATCGCATTGCGCTGGCTCTGGCCGCCGGCACGTATGTGCCGGAGATGCGATCCACCCCAGTTCCCCCGCAACACGGAGCGACCAAACCATGACCCGATTCATGAAACGGATATCCTGGGCATTTGTGCTTATTTCCGCACTGGGAATGGGTGTTGCCATCTGGCGACAAACTGGTCCGAAGACGGCAGCGGCAAATACTGCGCACGCACCAGGAAGCCACACGCGTCCGCGTGTGATTGCCTATGTCAAAACCGTGCCGGTCCGCAGGCAAAGTATTTCCGCTTCGGTCGTGGCTTATGGCACGGTCGTGGCGCGGGCCAGTTCGATTCGGAATGTGGCGGTTCCCTTTAATGCGCAGGTGTTGCGAATTCTGGTCGCCGGCGGGCAGCACGTCAGAAAAGGCGAACCGCTACTGCAACTGGAATCAACCAGTTCCGAGCTGTTGCGGCTGGCGCAGGCCCAGAGTTCGGCACTTTCTGCAGAGGAGCAACTATCGGAAGTAAAACAAAAATTTGCCTTGCATCTGGCTACCCGGCAAAGCCTGCTGGCGGCCCGGCAGGCACTGAAACTGGCACAACTGAATTTAACAAATCTCAAAACGCTGGGGATCGGCGGCCCGCGTTTAATAAAAGCCCCCGCTGGCGGAGTGGTATCGAAGATACTTTCTGGACCGGGACAAATTGTTTTACCTGGTGCTCCCCTTTTACAACTGGTGTCCTCTCGAAATATTGAAGTCCAGTTAGGCCTGGAACCGGAGGATTCCATAAAGGTGCGGCGCGGACAGACCGTGACGCTTTTGCCGGTTGGCGAACAATCCACCCAGCGCATTGTAGGAAAGATTTCCTTAATTACGCAGCGCGTCAATCCACTGACGCGGCTGGTGGATGTGTTTGTGACACCGCAGATGCACTCGGGGCTGCTGCTGGGGCAATATGTGGAAGGGAAATTGATTATCGCGAAGGCCACGGGGCTGGTGGTTCCCCGAGCGGCGGTGTTGCCGGCCGGGAATGTACAGGAATTATTTACGGTCCGCAACGGCCGGGCGATATTGCATCGGGTGCGTATTGGCTTGGCCAATACGCGATATGTGCAGGTGCTTGGCAGCAGCGTGGTTGAGGGGGAACCGGCGGTGATTGTGGGTAATGCGGAATTAACTAACGGAATGGCGGTTACAGGGACGTTTAAGCCATGAATTTTAACCAATGGATTCATAAGCACACCCGGTCGGTGCTGTTTATCATGCTGGTTTTAGCATTGGGTGGGGCCTTGGCCGCGATGGGGTTGCCGGTGGCGCTATTTCCGCGGGTAAGCTTTCCACGTATTGAAGTCTCGGTGGATTCCGGCCAACAACCGGCACAGCGGATGGCGGTAGCTGTGACATATCCCGTGGAACAAGCGGTGCGATCCATTCCTGGCGTGCAATCGGTTCAAGCTCGTACCGGCCGGGGTTCCTGTGAGTTGAAAATCGGATTTGCCTGGGGTTCCAACATGGCCCAGGCGCTGCTCGAGGTGGATTCGCAGATTAACGGCATTCTGCGCAGACTGCCAGCAGAAACAACCTTCCGCGCCAAACGCATGGACACCACCAACTTTCCGGTACTGGGATACAGCCTGACCTCCTCCACGGTGTCTCCCAGCCGCCTGCGCACGATTGCTAAATATCAGATTGAACCGGTGGTTTCTACGGTGCGCGGCGTAGCGCGGGTGCAAGTGCAGGGCGGCGCGACTCCGGAATATCATGTCATTGTTGATCCGGCGCGTCTGCAGGCATTTAATATGACACTGGCGGATGTTTCCCAGGCCCTTAGTGCGGCCAATGTACTAAGTGCGGTGGGGAAATTTGAAGATCATGACAAATTATATCTGATTATTTCCAACACCAGCTACCGCAGCATCCGACAAATTCAACAGGTGGTTCTGCGCACGGGTGCCAATGGGCTGGTTCGGCTGGGTGATGTGGCCACCGTCAAGCTTTCCACAAAGCCCCAGTGGACGCGCGTGGATGCGGACGGACATCCCGCCGTGCTCTTACAGGTTTTTCAGCAGCCGGGCGGCAACACGGTGCGAATTGCAAGGGCTATTAAAAACAAAATAGACCGTTTTAAGAAAAATCTTCCGGCAGGCATCACGATTGCAACATGGTACAATCAAAGTCAACTTATTCTGGCTTCTGCGGCATCTGTGCGGGATGCAGTCATTATTGGAATCATTCTTGCGGTGGTGGTACTGCTGCTATTTTTGCGTAACTGGAAAATTACGCTGATTGCGGCGATGGTGGTGCCAGCGGTGTTAAGTTCCACCATTCTTCTTTTGTATCTGTTCCACATGACATTCAATATCATGACGCTGGGCGGCATGGCCGCGGCGGTGGGATTGATTATTGATGACGCCATTGTAATGGTGGAGCACATTGTGCGAAGAACGCGCGGGGCCGGCAGCGATACACGCGGGCGGGTGATTAAAGCGACGCGGGAATTTGCCGGTCCGCTGGCCGGATCATCCACTTCCACGATGATTATTTTCGCGCCTCTGGCCTTTCTTTCCGGTGTCACAGGGGCCTTTTTCAAAGCATTGTCATTGACCATGGCGGCGAGCCTGCTTATTTCGTTTTTTATGGCGTGGCTGGCGGTTCCGGTGCTGGCCGCTGGTTTTCTCAATCAACGGGATGCCAACCAGCCCGAAGGCGGGCAAATCACCGCCTATCTTCATCGCGTCTATGCATGGGTCATGATACGTATTCTTCGCGCGCCGATACTGGTGCTGGCGGTGCTTATTCCAATTCTGGTACTGGGGTTTACCGCTTATAGAAATGTCGGCACCGGCTTCATGCCGCACATGGATGAGGGCGGCTTTATCCTGAACTACGTCGCCAATCCCGGAGCATCCCCGACAGAGACCAATCGTCTACTGCTGGAAGTTGAGAAAATAATTCTCGCTAATAAATATGTCGATACGTTTTCCCGTCGTACCGGATTGCAACTCGGCGGAGGCACCACGCGATCCTACACGGGCGACTTTTTTATCCGTCTCAAAGGATTCCCCAGACCGCCCATTGAGCAGGTTATGACTGCGATTCGCCGCCAAATCCGCCGGCGGGTGCCGGGGCTGAAAATTGATACTGCTCAGATGATGCAGGACCTCATCGGAGATCTGACCGCTGTACCGCAGCCCATTGAAATAAAAATTTTCTCGGACAGCGGCCCGATGCTTGATGCACAGGCCTTGAAAGTGAAGCGAGCCATATCATCCATTCCCGGCGTGGTGGAAGTGCGCAGCGGCATTCAGATCGCGGGCGATGCGTTGCAGATTCGTGTAAATCGCATCAAGGCCGCACTGCAGGGCATGACAGCTGGCGCTATTACCACCGCCTTAAATCAATATCTTTCCGGCACGGTGACCACAGAAATTCAACGTGGGCCGCAGATGATCGGCGTGCGCGTGTGGGTTCCCCACGCCGACCGCGCTACGGAACAGGATATTGGCAATCTCCTGTTGCGTGCGCCCGATGGGCATTTATTTCCACTTAAAGATGTGGCATCGATTAAGACACTCACCGGGCAGCAGGAGATATTCAGCGACAATCTCAAACGCATGATTGCCGTTACCGCCCGTATCAACGGCCGCGATATGGGTTCCACGGTGGCAGCGGTGCAGCAGGTGCTTAATAAACCCGGTATGTTTCCGCACGGCATGTATTATGCGATGGGCGGATTGTATAAACAGCAGCAGATCGCCTTTCGCGGATTGCTGGTGGTGATGATTGCAGCCGTCCTACTGGTGTTTCTGGTTCTGCTGTTTCTTTATGAACATTTCCGCGTGGCTTTGGCGATGCTGTCGATTCCCCTGTTGGCGCTGTGCTGCGTATTTGTGGGGCTATGGATTACGCATACAGAACTCAATGTTTCTTCCATGATGGGCATGACCATGGTGGTGGGAATTGTGACGGAAGTCGGAATATTTTATTACTCGGAATACAATGATATGAGCGCGGATACGCCCGTGCTAAAGCGGCTCATTGACGCCGGGAAAAATCGCATGAGACCCATTGCCATGACGACGGTTGCCGCGATTTTAGCTCTTTTGCCGCTGGCTCTGGGCATGGGACAAGGATCGCAAATGCAGCAGCCGCTGGCTATTGCGATTATCACCGGCCTATGTGTGCAACTGCCGCTGACGCTGGTGATTCTGCCGGCGTTATTGGGAATTGTGCACCGCGTAAAAGTTGGCCGCCCTGTGGTGTAATGGCCAGGAGCCTATCCGAGTGTAATGACTTAGAATTCCGCATTAAGGCTAACCATGACATACGCCGCATTGGCAATTTGCGCTACCGCCTGTTCGTCCCGCGCATCAAAGCCCTGGCTGAAGGCCTGATTAAAGGCGTAGCCGCCGCCAATATTAATATTCACATGCCGATGCAGCGTAAATAGTTTAACGCCCGCCTGAACTCGACACTGCGTGAAAAACAATCGCTGATCTGATTGATAGCTGCTGACATGAAACGCCCAGGAATCACTTTCGAATTCTGTGTACGCCGCAAGCCCATGCAGGATCGTGTAGTCCGCCTCCGCCGTGCCGGTGTCGATGGGGAAGTAATTTATTTTGAGCCACAGCCGGGGCAGGACGTTCCAGTTTATGGATTCGTAAGGAAATCCAAAGGCATACTCCAGGCCCTTCTGATGGTGCTGCACTTCCACGGAAGGCAAGGGAACATCGGGCATGAACTGCCGATTGCCGCTGTAATCCAAGGCCAGATCCAGTTCGGTATTTTTCGACAACTTATGCTGCACCGTAATGCGTGCCATGCCGTAAATGGCGATGGGATCATTAAACGGGCTATTACCCGAGTACCCCGCGCCAAGCGCCACGCCCACCCCCCAGTGGCCAAATTTCCCGATGGGGGTTCCTACGGATACGGACTCGTCATTGAGTTGACGTGGCAACAGTGCGGTGCTGGTGCCCAGACCGATATACGTTGAATCATAGGCTACCGTGGGGCTGTAGCGGCCCGTGTCCGCAAGGCGTAATCGGCCGGAAAAATTCAGCATGCTGATCTGCGCGGGCGAAGAATCATTACGTACCCACGATTTATTTTCAAGGAGTCCTGTATTCAGCGATTGGACGTTTTCTCCTGGTGCCCAGGCGTCCTGGGCCAGATATTGCGTATCGCCGGCACGGCAAATTCCCGTGGCAGCCGCCGCCGCAAAGAGGGTCGCAAGGCTCAGACTTATCTGGCGGCATAACGTTGCGGAACGTGTCATCATGTGCTCCTGTTAGAGGTTATCCGTATACGGTTGGGCACCGTGCCGACGGATGGATAAAATTAAAAAGTGTCGGCCGACTTTTTGCAACTCAAGCTTAACAACAGACCCGCTACCAGAGTTTTTCAGCCGCAGGCTAACGTGGTATGACAACGCCGAGGTTAAAGCAGACCGGCGGTTTCATCAATTCCAAACATCAGATTCATATTTTCAATGGCCTGCCCGGCTGCCCCCTTGACCATATTGTCAATAGCACAAACCACCACGAACCGCCCATTGCATAATTTCACGGAAATATCTGCAAAATTGGTATTGGCCACATATTTTGTGCTTGGCGGATTATTCAAACGCATCCGCACGAACGGCTTGCCGCTATAAGCGCGTTCATAAGCGGCCAGCGCGTCATCAAGCGTCGCCCCAGGCTTAGCTTTCAGATAGATGGTTTCCAGAATGCCCCGATCCATGGGTATCAGGTGCGGCACAAACAGCATGTGCACAGAGTTGCCGGAAATGGTTTCAAGCGTCTGCTGAATTTCCGGGGCGTGACGATGCGACCCGATCGCATACGGCTCAAAGGTTTCGTTGCGCTCCGGAAAATGATGTGATTGCGACGGCGTTCGGCCGGCCCCGGAAATACCGGAGGCCGCATTGATAATGATATCTGTCGGCTCCACCAGCCCGGCTTGCAGCAGCGGAGCTATGCCCAGAGCCGCCGCGAGGGCGTAGCACCCCGGATTACTGACAAAGTGCGCGTTTTTAATTTCTGGGGCGAAAAACTCCGATAAGCCGTAAACCGCCGCCGCCAGATTTTTGGCATCGCTGTGCGCGTGCTTGTACCATTTTTCATAAATGGCCGCATCTTTCAGGCGGTAATCAGCGGAAAGATCAATTACCTTCAACCCTGCGTCCCGCAGCGGCGGAACATACTCCATCGCCGCGACGTGCGGTAAACACAAAAACGCGACATCCGCAGCAGCTTGAATGGCCGGTACATTAAAGGGTGCTATGGGCAACTGGATCCGGCCCAGAAGTTCCGGGAATAATTCACTGATCGGCTGTTCCTGCTTGCGGCTGGCAAGGTACGTAATTTTTGCCGCCGGGTGCTTCAGCAGCCAGCGAATGGTCTCCAGGGAGGTGTAACCGGTAGCGCCTATGATGGCAACACGAATCTGTTTCATGACTTAATACGTTCCTTACTCGGACACGTCACGGCCCGAATCACGCATTATAGCGCATTAGTTGCCGCGCTGATACACTCACACATAATCGCGCACAAAATAGACCTCGTACATTAGCCCTCGTGGCAAGGGCATGGTACTGTACCTATTGGGAAAAACTGGGAAGTTAGGTACCGCATGACCATTGAACATCTGATTCTACAAATTGCCGTGATCCTGCTGGCGGCTCGCATTTGCGGGGCGGTATTGCGGCTTTTGGGGCAGCCGGAGGTCATTGGAGAAATGATCGGCGGCCTGATTATTGGGCCTTCCGGACTGGGTCTGCTGGCGCACGGAGCTTATTTTCACTGGCTATTTCCGGCTAAAGGAATGCAGTTTCTGGAACTGCTAGCCCAACTGGGCGTCATGTTTTTTATGTTTATCGTGGGCCTGGAACTGGACTTGGCCCGCGTGCGGGGCAAAGGGGCCAGTGTTGTTGCCACCGGTTTAGTAAGCCTTTTAGGGCCGTTTTCGGCTGGACTGCTTATTGCCTGGCTGATGCTCAAGCACCCGGCTCTGGTGGGGCATGTAAAATCTCCCGGGGCCTTTATTCTGATGGCCGCACTGGCGATGGGGATGACCGCCTTTCCGGTTTTGGCCCGGATCATCAGTGAGCAGAATTTGAAAGACACCCAGGTCGGAGCATTTGTTATCACCACGGGGGCTGTGCTGGATGTCTCCGGATGGTGCCTGTTGGCGGTCGTGTATGATCTGGCGAAAGTACAACTTTCCGGCAGCGGCGATATATTATCCTCGGTGGGGTTGGGAATAAAAACGGCGATTCTCGCCGGGGCCTATATTGTTGTGATGATGTTTTTTGTGCGCCGATTTCTCTGGCGTTTTGAGTCGCACTTTGAACTCCGGGGCCATATTACCCGCGATGTGCTGGCGCTGACATTTTTTCTTCTCCTGGCCAGCAGCCTGGTGACAACGGCACTGGGTATCAACGGCATATTCGGGGCCTTTATGCTGGGGATGGTGTTTCCATCGGGCGAAAAATTCGTGCGGCATATTTCCAGCAAGCTCGAAGATATCACGTTGCTGCTGCTGCTTCCGATATTTTTTGCCACCGTCGGCATGCACACCAATATCACCCAACTGCATTCGGCGGCCGTCTGGAAAAGCTGGGGGTATCTGATTGCAATTTTGATGCTGACGAAATTCTTCTTCAGCAGCGTAACGGCCAAAATCACTGGCTCAAGCTGGAGCGCCGCGGGTTTAACCGGACTGCTGATGAATACTCACGGCGTGGTGGAACTCGTGGTGCTTAGTCTGGCCTGGCAAATGGGCGCGATCAGCTCAAGAACATTAACGGTGATGGTGCTGGCGTTTCTGGCTATTACCACGATAGCCTCCATTTTGCTGCGTGTGGCGCGGCTGCCCGCTCGCCGCCGCTCACCGGACGAAACAACTGCGACCGAAACACCAAAAGATGAAACCCCCAAGCTCCATATCCTGGCATCCCTTTCACAAACCGGTACGGTGCGGGGGTTAATACACGTATCGCACGCACTACTGGCCGGCGAACCGGGGCGCATTACGGCACTTTTGCTGCGTCAGCCTGCGGAATCATCGATCGTTAGTAATACCGCAAACGTCGGCGAATTTGATCCTATTACCCTTGCCACAGCTGAAGCGAAAGCTTTGAATTTTGAACTCACAACCCTTTCCCCGCCCAGCCTGCGCATTGCACGGGATATTTGCAAGGTTATTGAACATCAACAGGTTGATTGGACCGTGCTGGGGGCGCACCAGGGAATCGTGAATACGTCTGTACTGGGCGGCGTGGTGGACTATGTGCTGAAACACAGCCGCAGGAATGTGGCCATTCTCATCAACAAACGCCTGACCGCCATTCGCCGGGTTCTGGTGCCCTATCTCGGTGAAGCGCAGGATGCTGGGGCCATGCTGGCCGCGCAAAGAATCAGCAAAAATGCCGATGTGGAAATCACCATCCTGCATGTGGTGAAACCCAAACGCCCGAATGACACCGAACCCTTGGGAGTCAAGGAACTTGTGGATCGATTTTTGCCCGGAACCGATGGCGGCAATCAAATCCGCATGACCGTCATTGAAACCGATACGCCCGTTTCCGCCGTCAGCGAACGCTCCCGCGATTATGACCTGATGATTCTGGGCATGTCCCCTTTATGGCAATTGCGTCAGCATCTTCTGGGCAGCAATCAAAGTTCCGTTGCGGTGCTAAGCACGTGTTCGGTTTTGATCGTCCATGCGGCCACGCCGGAGAAGTCCGCAGCGGACCCGCCCCCCGCGTCGGCTTGAACCCAATATGTAAAAGTCCGGCTTGTGTTCGGGTGTGATAACGCCAATGCAATATCACGTTGGATCGACACAACATTTCGCATTTACGCCATCGATACTGCGCGATGGGGCGATCACACCGGAGTTGCCGAACCAACCATCCTGTTATTTCTCAACACATCCCGCGTGCAACTCAACGCTGCCGCATTGAGCTAACGGGACATGCGCGGTTACGGAAAACACAATTAGCCAACGGACGCGGAAGCGTCACGGCTGCATCACGGCTGCGTCACGGCCGTGCTTTTTATTCGGGGGCTGGTTATTATACTTTGGCGTGTGGTCATTTAGGCGGAAATCGCCGGAATTCATGAGGAGCCGTTATGTCCGTTGGCGCAAATATTGAATCTCTTATGCATGAAAATCGCACGTTTGCACCGGCAACGTCCTTTGCCGCCAAAGCGCACATTAGTTCGCAGGAACAATATGAAGGCATGTACCGCAAGTCCATTGACCATCCCCAGGAATTCTGGGCGGAGATGGCCAGCGACCTGGCTTGGCTGACCCCCTACAGTCATGTTCTTGATGACAGTAATTCCCCTTTTATCAAATGGTTCACCGGGGGGAAAATCAATATTTCGCAAAATTGTCTGGACCGGCATGTGGATGCGGGCCAAGGCGACAAACCTGCCATCCTGTGGGAGGGCGAACCCGGTGACGCTAAAACTTTGACCTACCGCGAATTACTCAAAGAAGTCTGCCGCCTGGCCAATGCGCTGAAATCTCACGGGGTTCAGCCGGGGGATCGCGTGGCGATTTACATGCCCATGATTCCCGAAGCCGCGGTGGCGATGCTGGCCTGCGCCCGGATTGGAGCGGTACATACCGTGATTTTTGGTGGTTTTGCCGCGGAATCTCTCGCGGATCGTATGACTGATGCGCAGGCGGTGGCGTTAATCACAGCCGACGGAGGATGGCGGCGCGGAAAAATTGTGGAATTAAAAGCGAACGCCGATGCGGCGCTGGCCAAAGCCCCATGCGTACAACGCTGCATTGTCGTCAAGCGCACAGGTCAGGATATCACCATGCAGCCGGGAAGAGATGTATGGTACGACGACTTTATTTCCGGCAGTTCCGACCATTGCCCCCCCGCCGCCTTGGACAGCGAACAGATGCTCTTCATTTTGTACACCAGCGGCACTACCGGCAAGCCCAAGGGTGTGGTGCACACCACCGCCGGCTATCTGCTGGGCGCTTATATGACATGTAAATATGTATTTGATTTACGTAAAGAAGATATCTACTGGTGCACGGCGGATATCGGCTGGGTAACGGGGCATACCTATATGGTGTATGGCCCGCTGGCCTGCGGTGCCAGTGTTGTCATGTATGAAGGTGCGCCCAATCAACCGGATATGGACCGATTCTGGAGTATCATTGAAAAATACCGCGTCAGTGTATTTTACACGGCACCTACAGCCATACGAGCCTTTGTAAAATGGGGTGATCAATTCCCGCATCGGCATGACCTATCGAGCTTGCGCCTGTTGGGAACGGTCGGCGAGCCGATCAACCCGGAGGCGTGGATGTGGTATCACCGCGTGATTGGTGGTGAAAAATGCCCCATTGTCGATACATGGTGGCAGACGGAAACCGGTTCAATTATGTGTACACCCTTGCCGGGAATCACGCCAGGCAAACCGGGGAGCTGTGCGATCCCATTTTTTGGTGTGGATCTGGCGGTGGTGGATCGGGACGGGCAGGAGGTGCCGGCGGACACGGGAGGATATCTGGTAATTCGGAAACCCGTGCCCAGCATGTTGCGCACGGTGTATGGGGATGACGAGCGTTTTAAGAAACAGTACTACAGTGATATTCCCCCCTATTATTTCACCGGTGATGGCGCGCGGCGGGATAAAGACGGGTACTTCTGGGTCATGGGCCGGGTGGATGATGTCGTCAATGTTGCAGGCCATCGGTTAGGCACCATGGAAGTTGAAAGCGCGCTGGTGGCCCACAACAAAGTTGCCGAAGCGGCAGTGGTTGGCAGACCCGATGAGCTTAAGGGGCAGGCCTTGTGTGCGTTTGTCACCGTCAAGGCGGGAATTACCACCGATGACGCCCTGAAACAGGAACTAAAAGCCTGGGTGGCCAAGGAAATCGGGGCTATTGCCCGTCCCGATGAAGTGCGTTTCACCGAGACATTGCCCAAAACTCGCTCCGGCAAGATCATGCGACGCCTGCTGCGAGACATCGCCGCCGGGAAACAGGCCGTCGGCGACACCAGCACGCTGGAAGACTATTCGGTGTTGGCTAAGTTGCGCGAAGATCAGGAGTGAGGCTGCATCATAAACAGCACCATCAACATTGCCACGCTCCAAGAGCCAAGATGATTATATGAAAGCTCGCCGTTGCGGGAAACGCGGAATCATAGATCTAATGCGAAATGATGGGCGGTAATGTTCATACCGTGCCGCAGATAAAAACGATGCGCCCCAAACCGCTGCACGCCGGAATCCAGGGCCAGGTGGTTGCATTTCTGTCGCCGCGCCTCAGCGATCAGCCAATCCAGCATTAGCTTTCCGATACCTTGTGATCTCCGGTGTTCATCGGTAACCAGATCGTCAACATAAAGATTGCGCCCTCGTGACAAGCATTCTGAGACGCGATACCCCGCCACAGCGCAGACGACCCGCCCATTGAATACCCCTGCCAGGCAAAATCCGGTTTCCTCCTGTCTGCGCACGCGCACAACAAAATCTGCCTCCGTCACGTGCGGTCGCAATTGGCGGATGACGGAGAAGCACGCTTGTATCTGCCGGTTGGTCCTGATTCTCTTGACGTTCATAATGATATTTTTCCGCGTTTAGACATTTTATTCGGCGTAAAAGTAGCTATCCTTATTTTCAATGGCTGAGGGAAATGCTATACCGTGGGCCGGCCCTGTCAAGCACATCGGCAATTCCTTTCGGCAAGACCCATGCTTTGCAGATTGAACATTACAGGAGTGGACGGCGGATAACGCGGATATGAGGAGGATCGGTTTCGGATCGTTGCCGGATTGGCATCGGAAAAAACAATAGTTCTCAGTGCCATGGCAGTTACCAAACTGGGCCGTCAGCGGGGCGTAGGGAGGTCCCGGAGCATGGCAGGCTAGTGTTTATCCGCGTTATTCGCGTAATCCGCGGTCTTTTTTACAGTCTGTTTTGAATTGCATACGGCGTGCCGAAATAACGCTCAATCAGGGGCAAATCACACCGTCTGGTCCAAGCACAGAGGGACCCTCCCAGTGTGCGTTCCACCACCGGCAAAGCCGGCGGCTATGTGAAGTTTCCCCGCACGGCCGTGTGGTCCGGGAATATCGCCCCGCCTCCGTTTTATGGACGCACCGGAATTTTGGCGTAAAATTGTGAGAATTCCAACCGCGACTGGTGTGTCGATTGATGGTCGGTGCGGATTGTATATGCGATGCGGGGTGGCGGTACATTCCTGGCGCGATTTTTACAACAGGTGGTTAATGCTTATCAGCCTTATTTCTGCGATGACGTCGGATCATGTGATCGGGTGGAAAGGACAACTTCCCTGGCATGTGCCGGAGGATCTTCAGCATTTCAAACGCCTGACTACCGGACACGCGGTTTTAATGGGACGCAAAACCTTCGACTCCATCGGCAAGGCACTGCCCAGGCGCCGCAATCTGATATTAAGCCGCCGAATTCCAGATGCCACTCCTGCTGACACGCAGTGGTTTACGCAACTGCAGGAAGCGCTTGCCGCAGCCAAGCAAGCGGGTGAGCAGGAACTATTTGTTGTGGGCGGGGCGGAAATTTATGCGCTGGCGTTGGCGCTGGCGGATCGCATGTATATCAGCATTATCAAGGGCGAAACACACGTCACGGGCGATACATGGTTTCCGAAATGGAATGAAGATGAATGGCGGGTAGCCGAATGCCGCCAGTCACAGGGGGTAGACTTTTTGACGTATTATCGCATTCGGAATATCGCGCCGCACCACCGCATCTTGTCTGCGCATGAACCCGGCGTTTGACCAATTCACGGGCACGGGCATAATGAACCGTCGGCCCGCCGTGGGCCGTTGACCGGCGCGATAAACAGGAGTTTCACATGGCCAAGGAATATTCGCCCTTCACGCCGGGCGTGCCGGTGCCCATTGAATTTTTCGTGGGCCGAGAACGCGAGATCACGGAAATTGTGGAACATGTGGCAAAGTCGGCGTCAAGAAAAACGCTCGAGCGGATTTTTATTTCGGGGGATCGCGGCATCGGCAAAAGCTCGCTGTGCCGGATGGCGTTGCGCATTGCGGAGGAGAAACATGAGGTACTGGGTCTGCATGTATTTCTTGGCGGCGTGACGTCTTTAGAGGAAATGGTGCGCCGCATATTCGAGCGGCTCTTGCAGGTTAGCCAGGACCGCAGTTGGTTTGAGGGCGTCAAGAAATTTCTCGGCAATAATGTTCGTGAGGTCGGCCTGTTCGGCGTTTCGCTGGCTTTCGAGGCATCGCCGCGGGACTTGGCGCAAGCCGTAGGCACACTGGGGCCGACGCTGCAAAAGCTTCTGTCGCAGATCAGCTCTCATCGAAAAGGATTGATGATTGTATTGGATGACCTGAATGGTCTGGCGGCGGATCGAGCGTTCGCCAATTGGCTTAAAAGCTTTGTTGATGAGTTGGCAACCGGCCGCGAGAATTTGCCCCTGACCCTGGTGTTGGCAGGAATGCCCGAGCGGCGGGCTCAGTTGATCCAGAAGCAGCCATCCCTTGATCGTGTATTCGATGTTATCGGTATCGCTGGCTTCAATGAAGCGGAAACGCAACAATTTTATCAACAGGCTCTGGCGAAGGTCAATGTGCGTATTTTGCCCGGCGCGCTGGACTTGTTGTGGCGCTTTTCCGGCGGATACCCGGTGTTCCTCCACGAGATTGGGGACGCCGTCTTCAAGACTGATACCGACGGAGTCATTGACGAAAACGATGCCCTTGCCGGCATAGTTGGGGCGGCGAAGATCATCGGCGTAAAGTACATCGAGCCCAAGGTGCTTGATGCCATCTGGAGCAAGCGTTACCGGCGGATATTGAAAAGGATGGTAAGCGCGCCATTGCAACCGCATTTTTCCAAAGCCGAACTGGTGGCCCGCGTCTCGCCCGACGACGCTAAAGTATTGGATAATTTTCTACAGAAGATGAAACAGTTGGGCGTGGTGCAGCAGTCCTCGGAGATGGGGCGCGGAAAATACCGTTTTGCCAGCCAAATTTACGCGTTGTATTTCTATTTGCAGTCAGCGCCCCACCCCACTGCGGACTAGGCGCAGGGAGCGCGTTGTTGTTTTAACTCGGAGATCACGATTTGGTCCGAAGATTCGCGGCAACATTACTGGTGGGCACAGTCGTATTAAGTGCGATGATATTTATGCTGCACGTCAGCGGCATGGGCAGACCTCAGCGGCCCCTCACACGGCGCTTGCCGCCCCTGCCGCCGCTGCACTATCCGATTTCCGCGCTGCCGCCGATTCGCGGGTTTTCAATGCAGTTGAATAATTCCCGCGGGCTGTCCGGATATTTGCACGCCATCGCGAAGCTGCGAGCCATGGGTTGTACCTGGATTAATTTTGTCATTAACGCCCGGCAGCATGATGTTCATGCGGATAATATTCATATCGATCCGAAAGTTTCATTGACACCCCTGCAGATTCACGAGGTACTGCTTGCAGCCCATCATCTGGGTATCCATACCATGCTTATGCCGATAGTTCTTTTGAATCATGCCACCGGCAACGATTGGCGCGGGGTTATAAAACCTAAAAGCTGGAAGCTCTGGTTTGCCCGCTATCGTGCCTATATTCTGGCCGCTGCCACATGGGCCCAGCAAGCCCACGTGACAATTTTCTGCGTGGGCAGCGAGCTGCTTTCCACCGAACCCTTTAACACACAGTGGCTGCGCATTATTCGCCAGGTGCGGCAGCGCTTTACTGGAAAACTTACGTACAGCGCTAATTGGGACCATTATCAATATGTCCATTTCTGGCCACAGCTTAATTACATCGGCATGAATTCCTATTACGATCTTTCCGATTCCAAAGATCCTTCCATTGCTGAAGTAGTGGCCCACTGGCAACGCATTAAGCAGCGCATTTTGACATTCGCCGCACGGGAACGAAAGCCGGCGCTGTTTACCGAAATCGGTTGGGATAATCTCAACAACACGTTGGCTAAGCCATGGGATTATGTTGGCACAGGCCTGATAAATCCGCACAATCAGGCCATTGCCTACCAGGCGTTTGTACGCGTCTGGCGGAAATTGCCTGAAAGGTCTTTTGTGGGCGCTTTTATCTGGGAATGGCTTCCCGGCTGTAAACCAACCGACTACGGAGCCTACTCGCCCCAAGGCGAACCCGTACTACCGCTGATCCGCCACTGGATTTCGGGTAAATAAACCAACGGGGATAGTTCCAACCTAGGGCGCGATTGGGGGCGAGAGCCTTAGCCGCACCAATAGATCGTTTAGTTCCGGACGGGCAGACGGCGCTTCCGGGAGCGTGCTGGCATCTTGGGCTGCTCGCAATTCGCCCACCAGCCGATCGTAGTCCCGCTGGTGCACCTCAAGGCCGGAATCGGGCAACGCCGCTCGCTCCGTTCCCTCGATTTTGCGGGCGATGAGATCAGGCAACTGCGGCAGCTTAAAAATCTCGTTCAGGCGTATGACATTAGCCTCTATTTCTCCCGTCTGCATTAAATGGATGCCCGTCAGCAGCACACGGTAAACATAAAGCAGGGGTTTGACCCGAGGCGGAGTTACTCCGTTAAACAACCTCCACTGAGTCTGTGCGAATCCCAGATAATGATGGGCATGGTGGCGTGTGATACATCCGCGAGCTATTGATTTAAGCTCAACGTGCTGGGGACTGGAGTACACCACCAGCGGCGAATAGAGCTGTTCTAATACATAACCATTCTTTTTTAGAAGCATTGTGAAAAATTTTTTGATATCGTGACTGACAATATCCATTTCAATCCCATCTTCGGAGGCTGTGGATTTGTTTCCTAATTCGAGGGTTTCCATTTTCGCATCAAGCCCGATTACATCGGGTATCGTCAGGATGTGCGCGCCGCGCAGATCGTAATCAGAATCCGGCGACGGAAAGCCATACAAATGCGCTCCGCTGATTGTCGCGAAGAGTAATGGTCGGGGATGCCGCCGGACCTGGCCAAGCAGTTGCGTCTCAGGTAAGTTCATTTTTTTCTCCAGCCACCATCGCACGTCGGGCTTTAATAAGAAACCGGTTTGCCACTTGGTAATCAGGTCGATCCGGCAAAGTTGTTGCAACCGCGGCGGCATCAAATTCGCGGTGCAGTTCCAGCCGCCGTTGATCGACATGCTCCCATTGGCGTTCACCGCGCAGGATTGCGAGAAGCTCTTCGCGGTGACCTTGCGTATGAACAGGGACATATCCTTCGCGAAGTGTCGCAATCCCCTGCAGCAACAGGCGGATCAGATGCATAACATGTTTCCATTTAACTTCCCCGCGCGTCCGCAGGTCCTGGCCAAGCTTTTTAAATTGCGAAAGAACATAACCGTTGTAGGTTTGATAGACCAATTTTGATAAAAACGCCGCCCGAATGGCAACCAATTCGCGCCCCAAGGCGTCGGCGTGCTCGACTATTGGTGAATAAAGGCATTCCAGCACATTGGGATTGGCCTTGAGCGCCAGCACGAGAAATTTCTGCAATTCCCAGTAACAATCCTGGGATTCCGGATTCTCCAACTGTTCAGGCACACCGTAAAGCGACCAATGCAAATCGGCCGGCGGTAAATAAATGCCACGGCGATCCGTATCCGACCCGGCATGTTCCAAGCCGTAGGCGCGTGATCCGACCACACAACGGTAGATGATACATTCCCGCAAGTTATATTGTTCCACAATGCTGTATTGGTCGGAAAGACCCGTTACCTGGAAATCTTTGAGCGTGATGATCTCATGGCGGCGCAGCGAAACTTCGTAGCCGTCCGGGAATCGCACGCGATAACAATGAACATGATCTGCCGGGGAAGCCGTTATTATGCCAACGACCCCGGCTGGATGAATTGGACGGCCCGCGTTACCTTTTATTTCTATCCGGGAGACAACTTGTGTTCCAGCGGGAATAATCACTGCAAGATTGTTGGATAAGCGATGGCTCATGAAGAAATCTTAGCGGGGAAATTCGTTGACAACAACAGATCAGTCCAGTGTCAGACACATGGTCCGCCCAAGGCACAATGTCCCCGCCGCCCGGTTTGTAAGCTCAGGTATTGCTGATGCACACGGGCAGAATGCGGATGTTTTCGGGTAGGTTGTTTTCAAGGGTTTCCGCTATGGCGTCGGCTTGGGCGGGTTGATTGGTGAGGATAAAGAGTGTTGAGCCGCTGCCGCTGAGGTGCACGGGGTGGTTGACTAAGGCTGTGATTTTATCCCGTAAATCGCACAGACCGGGCGTAACGGAAAATGCGGGGGCTTCAAGATCGTTGCGAATCGCCGCACTGATTTCTGCGGCACTCAACTGCGATATCTCCTGCCAGGGGATCGCCTTAGTGTCCACGGGCGCTGGTTGATTATCAAATTCCTGATAAACATCCTTGGTGCTTGTGCCATAGGGCGGAATGATTAACACGGCAAACAAGAGCCGCTGGAATGGCAGCGATTCGATGATTTCGCCCCGACCACGGCACACCGCTGACTGCCCATGAATGAAAAATGGCACGTCACTGCCCAGCGCGGCGGCAAGCTTTGACAATTCGGCGGTGGAAATGGGAATATTCCATAATTGTTTCAGTGCCAGCAAGGTTGTTGCAGCGTCAGAGCTTCCGCCGCCTAAACCTCCGCCGGCAGGGATCAGTTTATGTAGATGAATATGCGCGTGGGCGGGCACGCCGGCTGTTTCAGCCAATGCCAGCGCTGCGCGGCCCGCGAGATTTTTTTCCGGCTCGTTTGAAAGGTTCGCCGCCAGCCCGGAGAGTTGCAGGGTCAGCGCTTGCGCTTTGTGGAAGGTCAGCGTATCGTAAAGGGAAATGGGGACAAACCAGGATTCAATATCGTGAAATCCATCAGGGCGGCGGGGAAATATCCGCAGGCCCAAATTTAATTTTGCCGGGGCACGGAAGGTCAATGCGTCGGCTGTTGGGGTTGCCGGCGTTATGACCACTTCAGTATGCTGATCTGTTGCCAAATTGTTGTGTACCATATTTATAAATTCCGGATTTCATGACACGGGCGGCACTTAACTTTCCAAGGCACTATCAATGGCTTTGAGTTCATCGACGGTAAAGTTGCGATTGCTAAGAGCTTGGACATTCTCCTGAATCTGTGAAACCCGGCTGGCACCAATCAGGGCGGAGGTGACGCGCGAGTCCCGGAGCACCCAGACCAGCGACATCTGGGCCAGACTCTGGCCCCGCGCTAAAGCAATATCATTAAGTTTTTTGATGCGACTTTGCAGTTGCCGGGTAATTTTATCAGCCTTGAGGAAGCTGTAGGATTTGGCGGCCCGCGAGTCTTCGGGGATATCCTTAAGATATTTATTGGTTAGTAAGCCTTGGGCCAGCGGGCAAAATGCAATGGCTCCGACCCCATGTTCACCCAGCACATCCAGCAATTCGCTTTCAATCCAGCGTTCAAGCATGGAATAGCGGGGCTGATGAATCAGACACGGCGTACCGAGGGATTTCAAAATCGCAAACGCCTGTCGGGCCTCAGCGGGCTTGTAATTCGATAGCGCCACATAAAGCGCTTTGCCCTGCCGCACGGCCGCATCCAGGGCGCTCATGGTTTCTTCCAGGGGCGTTTGAGGATCCGGGCGATGGGAATAGAAAATATCCACGTAATCCAGGCCCATGCGTTGCAGGCTCTGATCCAGGCTGGCCAGCAGATACTTACGCGAGCCCCAATCACCATAAGGTCCGGACCACATGGTGTAGCCGGCTTTGGTGGAAATAATCAGTTCATCGCGCCACGGATGCAGATCCTGTTGCAATAAACGCCCGAAGTTTTCCTCGGCTGATCCGGGTGGCGGGCCATAGTTATTGGCCAGATCAAAATGTGTGATGCCCAGGTCAAAGGCGCAACGCAGCATAGAGCGTTGATTTTCAAGCAGATCCACCCCGCCAAAGTTATGCCACAATCCTAGGGAAATTGCCGGCAACTTAAGTCCGGATTTACCGCAGCGGTTATACACCATTGTGTCGTATCGGTTGGATGCCGGCACCCAGGGGTTCATTTGCATAAAAGCTCCAAAACATTTTCGCAGGGGCCGCGGCGTGTGGCCCGCAGGCTCCGCGATGCTGATGAATTTATCCGCTCATGACCGGTTTGGGAAGTTCTATGCACAAATCTGGGCACAATTCTGGGCACGCGAGCTCTTCAGGATGTGGTTTATGTTCCAGCCGCAGCGGGCAGCCATTCGCGCGGGGTTTCCCAATGCCACATCACAAATAATCCCAGACCCCAGAGCGCCAAAGCGGAATAGGTAACCAGTCCCAGACCACGCAGGATATAAAATGGCGGCGGGAGCACCGTCATAATATGGGAGGCGGCAAAAAAGATGAGCACCCAACCCAATGGTCCCCCCAGAGGAAGCATCCGGTCATGTTCCCAACGGGCCGCTAGAAGGACTGTAATCAGCGGCAGCACCATACAGAAATAATGGGGATGACAAATCGGGATAATCGGCATCATGATGGTAATAAGCACCCCCAGAAAGAGGTTGCGAAATATTGGATCATCTTTTCGGCGCAGAAATTCCACCAGCAGCGTGATGGCCACCAGCACGCAGGAAATTCCCCAGTGCGCCAGTTTCATCCATTTGGCCGGGGCTGGGGCGTGGCGTCCCAGATAAACGGTGTGATCAATCATCGCTTCAAAGCTGGTGGAATCGGTCTTATTAACATCCAGAAGTTCCTTATCACGCGAGGTGTTATGATTCAATCCCAGGGCAGGCTCCAAAACCACTTGTGCAAAGCGGTGATATGCGGCCATCATGTGTTGCGGCCCCATGATAATCCCCGGGATAACCACCAAGCCCACGGCTAACGCCGCCGCCATACCCACAAGATAAGTCCATCGCAGCCGCGATATTCCATAGAGAATTAAAAAGCCGGGGAAAACCTTTAGCGCCGCCGCCAAGCCATTGGCAAACCCGGCCCAAAAGCGTTTGCGCGTGGCCAGAGCAGCCCCGGCAAAACAGAACAGCATGAGAAGAACGCTATTGACCTGTCCGCGGACCACCGCGCGGCCAATAGCGGGCAGGCAGACCAAGATTGGAATAATACGAAGGGCCCACCATCTGCGGCAAAAGCGCGGCATGTTGCGCACGGCCGGATCGGTGCACGTTTTTTCCAGCGCCTCGGCCAGCGCGTGACTCCCCCACCAGATACATCCAATGCTGACAAGAAACCAGATCGCCACGGAAACGGGATAGGGCAATAACCCCGCGCGGCTGAATTTGGCCGGGGCATCCGCCAGGGGGTACAAAAGTGTTGCCAAAAGAGGCGGATAATTGTAATGCCAGCCATTGGTATCTGTGACGTTGTAAGGATCTTTATGCACGCGCACAGCCCAGGCGGCGCGAAAATAGGTATCGACATCGGTCATTCGCCGCCTCAGAAAGGCGGAACGAACTTCCGTAACGCAGCCAAAGGCAAAAACGCCTATCAGCAATGCGATCAGGCCCCACCGTTCAATTTTTGTCAGCGGGTCAAAAGGGCCAATCTTAGCGGTGCTGGTGGTGTTCACAACGGATCCTTATCTTGGTTGCGCCGGTCACTTCTGAAAATCCGGCAAGGTTCCCCGGCACAGAGCGGGCGTACGGCAACAGTTTTAGCTTGCCGGAGCGATTCCCGCAAATCTCAGGAACGCCCCATTGTGTTACGCACGCCGCAGTAGCACGTTGCATGGCGTATAAGCATCACAGGCGGCTGATGCACTAACTTTAGGCATTGGGTTAAGGGGATGCCCGGCCTGGGCACACACCTGTTTTAATGCTCCTTCTGGGTTCTTTAACCAAGACGGTCCAATAATAAGGCAAAAGGCCCTGCTTTTTTTCAATTAAAATCCGGTTCATTAATTCCATGGCCGCCATGGGGCGAGAATTTTAAAAGTAAAATCAGCCACAGGTCGAACTGGCACGAGAGTTGCAATATATCTAGCGTGCGGCAAGGACCGCGGGAGAGACAGAGAGTGCAAGAAATTCGGGGCCGCAAGAACGTGACGGTGCTCGAATATGACAAGTGAATATGGTTTGGTATGGCGCAGGGCCACCGCTTCCCGGGCACACCTTGGAGGTCTGTGCTGGTGTGATCTGCACCATACACTATCACTTAAACTCGTTTCCTCCTCCGCCAAGCCGTGTGGACCTACCCTCCTCCACACGGCTTTTTTATTGCGCTGAAAACTATACGATTCAACATACAGTGTGTATTATTAGGATCTCTGATGTGCGTTGAGGAGTAATCGTATGACTCAGACCCCCATGGCTACCGTCGCCGCAACCAGCGGAGGCCTGCGTGACATCGTGGCGTTAAGCTCTTCTATTTGCTCCATTGAAAACGGCGTGCTGACCTATCGCGGTATTTCCATTGATGAACTGGCGGAAAATTCTACCTTTGAAGAGGTGGTATTTCTGCTTTGGAATGGGCGCCTGCCAACACGTGGCGAACTGGATGATTTACGCCAATCCATTGCCCAGCAGGCACAATTGCCTGAAGGGCTGCTGGCCATGATGAAATCCTTTCCCCGGCGCAGCACGCCGATGGAAGCTCTACGCACAGCCGCCAGTGCCATGGCCATGTTTGACGCTGAATCAGAAGATATGTCTGCCGCGGCCAATCAGCGAAAATCCTTGCGTATTTTAGGTCAAATGGCCAGTGTCGTAGCGGCGTATGATCGTATCCGCAATGATCGCGAACCTTTGGTACCCCGCCGCGACTTGAACCTGGCGGCAAATTTTTTATATATGCTCACCGGGCGTTCACCCGAACCGTTGGCCACACGCGCCTTGGACAAAGCTTATATTCTGCACGCGGATCATGAATTAAATGCCAGCACATTTGCAGCGCGTGTGGCGGCCGGCACGCTGACCGATATGCACTCGGCGCTGGTAGCCGCCATTTGCGCCTTGAAAGGCCCGCTGCACGGCGGAGCCAACGAACAGGTCATGCGGATGCTTAACGAAATCGGCAATCCCGACACCGTGGATGCCTATATCCGAGCCAAGCTGGATAACCACGAAAAAATTATGGGTTTTGGACACGCTGTATATAAAAATGGCGATCCGCGGGCGCGGCATCTTAAGGAAATGTCGCGCCAGCTCGGCACGCTGACCGGGCAGCAGCGCTGGTATGAAATGTCCGTGCGCATTGAAGATCTGGTGGTGCGAACAAAAAATCTGAAACCGAATGTCGATTTTTACAGCGCGTCGGTCTATCACTACCTGCATATACCGGCTGATCTTTTTACTCCGATTTTCGCCATCAGCCGGACCAGTGGATGGATTGCCCACATTCTGGAGCAATATTCGAACAACAAGCTGATCCGGCCCCGCGCGGAATATATCGGGCCGCGCAATCAGCACTGGAAATCGTTTGAATCCCGCTGAGGCAATGGGTCTTACCGCGCGGTGGAAATGAAACCCCTCCGCGCTTATCGGGCTTGATACTATGAACATTCTGGTAATTGGACCTCATCCCGACGATCAGGAAATTGCTATGGGCGCTACCATTGCACTGCTGACCCGGCAGAACCACTGCGTAACGCTGCTGGACATGACCAACGGAGAGCCTACGCCCTTCGGTACACCGGAAACGCGAGCTGCCGAATCCGCCGCGGCCGCGAAGATTTTGGGAGCTAACCGCCTGTCATTGGGCCTGAAAAATCGTGAAGTGACCTGGAGCCTTGCGGCGCGCCATGCCACCGCAGCCGTGTTTCGTCGCCTTCGACCGGATATCGTATTTCTTCCCTACCCCCATGATGCGCACCCGGATCATCGGCAGGTGACCCAAATTGCGGAAGATGCCCGGTTTGACGCCAAGCTGACAAAATCCGACATTCCGGGCGAACCGTTTTATCCGCTGCGGTTGATCTACTATTTCTGCTCGCACCTGCGGTTTAATTTTCCGGCCTCATTCTGTCTGGATGTTACGGATACCATGGATGTTAAACGACGGGCGGTACGGTGTTATGAATCGCAATTCAGTACGGGGCGGCCGGCAGAATCGCAATGGGAAATCCTCCCTTACATTGAAAATATCAACGGATATTTCGGCGGCACGATTCGCCGCCAATTCGCGGAACCCTTTTTTGTTCAGGAAACGTTGGGGTTAAAAACCCTGGATGGTCTGGCTTTTTAGTCGCGTGTATTGTAAGTTTTATTTTTAACAATAAGGATAACGGTCGCATGACGAAAGAATCGCAGAGTATAAAAGTTGAAGTCGCCGAATCTTCCAAGCGCGGAGGAACGCCGAAGATTCATAAATATTTTGATGTTGTCACCAAGGTGGAAGGCAGCGATTTGCACATCAAGGCCGATGTACTGCCGCGTGTGCGCAAATCCGGTCGGCTGCTTCCGACTACCGGCACACCGCTAAGCAATGCAGAAATCGAAGCGATGGTCAAAGAAATGCTCACTGAAGAGCAATGGCATGATTTCCTGCATCGCGGATCGCTGGATATCGCCTACGCCATAGGCCCGACCGAGCGATTCCGCGTCAATATTTTTCGCCAGCGCGGTATGGTAAGCTTGGCGGCACGGCGCATTAATCCGAAAATTCCGAATTTCGCCCAGTTACACCTGCCCGAAGTTTTTGAAAAAATTGCAGAAAATGAACAGGGCCTGGTCATGCTGGCGGGCATCACCGGCAGCGGCAAAAGCACCACCATCGCCGCGATGCTCCAACAGGTTAATGATCGGCGGTCATGCCATATTATCACCATTGAAGATCCCATTGAATACACCTATGTAGATCAGAAAGCCTTTATCAACCAGCGCGAAGTGGGCCTGGATGTTGAAAGCTTTGAAATGGCGATCCGCTACATGATGCGTGAAGACCCCGATGTTATTTTGATTGGGGAAATGCGTGACCGTCTGACATTTCAGGCGGCGGTACAGGCCACGGAAACCGGGCACATGGTGTTTTCCACGATCCACGCTGCCAGTGCTCCGGGAGCCATCACACGTGTGCTGGAATTGTTCCCTCCCGATATGCACATGAACATGCGTCAGGCGATTGCCAACAATATGAAGGCCATTATTTTCCAAAAGCTTGTGCCCGCCATTGATCCGGCCATTGGCCGAGTCCCGGTGGTAGAGGTCATGTTAAATTCACCCTCGGTCAGAAAATATATTCTTGAAGGCCGGGAAAATGAGTTGACTCAGGTGATCCGGTCCGAGCGCGGAGCCGGGATGATTGACTTCAACGACATGCTGTGCGATCTGGTGGCCAGCGAGACCATTACGCACAAAGAGGCTTATATTGCATCGCCCAATCCAGATGAATTACGCATGCGCATGAAGGGTATCCGTACGAGTTAACCCCCTGCCGCAGGTGCTGTGGCGTGCGCGTCAAGGATGATTCCGATTAAAAATCTCTGGCTTAATTAGCGAGATCATGGTAAGTTTTGCATTTGGCGGCGCGTGGCATGGTGCCGGAATCTACGCGCGAAGGCAGGAATGATTGCTTTGATGTACGTAAATATCATCTATATTGTGGTGGCGGTTGCCATTCTGGCGCTCTGGGGACGCTTTCTTGTCTGGATTGACAATGATTTGCCCAACATGCCCGAACAACCAGCCCTCATATGGAAAGGCACCTTGCTGGGATCGGTTGCCATTCTCCTGGCGATCTGGATACTGGTTCCAAACTTCTGGTTTGCACTCATACTGAACATATTTATTCCCGGTGCTTTACTGGGCTATTACTGGCGCACGCGCGTGCAGGTGCTGGGATCATCGGGTGATCTGCTGGGTGTTATATCCGGCCACATGGAGCAATTCTCTGCCGGGCGGCGGGCCAAAAAATCTGTTTCACAACTGGGCTTACGGTATGAAGGTAAGGGGGGTAGACCGCTGCATCTGCCGGCGGTAGAAGACCCCGGGTACAATGGCGTGGTGTTGCTGGATCAGTTGCTGATACAAGGCTTGGAAAACCGGGCACAGCGCATCGATCTTATGCCGTCGTCTCAGGCTTATGAAATGTCCTTCAGCACCGACGGCGTGGCATATCCACAATCCGGAATGCAGCGCACCAATGCCGAACCGTTGATCCAATCCGTCAAACAACTGACCGGCCTTTCGCTGGAAGAGCGGCGGCGGCCGCAATCGGCAACATTTACCACCCGCGACGCGGACAACAACCCAGTCCACTGGACCGCCAACACCAGCGGCACTACGGCCGGTGAACGGTTATGGCTGCAGGTAAACGCCAAAGATAATTGGAAAATGCCGCTGGATCACCTGGGCATGTCATCCGAACAACTCACGGCATTGCGCGAAGCACTACAGGGTAATGAAGGGCTGGTTATCGTATCATCCCCCCCGCACATGGGCCGGACAACCACGCTCTATTCTCTGCTGTCTAATCATGACGCGTATACCACCAGCATCAACACCTTTGAAATTAACCCACGGGCCGATTTTGAATCCATCTCCTTAACCCGCTTTGACCCCGCAGCGGCCAACGCAAGCCACTCAAAAGCACTGCAAAGCCTCATGCTCAAAGATCCGCATGTTCTGATGGTGGCGCAATGCCCGGACGCGGCAACCGCAGAATTGATTGCAAAATATTCTCGTGAAGAGCATCGCGTTTATGTTGGCTTGCGAGCCACCGATGCCCTTGCCGCCCTGGAGCTATGGCGCAAGGTTTTGCCCGACAACCAGGTGGCCGCAACGCCCTTGCGGGCCATCATATCCCAGCGGTTGGCGCGACTGCTTTGCCCGACATGCAAAATCGCTTATCAACCCGATGAAGCGATGCTGGCCAAGTTGAACTTGCCCATCGGTCGCGATCTCTCGGCCTATAAGGCCAACACGCAACCATCGCGGGATCAGAAGGGGAACTTAATAAAGTGTCCGGATTGTGCCAGCCTGGGTTATCGTGGACAAACCGGAATATTTGAGATCCTTGTAATCAATGACGAAATTCGCAGGGCTATTGCCACTGGGCGGCCGGCGGAAGAAATCCGCACCTTGTCTCGTAAAAATAATATGATGTTCCTGGTAGAGCACGGCTTTAGAAAATTTGCTTTGGGAATTACGTCGATCCAGGAAGTGATTCGCGTATGCACTCCCGATAAAAAGGCAGCCAAGCCCAAAGCTTCCGTTTCGGGCAACGCCAAAGCCAGTGCCGACCAATCCGGAAAGATACCGGGGCAATCTCAGGCCGGTGCCACGGGTGCCGGTAACTCGCGGGCCGGCGGATCGTCCGCTGGAAACAGTTAAGTGACACAGGCGTTTGTATTGCTTGCCGGATCGCAATTCAAACGCCGCAGCGCATTGGAAGATTCTAGATGATTCTTCAATTCATCGTACTGTTGTTCATCATCCTCTTTGCGCTTTATATGGCCAATGAGGGGCCTTTGTCAGCGTTGCTTCTGCTGTGCGCCAGTTTCTTTGCCTCTACCCTGGCCATGGGGGTCTATCAGGCGTGGGCGAAGCCGATTCTGAATCATCGCCCTGATTTTGCTTACGGCGTTACGTTTATACTGGTTTTTTTCCTGGCTTTTTCGCTCATTCGCACCGCCTTTGACTACCTGATTCGCGGCGATGTGGAATTACCGCTGTGGCCGTCGCGCATCGTCGGAGGTGTTTTTGGCTTTTTTACCGCCATGATTTTAATCGGTTCGGTGATGGTGGGCGTGCAGATGCTGCCGATGCCCAGCAGTATTCTGGGATATTCGCGATACAGCTCGGCCGCGGATTTGGCCAGTAATTCACCCAGCGGGCTGTGGCTGGACCCGGACGGTTTTGTTACCAGCCTCTGGGGCATGGTCAGCGGCCGAAGCGTGGGCGGCCAACCCTTTAGCAAGTACAACCCGCAACCCCTCCGGCAATGGTATGCCGACCGTTATACCGTGCAATACGCTGGGGCCAAAGCCCTTCCACAAAGTCTGCTGCATGTTCCCTTTGCCGGCCCGCTGCCGCTAGCATTGATTAAGCAGTATGGTATTCCCGCTGCGGGAAAACAGGCTATTTTAATCCGCACAGAAGTAAAGCATGGCAGCGCCCAACCCAATGTCAGCTCGGACCAGGGTTATTTTCGATTAACACCGGCAGAAGTGCAATTGGTCACCACGGGCGGAAAAATGTATTTTCCCAGCGGATATCTTAAGGATGGCCGGCAATATACGCCGGTGAAGCTTAACAATGCCATGGTCGATGATTACCGAACGGTGCATGGACATCGGCAGGTAATACAAGACTGGATATTCCTTATCCCCTCCAGCGACCACCCCTTGGCCCTGCATATGAAGCAGACCGCCAGTGTGGACCTCACGAGCCTGTCCGCTGAAAAACTTGTGCCCCTGCGCGCGTCGGCTTATCCGCAACTGCCTTACAATAATTCTTCTCTGACCGTGCAGTTAGCGGCCAAGAACCTTTCATCGGCCCCTGTAAAGTTGTGGATTCTCCCCTCCGAAACGCGCATGGGCGCGGTGCGTATGGTCATGCAACCCGCATCGGCCAGGCTGGGGCGAATTCGCCGAGCCATGGCTGCCGGCAAGCCGCCCTGGTCGGATACCCAAATCAATGGAACGCCCAATACGACCATGACGATCATGTACCATCAAAACGCCTTGAATCTGCGATTGCAGCATGACGCGGCATGGGCGCAGCTATTACCTGTATTATTTGCGTCTCAGGTGGGCACCAATACCAATACGTCCCTCACGCGCATGCGCAGCTACTTCCGCCATACCATCAAGCCGTTGCTGGCCAGCCAGCGCGTAGCGGCGAGAACGCTTAACGCCCAGGGGGCGCTAACCAAACCCATTAAACTCGGACCGGCCCACTACACTGTCCTGATCTGGACCCACACCGCCGGACAAATGCGCGTCTGGCTGCAAACTGTTACCGTGCATGAGGGCGCAACGGCCAATATAAAGATTTCATCAAGCGATAAAATCGTTAGCTATTCAATAGCGCAGTAAATTCCCACGCATTGCGGCCTTGCCGCGTGCGAAATTGTGCTACAATAACGATAGTGAAAACAGTGCCGCACGTTAGTGGCCCGTATAATTGGTAATCTTTTTTCAGGAGTTCCATCATGGCTTTTCAACTTCCTTCTTTACCCTATGACTTTAGCGCACTGGAACCTGTCATTGATACCCAAACCATGCAGATTCACCATGGCAAGCATCACGGTGCGTATGTGACCAATCTGAACAATGCCGTCGCCGGCAAACCCGCTTTAGAAACCAAAAGTGTGGAAGCACTGGTCGCAGATCTCGCTTCCGTACCCGAAGACATCCGTACCGCGGTACGCAACAACGGCGGTGGCCATGCCAATCACAGCATGTTCTGGCAAATCATGGCCCCCAAGGGCAAGGGCGGTGGCGGAGAGCCTACCGGTGATCTGGCCGCCGCGATTAACTCCACCTTTGGATCATTTGCGGATTTCAAGACCCGTTTCGGGGAAGCTGCGACCAAACGCTTTGGCTCAGGTTGGTCCTGGCTGGTTCTAAACAATGGCAAACTCGCCATTGGTTCAACCGCCAATCAGGATAATCCACTGATGGGCGAGGCCGTTTGCGGGTTGTCGGGCAAGCCGATCATGGGCCTGGATGTATGGGAACACGCCTATTACCTCAAATACCAAAACCGCCGGCCCGAGTACATCACCAATTGGTGGGAAGTGGTCAACTGGGCAAAAGTGGCGGAGATTTATCAAGCCGCGAAATAAGGGCGTAGAGAGTAGACCGCAGGAGGCGTGTTTCGTTGCAGCGATAGCCTCTCTTTTGCGCCGGCCGAATGTGCTCTACTATCTACTCTCTCAAAACTCCTGCTCTATCCGGCCTTGAGAGTAGAAAGTAGAGAGTAGACCGCAGGAGAGGGTTTCGTTGCCGCGACAGCCTCTCTTTTGCCCCAGCCGAATGTGCTCTACTATCTACTCTCTCAAAACTCCTGCTCTATCCGGCCTCGAGAGTAGAACGTAGAGAGTAGACCGCAGGAGAGGTGTTTCGTTGCGGCGACAGCCTCTCTTTTGCCCCAGCCGAATGTGCTCTACTATCTACTCTCTCAAAACTCCTGCTCTATTTTTGCCTGCGGCAAAAATGCTCAAGCTTTGCGGTTTTCCAGGCCGTTGATCAGGCCGGAGAGCATTTTGGATATTTCCTCCAGATCACTGCGAAGCTGGCAATGAATATCCAACGCTATGAGCTTTCGACGAAACCCAATCTCCAGTAGAGCCACACATTCCTGCACGGATCCTCTGGCGATCATGAAAAAGTTTCTCCGGTCCGGAATGGTGAATCGTCCATTGCCTTCAGCGATATTGGCGGCGATGGACACAGAGGCTCGATTGAGTTGGTCTGAAAGGAAGCCGTAACCGCGTGGGAATTTTTCAGTGAGGGCACAGACGCGATCGGCGAAGGAGATTGCTTTCTGGTAGACGACGAGTTTTTCAAAGGTGAAGGCCATTTGTTATCCGATGATGAAAGTAGAGAGTTGAGAGTAGACCGCAGGAGGGTTTTTATGTTTCGGCGACAGCCTCTCTTTTGCTCCAACCCTATGTGCTCTACTTTCTACTCTCTCCAAACTCCTGCTCTATTTTTGCCTTTGGCAAAAATGCGCCCGGCGGGAATCGAACCCACAACCGTCCGCTTAGAAGGCGGATGCTCTATCCAATTGAGCTACGAGCGCGTGTCCCATAGTGTATCGCGCCTTGGCGGGATAGGGGAAATCACCTTTCCCGCCACGGCGTAATGCAGCGCTATCGCGGCCGCCGGAAGGCAATGGCGTCATAGAAGTTTGTCAAATTTCCAGCAGCAATCTTGTGGGGTCTTCCATGGATTCTTTTACGTGTACCAGAAAGCTTACCGCCTGCTGGCCGTCAATGATGCGATGATCGTAAGAAAGTGCCGCATACATCATCGGGCGGATGACAATTTGATCGTTCACGACCACGGCACGCTTTTCAATTTTGTGCAGACCCAGAATAGCGCTCTGCGGCGGATTGAGAATCGGCGTGGACAACAGCGACCCGAATACCCCACCGTTGGTGATGGTAAATGTGCCACCGCCCAGTTCATCCAGCGTAATTTTTCCTTCGCGAGCGCGTTGGGCCAGGCGTTTAATTTCCGCTTCAATCTGGGCCATGGAAAGTTTATTGGCGTAGCGCACCACCGGCACTACCAATCCTTTTTCTGTGGCCACCGCCACGCCCAGATGTACATTGTTTTTATAAATAACTATCCGATTTTGCAGTTGGGCATTGACAATGGGGACAGCCTTGGCAGCGGCACAAACCGCACGGGCGAAAAAGGAGAGGAAGCCCAGACCCACACTGTGCGTTTTTTCAAATTTCTCTTTGTATTTCTCACGCAAGGCCATGACCGCGGACATGTCAATTTCATTGAAGGTTGTCAGGATGGCGGCGTTGTGCTGAGCCTCCACGAGGCGGCGGGCGATGGTTTCGCGCAATTTTGACATTTCCACGCGTGTTTCTTCCGGGCCGTCGGCTTGGATGGTCGGGGCCGCGAGCGGAGGCTTAACCGGGGTCGGTCGGGCGGCGGCAACCGGTGCCGCTGTGACCGCTGGTGCCGGCGCACTGCTGCGGGTTTCCAAAAACTGCACCACATCCCCCTTGGTGATGCGGTTGCCCGGTCCCGTAGGAGAAACAACTGCAGGGTCAATATTGTTTTCTTTCACCATGCGTTCCACCGCGGGTGAAAGCGTCTTGTTTGGGGAGCGGTCGCCACCGGCAGCTTTTGGCGTAGCCGTCGCAGGCGCGGCAGTTGGATTTTTAGCGGCAGGCTTAGCTCCCTGTTCCACGCGCGCAACAACGTCGCCGACATTGACGGTCTGGCCGGCGGTTTTGACGATACGCAGCACTCCCTGCGTACCGGCGGGCAATTCAACGGTGGCTTTATCCGTTTCCAGTTCGGCCACCACGTCATCAGCAAGGACAGCATCGCCGTCAGCTTTTACCCAACTGGCAATGCGGGCTTCGGTAACTGATTCACCCAGACCGGGAACGAATAAATCGACAAGTGTGTTACTCATAATGTATGGGTTCTTTCATGATATTGGTAACATAGCCTCGCGGCACATTTCTTAAACGCTTGTATCTTATAACGCGCCGGCGCGCCAGCGAAAAGCCTCCCGAGAGCACCGGATGGTAATCCGGTGGTTGATCCAATGCCGCCAACCAACCACCGGGTTGGACGAGGAGTTAGAAGTTAGAAGCTAGAAGACGGTGCGAGTTGGCAGGTTTATCCTGCCGGGCAAAATGGTAAAGCCGCAGCGCTTCCAGAAAATTCTAACTCCTAACTCCTAACTTCTAGCTCCTCCTCCCAGTCACCAAGGTGCTCTAACGCGCTGCGGCGCTCCGCACTTACTTCGCCATGGGTGCGCCTTCGCGAACTTCCACTTCGCTGGGGCGCGATTGGCCTGCCGGGGCGTGTTCTTTGCCGATGACATCCGCAACCGACAAATTCAGCGCTCGGGCCAATATTTCCGCCTGTTCATGCACATGCCGTTCATGCGAGCCGGCGGCCGGCGAACTCGACGGCTTGCGCCCAATATAGGTCAACTTCTGCATGCCCGGCCAATGATAATGCAGCTTAGCCCCGATAAACGGATATACGCCATTGTTGCGCGGTTCTTCCTGAACCCATACCATTTCCACCCCTTTGGGATACGTGCGGGCGATTTCGGTAAGCCGATCGGCATAGAAGGGATAAATTTGTTCCAGGCGAAGAATGGCGATATCGGTAATACGATTTTTCTCACGCTCCGCCAGAAGTTCATAATAAATTTTCCCGCTGCAAACCAGCACACGGCGCACGCGTGAGCGGTCAAGCTTGGATGTCTCATCGATGATTTCTTCAAATTGGCCGCCGCTGAATTCCTCCAGCCGTGAAACCGCCATTTTGTTTCTAAGCAGGCTCTTGGGTGCCATGACAATCAG
Source organism: Planctomycetota bacterium (assembly GCA_021805985.1). Classification (GTDB taxonomy): domain Bacteria; phylum Planctomycetota; class Phycisphaerae; order WQYP01; family WQYP01; genus JAMDCX01. The sequence goes on along the minus strand of JAJZDN010000017.1, from coordinate 5,001 downwards.
CGGCTTGCGGAAGCTGCGGTGCATCTGTCGGCGCAGCAGATGAAAATATTGCGCGGGCGTTGTGGGATTGCACACCTGAATATTATCTTCCGCAGCCAACTGCAGGAATCGTTCCAGCCGGGCGTGGGAATGTTCCGGCCCCTGCCCTTCATAACCGTGGGGCAAGAGCATGACCATGCCGTTGTATTTGCTCCACTTGGTTTCGGCGCTTACCAGAAACTGGTCAATGATCGGCTGAGCCATGTTGATGAAATCGCCGAATTGCGCCTCCCACATGACCAGCGCATGGGGATCAGCGGATGAAAATCCATATTCAAAACCTACAACAGCCAACTCGGAAAGCATGGTGTTGATAATCGTGAAGCGTGCCTTGGCTTCGCCAAATGCCGCCAGAGGATTGTATGGATTGCCGGTTTCCGAATCAAAGATGACGGCGTTGCGATGGCTGAAGGTTCCCCGGCACACATCCTGCCCGGTCAGGCGAACCCAAATGCCTTCATCCAGCAGTGAGCCAATAGCCAGCATTTCCCCGTTGCCCCAGTCAATGCCTTCGCCCTTGCGCACGGCATCAAGCCGCTGCTTGTACATTTGTGCCACTTTGGGATGGGGCGAAAAGGAATCAGGGAACTTACAAACTTTTTCAGCAATGCTCAGGAGTTCCTGCGAGCTTACGGATGTATCCACGCGCCAATCGCGAATGTCGCGTGGGACTTTCAGAAGATCTTTCCAGGGGCCGCGGACGGGCGGCGCCGCTTCGGTGGGTTTGAAAGTTTGGGCGTATTCATGCGCCTTATCCAGGCGGTCATGCAGTTCATGCGCCATGTTATCCAGTTCCACCTGGGTGATGTGTCCGGAATCCATAAGATGCTTGGCATAAAGTTGCCGCGTGGTGGCATGTTTGGAAATTTCCCGATACATCACCGGCTGGGTTACGCTGGGGTCATCTAGTTCATTATGACCGCGCCGGCGATAACATATCAGATCAATAATCACGTCCGCCTTGAAACGCTGACGAAACGCAATTGCCAGACGGGCGGCCTGCACCACCGCTTCCGGATCATCACCATTGACATGAAACACCGGAGCCTGAATAGCCTTGGCCACGTCCGTGGCATAGCGGGTAAAGCGGCCGTCCATGGGGTCGGTGGTAAAGCCAATCTGATTATTGACAATAATATGAACCGTGCCGCCCGTGCGGTACGCTTCGAGTTCTGAAAGATATAACGTTTCCGCCACAATGCCCTGCCCGGTAAACGCGGCATCGCCGTGCATGAGCACGGGCATTACACGTTGCCGCGTTACATCGCCTTTGCGGTTTTGCTTAGCGCGGACAATGCCCTCGACCACAGGGTCAACAATTTCCAGGTGACTGGGATTGGCCGAAAGCGATAAGTGCATGGACCGGCCGGAGCGCGTGGTGGAATCATGGGCATACCCCAGGTGATACTTCACATCCCCATCCCCCATGGATTTCTGGGGGCGATCCAACACTTCCGCCATAATCATTTCGTAAGGCTTGTGCATGGTGTGGGCCAGGACATTAAGCCGACCGCGGTGCGGCATGCCCATGACAATTTCATCCACTCCATTTTCAGCCGCTTTTTCCACCACTTCATCCAGCAGATTTATCAGAGATTCCGCACCTTCGATACTAAATCGCTTCGTGGTGGGGTGCCGACGCTGCAGGAATAATTCAAAATCCTCCGAGGCCGCCAGACGCGACATTATATAGCCGCGATCCGCATCGGAAAGCTGGGGTTTATTGAGCGTCGGCTCCATGATGTCCTGCAAGAATTGCCGCTGCTCCGGATCACGTATGTCCATATATTCCACAGCCAGGGTGCCGCAGTAGGTGGTACGTAACATGGAAATCAGTTGCCGCAATGGCACGCGGCCGCCGCCGCCAAAACTTCCCGCATTCACGGTTCGATCCAAATCCGCTTCGCTTAAGCCAAACTCGTTGAGGCTTAATAATGGATGTTCGTCGCCGTTATGCCCCAGTGGATCCAAGTTGGCAATCAGATGGCCCAGTTCGCGATAGCTATGTACTAAGTCAGAGATCTGTAAATCCGGCTCTCCATCCACCAAGGGCGCAGCCGCGACCGCTGCGCCAACTTGCGCCGCAGGCGTGTCCGCAGCTAGATCAAAGCCGCGGAAAAACCATTGCCACTGCGGATCAACCGCATCGGGCGTGCGTTTCCATTGTTCATAAAGATTCTGCAAAAATTCGGGACTCAATCCCTCCAGCGATGGTTGAGAACCGCTACCGGCAACATCCGAGGTAACCACGTTTTTTCTCCGAAAATCAGGGCGTTTTTATCGCCCGCACATCCTCTGTTCTACATACTTCGGCCTGGAGAGGCAAATGCCCAAGGGAAAATCCAACAAAAAACAATAATCGTGAACGCGAATTTTTCTATCCTCAAACAGGCCAATCACCCGTCGCGCCCCGAGAGCACCGGATGGTAATCCGGTGGTTGATCCCATGCCGCCAACCAACCACCGGGTTGGACGAGGAGCTAGAAGTTAGAAGCTAGAAGACGGCGCGAGCTGGCAGGTTTATCCTGCCGCCCAAAATGGTAAAGCCGCAGCGCTTCCAGAAAATTCTAACTCCTAACTTCTAGCTCCTCCTCCCAGTCACCACGGCGATCCATGACGCCACGCGGCCCCTAATCTGCTACGTATCGGCATAATCCAATGCTTTGCATTATCGGAAGTGGTCCAATGTACTTCAGCCCTGCCGCCCATAATTTTTCTTTTGGAAATATTCCTGAAGATTTCTCTTGACCCCGCCGATAACTGGTGATAGGATGATTTGTGGTGTGAAGCAGGAGCGATTGTTTCGTATACCGTCATCATCATTGGCTCCGGGATTCCGGTGCCAGCGGCTTTTAAGCCGTGGTTTTTCTTTTATTCCGCTCCTTCGCAACCCACCGTCATATTCGCCTGATCCGTCGTCGGCAGTGCCGGAACCCTTGACACGGGTCTCAAAATACCTTTGGAAATTGGTTCCGGTGGTATGGTTGCGCCCCGCAAAACGGGCGGATTTCTTCAACAAAGGATTGTGTGTCCGGCTCTGAAGTAAAGGGCTTGACAGCTTTTGAGGTGGCTTATATTCAGGCTATGCGGCCTGGGGCTACCACGCGCAGGTTCATCCGAATCGGCAAAACCATGGGAGCGTTTCTCATGGTTGAAACCAGCCGACGCCTTCCCTGGCTCCCGCGCGGCATTCAGTTCCCATAATAATCCGACCTTATACTTTGCAGTTAAGATCGGTGCGCTATGGGAGGCAGGATACGCAATTAAGTGTTCTCTTTTTCGGAGGCTTCCATTATGCGAAGTTATATCGTAAAAAAACGAGGGTTTACCCTCATTGAGCTGCTCGTGGTGATCTCGATCATCGCGCTGCTCATTGCCATATTGTTACCCAGCTTGGCTCGCGCCAAGGAACTGGCCAATCGGGCGGTCTGCTCGGCGAACGTTCGCGGTATTATTCAATCCTGTTATATCTACGCCCAGAGCAACAACTCACAGTTCCCGGCAACCGATGGAAACACCACAGGGGCGATTACCGCTGGCGGAGCTCCCGGTGCACCACCCAACTCGGCGAGCGGGTCAAACTACACATCCGGTGGCGTCGTCAACGGATGGTACGGGCCTACTGCAGCTACTGTTGAGGATCCACTGTCCTGCTTGTGGATGCTGGTGTTGCAAGGTCAGGACACGCCCAAGAGCTATATCTGCCCGTCCGACCCCATCGCAACAACCCCGTCCTTGGAATACCAGAGCGCCGCTGGCGCCAATGGTGCGGAATATTACTGCAACTTTGACAGTGTCATAGCAGCAAGCAATGGCAACGGCCAAGGCGAAAGCTATTCCATCGCAGATCCATGGGGGATCTCCGGCGGCGTCGGTGGCTGGTGGACCGATAATGCCGGTTCCGATGTTCCCGTGGCCAGTGATATGGCCCCGTCGAGTCCGTCGGGCACCACTGGCAGCACGCAGCAGCGCCTCACGACTACGGCGCAGAGCAACACCTACGGCAACTACATCTACAATTCCGGCAACCATAATGGCGATGGCCAGAATGTCGGCTTTGGCGATGACCACGTGTCGTGGGAAGTTAACCCCTACGTTGGCCAAAGCGGTGATAACATTTTCACATGGCAAGCTGCTGGTACCAACTCGGGCGGCCCGGGCAGTTCCAACTACCAGAGTGGACAGACGCAGGTCAGCTCAGCTACGACCGCGGTTTCGATGCAGTTTAACACCCCACCGTATGACATCTGCATGCTTCCGGCACGCGATGTCAGCACCGGTGCGTGGTAAGCTCTCGCTTCACCTCTGTTGAATCTAAAAAATCCTGCGGCCCGTTCCGATACGTCGGAACGGGCCGCTTTCTTTTGCGCCCATATAATTTCTCATCCCGCGAGCCTCCCCCCTCCCACGCACCGCGCCCGGGAGCACCGGATGACAATCCGGTGGTTGATCCAATGCCGCCAACCAACCTGCGGATTGGGCGAGGTTACAGTTGGTTACAGGGGACAGTTCAACATGTCACGTCCCGATATAGGTTGTCACTTTTGGCAACGGAATTATCAGGAGTTTTGGTATGCGTATACGGGTAATAAAGCGGTATAGTGAGTGCTTCAAAAGGCAGGTGGTTGAGGAGTTGGAGAGCGGTCGTGTCCACGTACCGCGCCGCCGAGAGCACCGGATGACAATCCGGTGGTTGATCCAATGCCACGAACCAACCACCGGGTTGGACGAGGAGTCAGGAGCTAGAAGTTAGAAGCTAGAAGACGGCGCGAGCTGGCAGGTTTATCCTGCCGGGCAAAATGGTAAAGCCGCAGCGCTTCCAGAAAATTCTAACTCCTAACTCCTAACTTCTAGCTCCTCCTGGGCTACTATTAAAAGTTGTGGACGGGAGAAAAGAGGCGGCGTAACCTAAAGGGTGTTTTCAATGTTCTTTTTTAGGAGTACGCCACCATGGGTAACAGT
>JAJZDN010000087.1 GCA_021805985.1 Planctomycetota bacterium | reverse complement strand
GCGCCCCGGCCATGGTCGGGCCCGATGCACGGGTTGACTGTGAACCTGGTCAGGTCCGGAAGGAAGCAGCCATAAGCATGTTCAGTCCGGTGCCGTCGGTAGCCCGACCTTGGGCGGGGCGACGAACCGCAGGGGTCAACAGCTCCCACTCCGTGTCATCTCGAGGCGCGTATGTCTGGCTTCGATTGCTAACTGGCTCCCATTCTTAGTTTGATTTATTTCCGTGGTGAAGCCACGGGCCGCAAGGCGACGGTCGTGTTGCCGAGCGGTAGCGCGTTGCTTTACCAGGCGCGGGATGTTGAGCCAAAAGGTTCCATGATATTGGGGCTGTTTTCCATTTCAATACCTTCATAGCAGGACTGTATGGCCACGCGGCCAGGCCCTCTTAGCCGCAGCCATATATGTCGGCGTCGCAGCATTCCGGCGTGGCGCGGATATTCAAAATGCAGTCCAAGATGGACCGAAGCATCGGCATAAATCAACGATCGGGGCTTTACAAGAAGCGTCTCACCCGGTGCCAAGGTCCGCTGAAAACAATTTCCTGCACAATGTAGCAGCAACAGGCCGGGCTGCTTGTCGCAGCGGAATATATCTATATACCGCCCGATGGGATACACATATTCCTGTTCATCGGAATTGTTGCCTTTGCGCACCAGGAAAAAAATTCCAAGGTCGGTCCAGTCATAACTCACCGGCCCGGTAGCGGCCAGAAATTTATGCTCCAGCACATGCACCGCCTGACCGGGGTTCAGCGGAACCGCCACGGTCTCCCCCGGTTCATCTCGTGATAATGCCAGGCGTCCGGGGCCATGGGCTTCCAACATAAATACGGGCAGGCCGGCAAACAGGCGGGTAAGGCCCTGGCGCAGCGACATCTGCCCCATAAGCACTTGATCATCCCGCCACAAAAGATAATGATGCGAAAAATAAATATGGTGGCCCGCCGCGAGGTTAAAATCCGCCACCGGCACACAATGGCCTTCAATTTGTACCGAACCGGCCCCTAACTGTATACGTGCCATATCCGCTACCGGCGGCAATTCAGTCCATCCCGCATCATCACGCCGCGCCGCAACGCGCAGCGGCGCCCCGCAGCGCGGACAATTGGTCAAAGGTGCAGCTGTGGCAAACGAATTACCGCACCATTGGCAGCGGGCGGTGGCAGAAGTTGTCTGTGGCTGATCCATTGTTTAATCCTTACTTCCGATCCTGATGATGGTGATGATACATGGACTGAATTCCCACGCGCCCTGGACCGCGCACTCGCGCCAGGGCCATGGCTTTTCCACCCAGAAAAGAACCTCCGATTTTTTGAAATTCCACGTCCATGGCTACGGAAGAATCTTTGTATAAGAATCCCCCCGGCTCAATAAGAATGCTTTCGCCCGGTTTAAGCATGCGTTGAAAAACATTGCCGTAGCCATGCAGCATCAGCAGGCCGCGCGCGGAGCGCGTGACGAAGCGGTCCATGAACATGCCTTCCCCGCCAAAAAACATATTCGCCAATCCTTTGACCCGCACAAATGAATAGTCCAGCGAATGCGAAGCCAGCACAAAGGCATGTTCGCGCACATCCATTTCCATTCCCGGGTGCATGGGCAAGACAACAAGTTCTCCGGATGCATCACGAGAAAAGGCGATATGCCCTGGACCTTTGGCCATGGAAATGCTGAACGGCATGCCTGCAAATAACCGCGTTATGCCGCCGCTTAAAGAAAGATTTTCCAGCGGCACTGAATCATCTTTCCACAACATGACATGATGTTCAAAAAATACCGCATCACCGGCACCCAGTTGTAAATCTGCCACCGGCACCATGTGCCCCTCCACCTGACACGTGCTGGTGCCAAATTCAATGCGGGTCATATCCCGAATGCGCGGAGCCGCCGTCCATCCGGAATCGCTGACCACGTTGCGACTATCCAGGGGTGCACCGCAACTTGGGCACGAAGGTGTGCCCAATGGACTTTGGGTGGTACACCACTGGCATTGAATAAACGTCTGGGCGGTGGTCATCATGTCGCTCCTGCTAAAATTGAAGAACCAGTGTGTTGTTGTTTATACCTGCAAATTTTTATCCGTCAAACTTCAATTTAGCACCCGTGCGGATACAATCCTCGGACGGTTGTGCTGCAAAAGGATACTGACGCATGAATCATCCGGAAAAAACCCCTGCCCGACTCTGGCTGGTTCGCCATGGCCAGACGGACTGGAATGCCCAACGTCGCATGCAAGGCCACAGCCCCACGGAACTTAATGCTACAGGTCACCAGCAGGCCCAGATGCTTTCCCAATGGTTTGCGGCACGGAATTTTTCCGCCATCTGGTCCAGTGATCTGCCGCGTGCCCTGCAAACCGCGCAGGCCATCGCCACCCGCCAGAGTTGTCCCATTACGGTCACTCCGCAGTTGCGCGAGCGCAATCTCGGTGCCTTTGAAGGAAAAACCTGGGACGAAGTACGGGCCATGCGCACTGACTTGACCGGCAACAACGCCGGCAATGGCGATCTGGCCGACTGGACCGGCGTCCCCGGCGTCGAAAGCGACCAGGAGCTTTGGGATCGCGCTCGTGCAGTATTAGACACGATGTCCGACGCGGAGCGTGGAAATGATGTCATGGCCGTCACGCATGGCGGCGTACTGAAACATGTCCTCTGGCATGTTTTGGGGCTGCCCACCGGCGCGCCCCGCCGCTTCGGACTGTCCAATGGTCTTACCGTCGTGCTGGAAAAGCGCGGTAGCACCTATTATCTGGTAAGCCTGCTGGATATCGAAATGCTCACGGGGCGTCCACCCACCGCCGATACCGCCAATGCGCCATCCGCTTAGCTGGGGGATTTTTTTCGCCTGTCGCGTTCTGAATTATCTGTGGTAAAATCGTAGTTGACGATCAGGCATGTGAGATTTTGAGAAAAGGTGAATGTGCGATGGGAAGCGGCAACAAATCCGGTAACAAACGCGGCAAAACTGCACCGTCAGGTGAATCCTCAAAATTTGCCGGGCAAACGGCAGAGAGTATTGAGGGCGCAGAGCCGGGCAAGCGTAACTCCGGGGGCAATTACAAATCCAGCTTCGCGCCCCCATCCACCACATCCAGTTCGTTTACCCAACCTGAAGGCCAAAGTTATCATCGCCCAGATCAGCCGACTCCGGCAGTGCCCCGTACCACTGCTCGCGATTTCCCGCCACCGCCGTTGCCCGTGCGAAAACCCACACTCACTGATACGCCGGTTCCTGTCGGATCAGCGGCGGATGATGATCCAACCCAGCCGCTGTTATTTGAAATAGCTTGGGAAGTCTGCTGGCAGCTTGGCGGTATTTATACCGTCATGCGCACCAAGGCCGCCACAATGGTGGAATCATGGGGTGACCGCTACTGCATGATCGGCCCATACAATATTGATACCGCCAGTGTTGAATTTGAACCTGCTGAACCCAGCGGTGCCATCGCCGAGGCCATCCACCGCTTAGAGGAAATGTCGATTCGCGTGCATTACGGCCACTGGCTTATCGAGGGCCGACCCCGTGTGCTGCTGTTGGATTTCATGTCCGCGTTTGGACGGCTTGGTGAGTTTAAATACGCCCTCTGGAAAGACCACGGCATTGAGGCTCCGGATACGGATGTCGATACCAACAACGTGGTGGTATTCGGAATGCTGGTGGGACTATTTTTTCAAGAGTTGTGCCGCTTTAAGCCCGAGAGCCGACCCATCATCGCGCATTTTCATGAGTGGATGGTAGCCCCCGGCCTCATGCGTATCAGTTTCCTCAAGCTTCCGGTAGCTACCGTATTTACCACCCATGCCACTTTGCTGGGGCGTTATTTGTGTGCGGATAATCCTGATTTTTATTCCAAGCTCGATTCGATTAATCCTGATCAAGCTGCCGGGCACTACGCCATTTATTCCCGTTATTGCCTGGAGCGCGGGGCGGCGAGTTGTGCGGATGTATTTACCACGGTATCCGATGTTACAGCGTTGGAGGCGGAAAAGCTTCTGCACCGCAAGCCCGACGTTATTACGCCTAACGGGCTGAACATACAACGCTTTGCTGCTCTGCATGAATTTCAGACCCTGCACAAACAATACAAGGAAGCCATTCACACGTTTGTTGCCGGCCACTTTTTTCCCTCCTATACGTTTGACCTTGATCGGACCATTTATGTATTTACCTCCGGCCGGTATGAATACACCAACAAGGGCATTAATCTGTTTATTGAATCTCTGGCGCGGCTTAATCACTGGCTGAAATCCGGAAATATTCCAATTACCGTGGTCGCTTTCATCATTACCCGCGCGCCGTATAAATCCATCAATGTTGATGTGTTAAAAAGCCAGGCCATGTTTGATGAACTCAAACTCACCTGTGAAAGGGTCTCCGAGGAAATCGGACATCGTCTGCTGCAGGATGTCAGTCAGGGAAAAATGCCCGACACCGAACATCTTATCACCGAAGGGTCAATGGTGCGGCTCAAGCGCGGCCTGCACGCGTGGCGCAGTTGGAAGCAACCTGCAATTGTCACGCACGACCTCTGGGATGACGCCAAAGATTCCGTTTTAGAGCAACTCCGATCCTGCCACCTCTTTAACGCGAAAGAGGACCCGGTGAAAGTGATTTTTCACCCCGATTTTCTCTCTGCCACATCGCCGCTGATCGGTTTAGATTATGATCAGTTCGTCCGTGGATGCCACATGGGCGTATTTCCCAGTTACTATGAGCCATGGGGCTACACTCCTATGGAATGCGTAGCCAACGGCGTGGCCGCAGCCACCAGTGATCTGGCCGGGTTCGGCAGTTATGTGTTAAAACATATCCATGATCCAGCCAATAACGGCTTATTTGTCGTGGGCCGGCGTTATGCTTCGTTTGACCAATCCGCACATCAACTCACGGAAATACTCTTTAACTTTGCACTTAAAGATCGGCGCGGGCGCATTGAACTGCGCAACCGCGTAGAGCGGCTGTCGGAGTATTTTGACTGGCACAACCTGATTTCCCACTATGCCCATGCGCATCGCTTGGCGCTGTCGCGGAAGGCCGGGACAGCGGGTGGGAGCTAGGAGTTAGGAGTTAGGAGTTAGAAGTTAGAAGGGGTCGGAAGCGCTTCGCTTTTGCAGAAGCGTGAGGACATTGCACGCAGGCGTTAGCAGGTAGGAAGAACGGTTATGAAGGCTATGACACTTTCCGCCAATGGCGGTCCTGAAGTTTTGGTTTTACAAGATGTACCCAAACCGGAAATTAAACCGGATCAGATTCTGGTGAAAGTTCAAGCCGTGGCCCTTAATCCCATCGACTGCAAAATTCGGAAAACCGGGGCCTTTGGCTATGGCGCCGGCTCGATTTTGGGATTTGACGTTTCCGGAACAGTGGAACAAACCGGATCGCTGGTACGCAATGTTCAGGCCGGTGACGCAGTGTTTTACTGCCCCGACTTTTCCGGCCCCGGCGGTAATGCACAGTACCATGCGGTTCGAGCGGACCTTGTAGCAAAGAAACCGGCGCACCTTGGTTATATTGAAGCGGCAGCCGTCCCTCTGACCGCCCTGACCGCATGGGCCGGCCTGCTGGAACAGGGAGATCTGCGCTTGGGCCAAACCGTTCTGATCATCGGGGCCTCAGGCGGGGTTGGCGCTATGGCCGTACAGCTTGCGCACGCGGCAGGGGCGTATGTCTTTGCCGTCTGCTCCGCCGCCAACGCCGGCTTGGTGCGATCGCTGGGAGCAGACCGCGTGATCGACCGCCAAAGTGAAGATTTTGTCTCTGTTGTTCAACAGGAAGCCGGAATGGTGGATCTGGTATTTGACTGCTTCGGGGACACCTACGCCGCACGCAGTATTCCAGTTGTCCGCCCCATGGGCCGCATCACGACGATTGTAGATCCCAAAGGGGATTTGTCGCTGGGATACCGGCACAATATTGCCATTCACTATGTAAGCCTCGCGTTTGATTCCATCCCCCGCCGCATTGCTGGCATGTCCAAGCTTTCAACTCTGCTGGAGCGCGAAGTAGTCAAACCTGTGATCAGTAAAGTCTTACCACTGGAGAATCTTGCCGACGCACACCGCGCTTTGGAAGCCGGCGGCGGCTTTGGGAAAATTGTTCTCACCGTTTCGCATTAAATCGCGGTTGCTTCCATTTCTGCCGCATGTGCCGCAATTACCGAAACCATTGCCAATGCTCATGCAATACCCGGAATGGCGCATAGGAAATTAAGCAAAATAGAAGCGCCAGCGCTTCCAAAACATTCTAACTCCTAACTCCTAACTCCTGAATGCTCGTCCCCCTGCTCGTTCCCCTGCTTTCACGGCAACCGCACATAAAAGGTTCGCAATTTGTCGCCCGCCATATCCACGGTAAATGGTACGCTGTTTGCCCCGCCGGCTGATACCTGAACCGTGCTGTCCCCTGGCGGCAATTTTGCCGGAATCACATACACCGTTCGCGGCAACATTTCCCAGTAACGTGTATCGGCCTGCGATGAAGCCGCCAAAAGTGCTCCTACACCCGCAACGCCCAAGCCAATCAGCGCCTCGGTTCCATTATTGTTATAAGCGCCATTATCCACTGCCGCGGCACCCCCGACCATCATTCCGGTTCCAATAACGGCCTTGGCTTCGCGGATGGTGTCCATCGTCAACCACCGCTTGTCCTGAGCCAGAGCCAGCGTATCAACCATATCAGAATTGGCGATGCCGGAAATCGGCTTGTTGTTATCCCATGCATAAACTGGGGGAATCGGGCCGGCCTGCCACGGCGTGGGCGTAAAGACGGATTGTTCACCATACCACCCTGCCGCCCGGCGTCGCGGTCCAAAACCCCAGTCCACAAATATTAAAGCGTTAATTCCCGGTTCGTACATTTTCTTGACCACCGCGCTAATCGCCGGGTCCAATTGCTCGGCCCGTTCAAAATTGGCCGCCGCCAGCTTCGGATGCCCCAGCTTCATGTAGCAAACGCCCAACCCGAAGTATCCCAAAACAAAATTCGAATCGGCGCGGGCATATTGTTGCCCCGGCGGCAACTTGACGTTCGGATTGGAGTATTTGCGCAAGCGAAAAAGACTGTTGGCAAAGGCCGCCCTCGCGTTGTCGTACTCGCCTTTAATTAGAAATATCAGCCCCAGATAATAATGCGCCATGGCCCTTTCAAATGGCTGTCCCTTCCATACTTTGACTCCCTCATAAACCACCACCGCTCCCAGCACCCGGCTGCCGGTATTGGTGTTGACGCTGTCCATCACCCGATACGCCCGCAGAAATGCTTCCTGGGCATTGTCCAACTGCCCTGCGGCCAAGGCGCACGAACCATAGCGACAATTATTGAGCACAAAATTCTTATTTGGCTTGGCGATCAATGGTGCCAACTCCTGCTCCGCCGGCGCATATTGGCCAGTGTAATAAAGGGTAACCGCGTCGCGCACGCGCACTGAAGTTTCGCTGCACGCCGGTAAAAATAGCATGCATATCAGCAAAAAGGCAATGCCTTGCCGGCACCGCCTCAAAGGCACAATTTTCGCACCGCTATTCATAAAGTACTGGCATCCATGTTGGGAGATCACCTTTAGTCGCTGTCATTAATCCAGAAACCCGCTGTGTACCGCCTTTTTCGTTTCATACGTACCCTCCCAGATCATCTGTCCTGTACGGATATTAGTAAGATAAAACGTACATAAATAATAGGCACTCTGATATTTCGGAGAGACTTTGTTGTCCGAATAAAATGTTGCCTGCAGTGCATACAGCGGCTGCAGGCGATTCACATCCGGCCCCAACGGCCCGATACCCGGCTGCTCCCCGGCCGCGAGCCGCTGATAAGCCGCCTTGTTTAACACAAATATAAATTCCCTGCGCAACGATTGATGGGCGGTCAGAAGCGCCCGCACGCGGTGCAGAAATACATCCCCCTGATTGCGCGGAATAATCTGATCCGTATTATTTTTCAGCCGCGTTAATACGATGGTAATTGGGCCATGTGAAGTAAGTCGCGTTATAACCGGATCCGAAGCAATCGCAGATGCCATTTTATTTGTCATGGCCAGCAGATCATGCGAGTCTAAAAAAGTGTTACGCATATCCGGGTTCAGCGCTGGCCCGCCACAGCCCGCCAATCCAAGCAGAATTATCGTCAACGCGAGTCCCCCCGAGAGCCGCATCGAAATCGCAAGATAGACTGGTGAATTGCAAAGTCTTAACATGGTTTGGTTCCGCAGTTGAACGTTGAACCGTCAATCCGGGACGCACTGTTAATCAGTACAGATTCAGCGTGCGGGTTTCGTAATGTCCTTCCCATGTCACTTCACCAGTTTGCAGATTCACCAGTTGGAACGTGCATAAATAATAGGTCGTGGCGGAATTCGGCAGGTCGTAAAATACGCCCTTAAGCGCGTACTGGGGAATCAAGCGGGTATTCTGCGGCACCTGGCCCCGGCTGGATTGTTCAAACCCACTACCCGCGGAGCCTAGCTCCTGCTGCTGAAGCTGCTGCAATTTCTGCGGTTGGATGACAAACGCAATGCGATCGCGCGCGTATTGATTCAATAACGCTCGCATTCTTGCGAGATAAATCTGATCGTTTTGCCACGGTTGACTGGTTTTGTTATCAATCCCCGTCATGACGATGATAACTTTATTCGGATTCTGCGCAATTTCCGGAATCTTAAGCAAATCTGCCGCCAGTCGATTGGTCATATCCACCAGATCACGCGACTGCAACCCCTGATCTCCGGGCTGGAAAGAAGAAATACCCGGCCGATACGCGCTGTATCCGGGCTGTGAACATCCGCTTAGCAGCAGACAGGCAACAACCGCTGCGCCCGCCCCGACCTTCAAACAATTGCTTGTGATAACCTGATACCGCATGGAAAATTCGCCTCAAAAGCAGTCAAAGCGTCCGGCCAATAGGATCGGATGCACGTTGAAATTATCCGTCCGCTTACCTTAATGGTCAAATCGGCATATTATTGCCCGCCCTCGATGCGGTCACTTTTACAGGCACCAAAAATCCCGCCGTCGCAAAGCGTTCATTCCTCCGAAACGCTCCTGGAACAAATGCGGCCTGCAGGGGGTTCCAATGATGATGGCAAGCTTTCACATAAACACGAATATTATGCCTATGCAACTTTTTAATCCGCCAAACGTAGGGCTAAGAGCCGGTTCGAGTAAGCGCCGGGATTGCGATTATTCAAGGAATCGCCAAAGTGTCAGTTAGTGTCGTTTTGCGCAGAGGAGTTTTCCATGAAGTCAGCTAATCATCGCGGCTTCACTCTTATTGAGTTGCTGGTGGTGATCAGCATTATTGCCTTATTAATCGGCTTATTACTGCCAGCCCTGCAACTTGCTCAGCAAGATGCCAAACGCACGGCATGTGCGGGGCAATTACACAGCCTTGGCGAGCTATTTGCCGCGTACATGCAAAGTGAAAGCAATGAAATTTTCCCGGCCTGCCCGCAAATGCCCACGGTTAACTATACAATTTCCTGTGCGGACGGCACAACTGTAAGCTCCTCAACTTCCAACCCGGCGGGCTACGGCCCGTCTCCCATTCAAAGTGTAATTGGTGGCGTATTGGCTCCCAATACAATTCCCAAACCCAATTATATTCCCACGGCCAATGATCGCGGGCCAGCGGCCGCATGGGATTGCCCCGCGGATGTCAATGGATTTACTGATTCTTTCACCGGTAAAAGCTATCAATCCTATTTCCAGGGCGAAGGCACCAGTTACCAATACAACATGGGCCTGGCGGGTGATAGGATCACCAATTATCAGATTGGGCCGCCTACCCACCGCATCAATCTTTATCAGTTGTTGCAATCCACCGGGGTCTGGGTGCTGGCGGACATGACGACGTTTCACGGTCCATCTGGTAATCCGGACGCCGCTAATATTCTCTTTGCGGATTGGCATGTTGGAGACGCCCGCGATATTTCGGCCAATGCCGGCACACCTTTATGGAAGCACTGATCCATCAATGCTTTCCTGCTTCACGGAGATTGTATTATGACTGCTTCTAATCCAACAAAAAGCCGATGGACCTCGACCCGGCGATTCTTTAAGGACCGCAAGCAAATTGTGACGCTGGCGGCACTCCTTCTGGCAATTGTTGTCGTGTACGGTTGGATGTTCATGCGGACCAGAGCTGCGGCCCCGCGCGATAATGTCGCCCCGCAGGTCGCCAAAGTGCTGGCCAGTTGGAAAGGCCAGATACCGCAATTCCCCATGTTCGGGCCGCCTGCGGGATTTCATCGCGGTGACTGGCGGAAAATGACCGCAGCCCAGCGCCACGCCATGTTCATGAAACGCCGCATTCAAATGCAGGCCTTTTTCCTGGCGTTTGCTCACGCCAATGCAGCGCAGCAGGCCGCTATCGTAGCCGCAGCCAAAGCTCGCTTTGCCGCCATGCGCGCCCGCTGGCGCCAACATCGCGCCGCCAGTGGCCCCGGAGGAGGACCCGCAGGTCGCCGCGGTGGCCCGGGCGGTCCGGGCAATTTCGCCGCCCGATTGCCTCAAATGATGGCCAACCATCTCATTAGTGGGAATCCAGAGATGCACGCCGCCATGACAGGCTTCTTCATGGCCATGCATAACAGCCACTGATTTTGCATCCATAAAATAGCTACTTCCTTAAAACGTGGTGCAGGCCCTCGAACCTGCATCACGTTTTTTTTTGCCCCGCTGCGACGGTACCCTCGCATTGAGGCACACCACCGGCACTACGTGAATAGCACCGGATGATAATCCGGTGGTTGATCCAGTGCCGCCCACCAAGCACCGAATTAGCACCACGGTGCTCCATGACGCGATGGTGCCCCAAGAGGCTAAAAATCACGCCATCGCAACCCGGTTATTCGTTGGAATGGAACCCGCCACTGAATGACTTTGACAAAGCCCCCTCTTGGCGATTATTTTACATCCGGTTAATATAATTCGCAGTGTGTAGTATTTTATTTTCCTGGAATTGGGAGCGCCCATGACTGATCATCGCCCTGATGAATCGCTTAAAAAAATGGCCGATGAAATCTTCAGCCTTACTAAAATGTCATGGCAGCAACGCTTGGCAACGCGGCACCTGGGGGAAGAGGAACTTTCAGAATCGCAATTTCTTACCCTTGACGGCATTGTTACTCGCGGAGAGCCGCAAACTGTCGGTGATTTACAAAGGGCCATCCATGTGGTGCCCGCCCAAATGTCCCGAATTATTCGATCCCTGGAAAATGATTTTGACGCACCGCTAATCCGGTGTGAACTCAACCAAGACGATAAACGCAAAATTGACGTGCGCCTCACCGATGACGGCAGAACGGCGTATTCCGACTTTATCACTTCCCGCATCGGCCGCACGCTGGAACTTTTAAGCCGGTTAACGGAAAAAGACCGGCAGGATTTTATCCGCGTCTGCGGCCAGATGAGAAAGCTTTATGATCATGACGGCGTTACCGAAGATAACGCGACGGGACGTTAATGGCAATTCCGAAGCGTGATATTTCTGCTAAGATTCCCGCTAAGAACCTGTTACATGGAGCGATGCGATGATGGCCAGAGCCGTAACACTTTTCACCGGACAATGGGCGGACCTCCCTTTTGAAACGCTGTGCCAGAAAGCCAAGGCGTTTGGCTATGACGGCCTGGAACTGGCATGTTGGGGAGATCATTTCGACGTTCACCGGGCGCTGGAGCAGCGGGGTTATATCAAAAAGAAATGGGATACGCTTACCAGGTATGGTCTCAAATGCTTTGCCATCAGCAGTCATCTCGTTGGACAGGCGGTATCTGATAATATCGACCTGCGCCATAAATCCATTTTACCAGCCCATGTTTGGGGAGATGGTGATCCCTCCGGCGTGCGGCAACGCGCTTCAGAAGAAATGAAGCTCACGGCTCAAGCGGCACGAAAGTTTTTTGATTCCGCACCCGCCACGGTAAAAAAACAATTGCACCGGGTTGTGGTCAACGGCTTCACCGGTAGCAGCATCTGGCATCTTGTATATAGTTTTCCACCAGTGCTACCGCACCAGATTGAAAACGGCTACTCCGATTTCGCCAGGCAATGGAACCCCATTCTCGATGTTTTTGACCAGTATGATGTGGTCTTTGCCTTGGAAGTCCATCCGACAGAAATTGCTTTTGATGTTGCCAGCGCCAAGATGGCGGTAGATGCTCTGGGTGGAAGAAAAGCGTTCGGCTTTAATTTTGATCCATCGCATTTGGTCTATCAATCAGTAGACTATGTTGCATTTATTCGGGAATTTCGTGACCGGATTTATCATGTCCACATGAAAGACGCTTGGTTCAGCCCGGTGCCCCGCCGCAGCGGCGTATTCGGGAGCCATTTGCCTTACGGCCATCCGGAGCGGTTCTGGGAATTCAGATCATTGGGCCGGGGCAGTGTAAATTTTGAACAAATTATCCGGGCCTTAAATGAAATTCAGTATCAAGGGCCCCTGTCCGTGGAATGGGAAGACCAGAACATGGACCGCGAACACGGCGCAACCGAAGCAGCGGCATTTGTCAGAAAGCTGGATTTCGCGCCCAGCGCAATTGTTTTTGACGCACAGTTTCACCAGAAGTGATTTGCCGGTAAACTCTCTGCGGTTCGTTTGAGCGCCCGTAGCGCAATTGGATAGAGCGCGTGGCTTCGAACCACGAGGTTGCAGGTTCGAGTCCTGCCGGGCGCATTGGGCCAGAGGCCCAATAGAGCAGGAGTTTGGAGAGAGTAGATAGTAGAGCATATTCGGCTGGCGCATAAGAGTGGCTGTCACCGAGACGGAAAGCTCCTCCTGCGGTCTACTCTCTACTTTCTACTCTCATCGTGCTGCGGCACGATAGAGCAGGAGAATTTAGAACAGGTGAACAGGAGAGCAAATAAGGATAGATCGCAAGAGTGGCTGTCGCCGAAACATTGCCACCTCCTGCGGTCTACTCTCTACTTTCTACTCTCCGCGCTCTAGGCAGATGAGAGCAGGAGAATTCAGGAAGCCTACGGCACAGCAGATAACGCCACGGCCAACGCTTTCACAGAGGCAAAGGAATTATGACAGAATCAGATCCATTGGCGGGCCTTCGCGAGCGCATTGATCAGCTTGATCATAATATCGTGGAACTGCTTAATGCACGGGCACGCATTGTCGTGGACATAGGCAAAATTAAACAACAATCCAATGCGCCAATCTACGCACCAGATCGGGAAAAAATTGTTTTAGAACGCATTCGCAAGGCCAATAAAAGCGTGGGCGGCCCGCTTCCGGATTCGTGCCTGGAGGCCATTTACCGAGAATTAATGTCCGGAAGCTTTTCTTTGGAAAAGCCTTTACGCATCGCTTATTTAGGCCCCAAGGGAAGCTTTTCCCATTTGGCATCAGTTAAAAAGTTCGGTTCGTCGGTGGATCATGAACCCGTGGCCGATATTGCCGCAGTGTTTGACGAGGTCGCTCGCGGCCATGCGGATATGGGACTGGCTCCGATTGAAAATTCCACCATCGGCGGCATCGTGGAAACGATGGATGCCTTTATTGAATATCCGCACGTCACGATTGTCGCGGAAATGCAGATTATTGTGCATCACCATCTTCTGGCCCTGTGCGAACCGGGAGAAGTGAAAATAGTTTACAGCAAACCTGAAGTGCTTAACCAATGTCGGCGCTGGCTTAATGCCACGATGCCCGATGTACAACGCCTGCCGGTGGCGTCCAGTAGCAAAGCCGCTGAGCTGGCCGCAGCGGAAACACATGCCGCGGCAATCGGTTCATCGCTGGCGGCAGAGCTTTATACCCTTAAAACACTTTTTGCCAACATTGAAGACAATGCCAACAATGTCACGCGATTTCTGGTCATCGGGCGCCAGCCCCCCCGCCGCAGCGGTGATGACAAAACCTCCATTATCTTCACCACCGCCCACAAATCCGGAGCACTGGTAGATGTACTGGACGTCTTCCGCAAGCACGGAATTAATCTTACCAATATCGATACACGGCCAAGCCAGAAACGGAATTTTGAATATTATTTCTTCACGGATCTGGTCGGTCACAGTGAAGACCCGGCGGTTAAAACAGCCTTGGAAGAAGTGCGTTCACATTGTCTGCATCTGGCAATTCTGGGAAGCTTCCCACGCGCTGTGGAGACGCTGTAAAACAGCTAGCGCACTAAATTTTCAGGCGGGAAAAATTCTAATCGAAACACAAATACCGGATTCTGGCTCAGCCGCGCCGACATGCCGGGGCTTAGAACGGATGTTCCAGTAAAAACCACTGGTTTGCAGTGCGATAGTGCGCAATAAAATCAACGGGTTTTGCGTCTTTCAGGCAGCTTCTTTCTGGTGGCTACAATAACGCCACGGTG
>JAJZDN010000086.1 GCA_021805985.1 Planctomycetota bacterium | reverse complement strand
TTTATTGCGTTCATAAAATATTTCCCGTACCAGACACCTTGTGCAATATTTCATTGATCGATTCGTCATGCCTTTGCACACTGAAACAACTGACTATCATCATTCCAATGCATTTCCGCGGGTAAAATAGCCTGCAATTCATATCATCTCACACGCTGCGGATTGTAATCAAACCGGTAATGTCCGGCTGGCACGGTCAGGACTTTCGCTCCACGGTCAGACCGCGCGGGTTTCAAAACGTGGATAACCTCCGTACTGGCTTCAACCGCCCTGCCATTACAGCGCACTTTGGCGTCGCCGACTTCCGGAAGCGTGACAACAGCGGTGCTCCCGGTCGGAATGGTGACATCCAAAGCCAATTGCCCCCCCTGCCATCGCCAGTCGCTTCTGATATTTCCAAATGGACAATGATACTGTGCGCGAACCCACGTCAAACCGGGAACCAGGTGGGGAGCAATGTCAATGGTCTTGAAGCCGGGATCACGCCGAACTGGCTTTATTCCCGCCAAATCACGGTAAAACCATGCGCAGACGCTTCCGAACATGGGGTGCATATGTGATCCCCGACCATTCCACTGCTCCCAAAGCGTCGTTGCGCCAATCGCAATTTGCCAGCCATAGCTTGGATATGTGGTTTGACTCATCATCGCCATAGCCAGATCAGCGCGTCCATGGCGTGTCAGAACATCGAGTATCAGAGGCGTGGCCAGGATACCGGTATCAAAATGACAGTGGGTTGTTTTTTCAATGTGCTGAACCAATTGGTCAAATACTTTCGACTCAACCGCCGATGGTACAATCCCAAAAGCCAGCGGAAAGACGTTTGCCCCTTGCCGCTCGATGGAATAACCACTCCGCGCCACATTCAAGAACTTCGCGTTAACGGCACCCGTCGCGCGGCGGGCACCGAGTTTAAAGCGGGCAACATCCGCCTGCCGATTCATGATTCCGGCAATGTCGGCCATGACATTGCAGAGGTGCGCCAGATAGCAGGTATTAACCAGCTCGGGTGGAACCGCAATTGTCTCGGGCGTAGCCCAATCTCCCAGACACCACCCGCCCGGCTCTTCATGAGTAATAATTCCCAGATGATTGGTGCAGGATTGCAGAAACGCCACCCATTTTCTCATCACCTCGTAATGGGTCTCAAGAATACGGCGATCACCATAATAGAGATAGACGTACCATGGAATTAAAATGGCAGCGGATCCCCATGCCGGGCCGCCACCGCCGCCTTCAAAGGGCGCGGTGTGCGGAATAAAGCCGCTGCGGGGCCCCTGTGCATCGGCAAGATCCTGCGCCCACTTGATATAGAAGCGATGCATGTCAAAGGAATAGATGGCGGACTGGGCGGAGAGGTGCCCGTCGGCACCGTAACCAAGACGCTCACGATGCGGACAATCCATCGGCACGCCGCCATGCATGGCGGCAAGTTGCGTGCGCCGGTAGTTGGCGTAAATCTGGTTCAACAAGGGACTGGAGCATTCAAATGCGCCACCGCTTTGCACGTCCGCATGCACGCATCGCCCTGATATCGCCTGTGCTTCCGGCGGATTTACGCAGCCACTGACTTCAATATATCTGAATCCATGCCATGTAAAACGTGGCTCATACACCTCCTCGCCCCGGCCTTTTGCGATATAGGTATCACTTTGACCATAACGCAGTCCGGAGTCTTCAATATATTGAATTTTTATTTTTGTGCCCGCCGGCTGACGCAGTTTCAGACGCACCCAACCCGCAAAATTCCGGCCGCAATCGAAGCCATAAAGACCGGGCTTGGGCTGAAATATCTGAGCTTCCAACCCACGAACCGGCCGGACCAGTGCGGTTACCGCCAGAGTCTCGACAACGCGATCAAACGGGCAGTTCTGCGCCTGCAACGGACCACCTGGCGCAGTAAAAGTTCTGGCTGAGGACCAGGCCGAATCATCAAAATCCGCCTGGCACCAGGTCGGCATTTCCCGCCGAGCATCATAGGTTTCACCTGTAAAAATGGCATCCTGAAGTATCGGTCCGGTGGCGACTTTCCACTGCGGGGTGGTACCCATGAGCATGACAGTTCCATCGGCATATTCGATTCGCAGTTGCAAGATGAGTCGCGGCTGGCCATACCACATCCAGCCCTCCACCCGGCGCGCTCGCTGGTTGTACCAGCCATTGCCGAGAATCACGCCCACTGCGTTGTTTCCGGACCGGAGGTGGGATGTAATATCGTACGTGTTATAAAGCACACGTTTTAATCCGTTATCGCGTACGGGGTACAAAAGATGCTGGAGATTGCGCGGACCATAGTCCGTCTGTGCGGGTGCTAACACCTGATTTCCGACTTTGGTGCCATTGAGATACAACTCGTAATATCCCAGACCACAGACATAGGCTCTGGCTGCTTTTATTGGCCCGTCCATACGGAATACCGTTCGGAGGTAAGGCGCGGCCGCCGTGGCAAATGCATCGGAGCTTTCAATTTCCGGTGAGCCAATCCAAACAGCATGCCAGTCAGATGGTGCCAGAAGTCCCATTTCCCATACCGCCGGTTCGCTCCACTCACCGCGCACATTATTCGAGTACCAAATGCGCACTTTCCAATAACACCGCAAGCTGGATCGCATTGGCTGACCGTTATAAACCACATCAACTGACTCTTCCGAATCAACTTTGCCTGAATTCCACAGGTCGCCAACATCGCTTTCCAATTTGGATAAATCGCCGGCCACCAGAATCTGATAGGCTGTTTGGTGAACCGCATGCAGTGCAGGCGCCAGTTGCCAACCGAGCCGTGGCTTGGCGGCATCAATGCCCAGCGGATTAGTCCTGTATTCACAGGTCAGGTGGTGTGCTGCTGGCAGGATATGACCACGAGGTAACTTCGCGCTGGTGGCAACCGTCCGTCCGCCGGCATATATCGCTGAGACGCTGGCCGCGGCCAGCCCCAGGAACCTGCGACGGTTCAAGTCCATCGCAAGACCGACTGCGTTGAGCGGTGCAGCACCAACGGCCCTATTATGCTGCATACTCACAAAGTACCTTTCATGCCGGTATGACAAAACTCCTGACTGCAGTTCCCGTTTCATTGCGAAGTCAGTATCACAATTGCGATTGTAACAGAGAACTGCCACATAGGAATCCAATCACCGTTGCCGGCCTAATACTCCACCTATCGTTGGCATCCCAAAGAAATGCCTGTTAAATTCGCCAGCCACCATAGAGTTACCGGTGCGGATTGACAACGTCATGCACGCTGCGAACCTCAAGCCGCCGCTGAAAGTCCTCCAATGACATCCGCTCCGTCGGCCGCACTTCAATATCCATTTCTCTCCATGGTGCCAGATGGATAAAATTATCGGAGTATTTGGCATCCATGTCCTTCAAATGCACCCATACCCATAGTGCCGGCTTACGGGCCTTTACCACCACTCGGAAAATACCATCCGCCACCTGTGACACCGTGTGTGAGAGTTCTGGCTCCAGCAACTGTAAGTCCTTGGGCGCAGCAAACCAATGACACGCTTCCCCTGGTGCACGCGCCAGAGAGAACCACCCAAGTTCTGCACCTCTACTTGAGACGGTGCTTTAGCGGCAGCGCCGTCAGCTACGTCCGGGCCCGGCGCTATTATTGCCGAAGATGCTACAGCTAACGCACCGTGTAAAAATACGCGCCGTGATATCTGGTCGATTGGATCTGGCATATCTACCATCATTGACATCCTCGTAAATTACAAGCCAGCATTCGTCGGTATTTCCAGCCAAGAAACCGAGGCACCGGGTAAAGTAAAAACAAATTCCGCGTCACTTTCCGTCCAAGGCAATTCAACGTGCATGGACAAGCCACAACACATTGATGAACATGGAGTATATTCCAACGACTTGGAGCTTCAAGACAAACTCGGACACTCTTGTACATTCTATGACCTTATTTGGGCGCTTCGGTAACATTCAACCCGATAATCATCAATATAATAAAGGCATTATTACCAAGACACATTATTTATATTGTTACCGTATATTACATTTAGGCTCCGGAAACCGCCTGCCGGCGGTCGCGACGCTGCTTACAACACACATATATCTTGCAGATAACTGCTGCGCATTTCCAAAGTGCGGTACTGCGGCACTAACGCGGGAATTTGGCCAAATACGTTTTCAGCCATACCATCGCCGGTCGAGCAGTACCGTTGCGGCGAATTAAATAGGTAAATGGCAGCCAGGTGTGGCCCTGTTTAAAATCCCAAAATGTCACACCCGCAACATGGGGATCATTCCAGAAAATTGGGAATTGCGTTTTCATCTGCCACAATTGATTTTTATCACTTTTCCAATTCAGATCAAATTCGCTGATGTAAATCGGAAGTCCAAGTCGGTTGAGTCGATGCAGATTCTCTCGAATCACTGTCGTTTTGGTATGTTCCAAAAAATGAGCCTGGCATCCAAAGCCATCGAGAAGATTCCGAGTTTGAAGCTTTTTAATCAGCTTGATGTACCGCAGTGTCTCTTTGGGGTCATTGAGAATATTGTACTGATTAATCTGCAATTTAGCGTGAGGAAAATCCTTTCGCGCCAGGCGGTAGGCCCAGAGAACCCAACCCCATTTGGTTTTTCCACCAGGCAGACCAGCCCGGTATGCCGGGGGGTCATGCAGCGGTTCGTTAACTACATTAACAAATTGAAACCTTCCGTTATAGCGTGCTGCATATGCGGCAAACCACGCCCGTACCGCCGCCGCAGCGTTATGCTTATTGACCCATTGCGTCATAATTGAGGGCCACTGATGTTGGCCCCAGATCATGTTGTGCTGTTCCACAAGCAGATGCTTGCGCGCCGCCAATGTGTACATCGCATCGAGCGGCCCCCAGTTAAATTTTCCCTCATGATGTTCTACAAAACCCCAGTAGCCAACATATTCGGGCGTTACCTGTGTAAAGATCGTTCCAAATAGGGGCGAATCAAACCCGCTCCAACTGGTTCCGACAAATCGATTGCCATACGGCCCGTTTGCAAACGCGGGGCTGGGTGTCACTACAAGGACAGCCATCAGCAGGCAAGACACGATCAACCTTGTCGCCCAGCTTCGCCGCAGTCCCCATGGTCGAATAGAGTGAATCACTGAAAATTACTCCAAAGTCGTTTGTGATGATAACACTGACATAGAATCCTGATCGCACAACCATGTTAAAAGCCCGCTGTCACATTCAAAACGTGCAGGTTCTAGACTTACGACTTAAATCGCGGGTCTCTCATCGGCTGCGGATTACCCATACACCAGGGTGGTCAAGTCGAATATAGCTGTGCCGCTGCCCGCGATTCAGGAGCTTGGCCGTTCTGCCGTTGATCGTCAGGGCACGGCTTGATAAGCCGATGGTTGCATTCACTTTCGGGGGAAGCGTAAGGCTTACGGATTCACCTGATCCCGTTTTGCTGACCCGCAGTACGATATTACCGTGTGGCGTGGGTACTGTCCCGCTTACCCAACTCAGAGTGCCGAGGTGCGGCACGATGGTCACGGTACCAAAGCCGCCACTGGTTGAATTTACGCCCAGTACATATTGTGTCAGCCAATTGGTAACACCACAGGACCAGCCGTGACACAGACTGACAAAATAGCCCGTCAACCAGTCGGCCTGAAGGTGTCTGTGAAAGTGATACTTGGGCCACGAGGGATCGTATCCCTCCCAAAATGTGGTTGCTCCCTCGCGTATCATCCCTCCCCAATAAAGTTGTACAAAACGCAGGGCTTGATCCGTCCTTCCCAAACGTCCGAGCGCAAAGATGACGAAGTTGTTGTAATAGGGTGAGGCAATCTGTTTCCATGCTTCGCAATCCGGTCCGAGAATTCTGGCTTCGATGGCACGACGTTGTGCGGCATCGGCCACGCCGGAATCAATGGCCATGGCGTTGACCTGCCGCAAACTGCTATACGTTCCGGTTTTGGGATTTACCAGATACTTTCTGGCAGCTTGGATTATTTCGTTATCCCAACGGGCCCAGTGGTGTGCGTCGGTATGATCCCCCATAGCGCGCAGTAAAAATACCGCTCTTCGCACAGCAAGGCATGTGTAGAGGTCTGTTGCGGCATCTGCTTCCGACGTGTTTGGGTTTCCATGCAACTTGCTGGCCCAATCGACGAAATTCAAGTGATTGTGGCTGTTATCGAATAGTTTTTTACTATTAAATGACTGCTTCATGTAGCGAAGCATTGAAATTAGAGCGGTGCGTTGCGACCGAATATAGCCTATGGCCCCCGAGTGCTTAAAGAAATCCGCTAAATCACAAATCCAGGCACAGGAATAACCCGGAATTCCATTGACATCGTTACTGGGCAACGCGGATGGAGGGTTACTTCCCTGCGCCTGACTTCGCAGGCGGCGCATGGTTTGCTCCATCAGAAAGTGATCTAGAAATACGTTGTTAATTACTTCACCAGAGATTTGCAAGTCGCCGGAGTACATCTGGCGATCGCGCTTGGGGGCATCCCAGATGTCCTCCTGCATACACAGATGGGTTGTATAGGCCCCGGTATACCAAATTTTTGTCAGCAAGGGATCGGAACAATCAAATGCACCGCGATAGACAACGGGGTAATACTTGAAATCCAATCGGAGAAGATTGATATGAATTGGACCAGGCCCGTTAAAGCTGATGGTGGCGTAACGAAAGGCGCTGTAAGGTGTCGATTGAGTTTTGTCCGCGGTTAATTGCAGTTGATGGTAGCCCTGCCATGGGTGGTCCAATGCTTCTCCCCGAGATTCTCCCGTGCCGATGCTTACCATTCCTCCAGTACCTCGCACCTGGATTCGGCCTGCGACTTCCTGGCCAAAACTAAGCAGCAATTCCGGGGCAGCTCCTTTGTGCGTGGCGGATACAACGAGATTGATTTTATGCGAAGGTGCCAGTAAGGACATGCCCCGATAGCCCGGCCGTAAGGATGCCTTGTTGGCGGAAGTTAGACACTGCGCCACGGTCGCCAGGCCATGAAACATTCCCTGACCATGCAACACTTCGATCCGTTGCGGTTGAAAATGGAGATGGTCTAGATATCCAACGGGCCAAGGCGACAGGGCGTAAAACCAAGGGCCACCACCATAGCGACATTCGACAGTCGCATTGATCAGATTCGGAACATTCATATCTGTGCGCCACAGGTTATTTTGTGGTGCCTGAGAAAGCAATTTCCAAGTGCCATCGGATTGGATCAAGGTCCCGTTGCGATCCAGCAGCTCTAAAATTGCCCCCGCCGGGCCGCCGTCATTGGTGGCCCGCAAGGCAATAATATTCGTGCCGGCATGCAGGTACTGTTTCACCGGTACGTGGATTACATGGCTCCAATTCATCGCGCCGTAGTTATGGTGGGCCACCTCATGGCCATTGATATAGGCGGCAAAGTAATTGTCCGCAGTGACATACAGTACCGGCTTCGTTGGCACAGCGGCCAAGCGCAAAGTTTTTCTCAAATAGACACTTTGATGCGCACCAACTTTGCTGGCCCATATCCAGTCCGGGGATTTAGAATGCGACCGCTTGAGTTCAGTCGGCAGTGGCAGGCCATAGGTCGGGTCCAACGTTGGCACAAGGTGGCTTTGCGTGACGTGGCCAGGTGATTGGGCCGCCCAATTTACGGGAATATTTAGTGACACCAATGCAACACATATCGATACGGCACCCATCACTGTTTTGAAATTCTTCCAAGATATTCGGGGCATAAAAAAACACCTTTCTTTCAATGGGTTCCTGATGTGATAGGGACTACATATTCTGCACTCAAAGATTGTATATGCAATACGAACCGCAGGCGAAACAGGGGCTCTTATTTTAGTTGTATCACTCCAGCCGCCCCGCAGCTAGCAAGTGGTCCGGCGGAACAAATAACTTATTTCATGGCGCCAGATAGCGCTTCCACGCAGGCACCACGCTGCGAGTGGCAACGATAGTGATGCGAACTGCACCGGTACGCAGTTACAACCCGCCGCCAGCGGCAACGCAGGCTATTGGCGTCATTGGTAATGTCTGCAACCGTTGCTCCGGCTGTATGCCAACACCGCCACTTCTTGCTGCGGGTCCGCGGTTGGCCTGCCCTTAACGGTACCAATCGAACCCGAAGTTAACTTCCCCCGGCGAAAGCCGGGAAAGCGGCTTCCATTCTACAGAACCGTCGTTGTAGCCGATATTGGCGCCGTCGGGGTTAGTACCGTGAAAGTGGTTGGCGTATGGGCCGCTGGGCCAAGGACTGTTTAACGCCGGCTGCCAACTTCCATTTTGGGAGATAACCATATCGGTGATGAGGATGCTGCGACTATCCGTCGGAGACTGCGTATACAACCCGTCG
This sequence comes from Planctomycetota bacterium, assembly GCA_021805985.1. Classification (GTDB taxonomy): domain Bacteria; phylum Planctomycetota; class Phycisphaerae; order WQYP01; family WQYP01; genus JAMDCX01. The sequence goes on along the minus strand of JAJZDN010000086.1, from coordinate 6,351 downwards.
GCCGGATTGTCGAGATTAAAGTTGGCGTCCACCGCGTCCGTAGCCGGGTTGGTCCAGGAGGTTGTCGGGTTGGTATACGGTGGCGCGAAATATGGATCAGTGTTGTTCCACCACCAAGCCGAACCATTGGGACGCTTGTACCAATAACAGTAGTCCGTGATCACAGAGAACCAATATGATCCGCCGAACGAAGAATATGCGTTCCCAAGTTCGGTCGGCCAGTTCGCGGTTGATGACCAGTTATCGAGCTTTGCGACATACGTGATCGTGGTGGGAAGATAGCCCACGGCATTACTCGCAAAATAGGAGGCCATGCTCGGTGCAGGGTCGGTGCAATACATGGCGGTTGGGGCAGTTATAGTTCCGGTTGTGTATAACGCACCAAGCCCCCAAGAGCCGGTTCCATAACCAAGCCCTCCCATCGGATAGAGCGTTTCTTGGTCAGCGGGATATTGTCCCCGTTGATCCTGGCCATACTCAACAACTCCTTGCAAGAGTGATCTAATATTAGCCGCGCAGGTTGTCTGCATTGCAACTATTCTCGCGTTGGCAAGTGCCGGCAGAAGCAGTGCAATAAGCACGGCAATAATTGATATTACTACCAGCAACTCGATAAGCGTAAAACCGTGCGGCGATTTTTTCCGCCGCTTGCTTGGAAGAGAATGGTCTTTCATGACAAACATTGTCGTACCTCTTAAATAAAGTTAACGGGAGAGAAAGCGGAGCCATAAAGCCCCGCTCTCTCCAAAACTCAACAGTTCATTCCCAAGCCGCCATTCAGGCACCGACCTTCCGTCTTTTGCAAACGAGCAGCAGGCCCATCCCGCCGGTCAGCAGTATCAGCGGGGCGGGTTCGGGAACAGGGGTAACGTAGGCGTTGATGAATTGCTGTTCCACCGCCTGCCGTTGCGCATCGGTTAAGGCGCCTGCGTACACCTGTATCTCCGCGATGTTTCCTATGAAATTACCGTCTTGTGAGCTGGCTCCAATCACACCGGTGACAGGCCCGGATGACCATGCACCACACGTTCCGTCGGCACTTCCATTAAGGCGGAAGGTGCCCCCTGAACCATCCACAGCCACATTTATATTGCTCCACGAATTTAAGGACAAGGCCGTGTTGGATGTTCCCTCATCAACAAAACCAGCCGAAACCACATCTTGTTTAGCACCGTTGAGCCGATATTCAAATGCACCGCCTAAATTGGGGTTATTGGGAGCGATACCAAGGATGACGTTGCTCGCGGAGAACGTCGTTGGATCGAGAAACGCCAAGGCCGTAAAGCCCGTGCTTGTTGACAGGCCGGTGGTGATGTTCAGTGACTGACTGCCGTTAAATGTGACCGCCGCCGAGCCGTTGGGCGTGGCGTTCAAGGCCAATGTGGGTGCACTGCTTCCAGGCGTTTGTGTGGCATTATCGCCGTTGCCGGACGAATCAGTCCATACGCCCGTTGTGGCGTTGTAATTAGCTGCCGCGTAATCCACCATCGGCGTTGGCAGCGAAACCGTTGTTGCATTGGCCGCTGTGGATCCTAAGACCATCGCCCCGCCAACTGCAACTGCGAGGGCCGAACGGCAAGCGCTTTTTGCTTGAGCAAGAGTTATCAATCGTGATTTTGCAATAGACATAGACATTCTCCTCTTATTCCACCCTCGCGGGCGGATGACACGGATAGCGGCAGTCACGAAAGTGGCCGCCGATTTCTTTCCATCGCCTGACGGAAAGGATAGATTCCGCAATCCCCGGATTCACAATAAATCCAAAAAAGTGAATTGCGAACATTTCTGGCTGGGCCATTGCCAATCTTTAGACGCCTTCCTCGGCCCGAACCACGTCCCCTAAGTACTTGACGCCATATTTTTTTACAACATCCGGATCGATATGTTTTTTCGAATCCGAATCGCATTTGACAATATGAACTATACGCCGGTATCAACCGACTTCAAAGAAAACTGGGGCGATCCCTCATATTACATTACCATATCCTGCCGACAATATATCTCCAGTTGCACGCTCATAAGCATTAATATAGGCAAAATGGTGTAGTCCGCTATTTCTTATATCGTTACCATATTTTTTGTCGGCTTGTTTGTGCACGGACACAGTTAGAAGCAAGCGATAAGGCGTGCTGGCGGTCTATTCGACAGTCGGCACCGCACAACATTGCGTCGATCTCTTTGTACCGGCCATTCGTTCGCCGGGTGAATTGACGGCCACCAGACAGACAACTGAACTTCCATTGGTCGGGGGCTTCGTTAAGTGCCGTTGCGTATTGCAGCGAGCACGCCCATAGATTTCACCTAACGCGTACATTGGCCGCGCCATATGGCCCAACCCGTTGACTTGATCCCCATGCCCAAATCATGGTCGCGTTGCCAATCGACCGTTAATCTTGCCAAGACATCATGCTTTCGCAAAGCGCGGTGGAAATCCGTCGCATTCCGAGGCGGTACAGCGGCGCCATTATCTGCGTAGTTTATGAATGCCGCCAAAGTGCACGAGGAAACAAACTGTTGCCCGGGCAACTGCTCTGAAAATTGGCCGCGCCTTCGCGACATCGAAATAATACGGCCTTTTTTCATCCTGCGCAGGTGAGGCTTGGCATCATGGGAGCCTACTGCCGAAAATCAAATAGGAATGTTTCCCAGGAGGTACCCGGCGCAAAATCAACGGCAAACATAATATCCAAGCGCAGTCCGCTACGGGCACATCTTAGGCAATACCTCCCCGGTGACTGCTTTGTCATGCCGCAGCTACCTGACGGGACGCGCATTTGCTTTACACCGGTGCTTACCACACCACGGGCTATTTGCGGGACAAGTCTATCATCATCGTATTGGAGACAATTCATAATGGCACGGCAGGGGGCGTGCAGCAAGATATTCTTCGGTGGAAACCAAGCGCTGCAGCTTAGAAAAGCTCGCCATGATGTTGTCAACATCAGCGGCAGCTTTCGGCGACATGGACCCGGTGTTTACATTTATTGGAAGTTGCGGCGTGAACCACCCGATATTGGACATTGGCAATTGTACCTGACGCCATGCCGCAAACCGAATTTGCGTACGTTCCCATGCTAACGACAAAACGCGGTATGCCTGCGCCAACATCGGAGTGGGCAATTGCGATATATTAATGCCATGCGTCAATTCCGCCCGGGTGAACTTCCCGACGGAGGTGCCATTGATGCGAAGTTGGTAATGTGCCGCAGGCAGGTTCGTCACTTTCAACGTCTGCCGGTCAAGGGCCGGCACGAATCCGGATTCTCGAACAACCAACGCTGTCGCGGCCACTGTATGCACCATATTGGGAGATGGAGCACCCCAAATCGATGTTGGCGGAAACTGCGGCCAGTTTTCATGCAATGCCATAATCGGCATCGGCAACGCCTTGTCCAGTTGGACCCATGAAACGTCTCCATGCGTTATCGCAACGTGATGCACAACGGTATGAGTTGCGGCAATAATCTGCCTGGTTCCAGCATTCAGTGAAACGCTGGTAACAGTTGCGGGCGCCCCCCATGCCTTGAGTAATGCCTGTGCCATTACTAATTGGCCGGCGGCCGAAGGATGCACCCTTCCCGGAATAACATCTTTAGCGAGCTTCGGATTGATTTTTTCCATCTTCTTAAGTACCGCTACCAGCGGGGTGTTGAAGTCCACAAAGGACAAATTATTTTTCTGGGCCAAGCGATGGACGAACCGCATATAACGTATGAGAACCCCGTTGTATCCTCCCGGAAAACCGGGCTTTTCGGTGATGTCGTCATACGCACTGGGGCCGATGAGTACGATGCGAACCCCCGGCAGGTGTGATTCCAGCGACGCGATCAAGTGCTTATACCCCTTACGGTATTTATCAAAGATGGCCTGATTAAACGGTCGATATTTGGCGTCATTCATTCCCAGCATGATTGTGACAACGTTGGGCTTGAATGGAAACACATCCCGTCGCAGCCGCAGATTAATCGAGCCTGCCCACCCACCTCCGACCCTGTCACCGCCAACTCCGGAATTTACAAATTGCACATGAAGTCCCGGAAATCGCGTTCGGACGTAAGTTTCTACGTCAACGGTGTAAAATCGCTGCTCAGTGATACTGTCGCCGTAAAAGCAGACCCGGTCGCCATTCTTCAGGAAAAACGATGTGGCGGCACGCACAGTGCCACTCAAGGACGCAGAAACGCACACCAGAAGCAGAAGAATCTTCAGCAATTTCACGATAGTTATCCCCGTTTAAAACACTGATCCAAATACACACCGGTCGAAGCGACGATGCAACTCGCCGCCGGACATAACATTATAATGCCTCAGTTCGATAATTATTGTAAAAGTTAGCCCATGGCATTACCGTATAACTGCGAGTCCAATGCGTTTAGATACAGTTCGCGCACGGTTAACATCACCAATTTTAGCAATACCTTAATTCATATCAGCGTTCGTTTCCCAGCACGAACATCTAATAAAAGCTCGAACTTTTAAGACTATTTCACAAAGCCCTACGCTGTAGCGATTTAATGAGCACTATCCCACGAATTAATTTCTTATAACATTACCATAACGCGATTGACGCTGGAAGATGGCGGTCTATTTCCGGAGAGATCGCGAAGATATTGGTGTCCCTGATGACGCCCGAATGACCAGTTCACCGGTTAATTCGGAATGGACAGGCGGAAGAGTTGGTTCTTCAATCCGCTGTATCATGCTACGGAACGCGAGGTAGCCAAGGCCCGCTGCTGGCTGCCGGATCGTCGTAAGCGGCACGGGTAAACGCGCAGCACTGGGAAGGTCGTCGAAACTTCCGATGCGAAGGTGCTGTGGTATCTTTATTCCCGACTCCAGTGCAAATTGCATCACACAAGCCGCTCGTGAATCACTGACCACGAGAATGGCCTCCGGGCGTCTGCGTATGAGCGTCTCGGTTACAAAGGCACGATCAAAAAGATTGCCGTGATGTACACCGCCAGCATCAGTGCGAATGCCGTGAAATTCCAGAGCTTTAAGATAACCCGCTATACGGGATTCCTGCGTGGGCACACGTGTGTAATATGCAAAAAAATCAATCTTGCGACAGCCCAACTTGATAAAATGTTCGGCAAGTGTAAAACCCGCCCCAAAGTTATCAAGGCCCACGAGATCCACACGGCTTCGCGCGGGATACCGCACGATATCGCGGTCAATGAGCACCACCGGTATGCCGGCAGAATTAAAATCATCAACAATTGCTGCGGTAGAGGATATATACTGATCCGCCAGAATCTCCTGCGGCATTAAAAATATGCCTGAAACTTCTCGCTGAATAAATTCCTTTGCAATCATGCTGTATCGACCCGCTAACCCTGATTCTGTTGGATTATCAGTCCAAGTTGGGTCATGAAGGATTACAGACCACCCTTCAAGGCTCGAGCGATAAAGCAATTCGCTACCCGCGGCTCCGAATGGCGATTCTTCCTGATGCTGTCGTGCCAATCCCCACAGTACAGCGCCAAAAGTAAGTTTCCGTCGGGGCGGCGCGGCAATGACAACTGATCCAGCTTTGCCATTGCGCCTTATGAGTTTCTCCTTAACAAGCCGATGAATCGCCCGACTCACCGTTGGCCGAGATACACCAAAGCGCGTTGCCAGAACACGCTCCGTCGGTATGCGATCATACACGCGAAACCGCCCTGATTCGATTCCGTGCAATAAGAATCGATAAACGTTTTCCGACTCTTTCGGGGTTCGCATTGTTTCTCACAAAGGCATAAGTCCGTGCAATCAATAGCAGCGTTTTGTGTCCTGCGGACAGATCCGCCGCTTTGGCCTATAGACTATTGACCTCAATGGTTCTCCGCAACTGCCCGTGGCCCCGTTCATTTCACAGCCATTTGCCGATTATCATGGCCATTGGATGCGGAACTAAAAAAAAGCACCGGCATGGAAGCCGGTGCGGTTGCGGATAAACTGACACTGGTGCGTTCTACATTACGAGGACACTTCATTAGCGCGGGGATGGGCGCTTTCATATACGTCCTGAATGCGCTTGGTGGTCAGGTGCGTATATATTTGTGTGGTGCTGAGGCTCTGGTGCCCCAGTAGTTCCTGCACCACGCGCAGATCGGCACCATGATTGAGCATGTGCGTGGCAAAACTGTGCCGCAATGTATGCGGACTGATATCCGGGTCCAGGTGCGCCTCAATCAGATATTTATCCAGCTTCCTGCGAACCGAACGAGTGCTTAAACGCTGACCATGTTTATTGATAAACAATGGCGCATTGGGCGAATCCTGCGCCATAATGAGTTTCCTCTGATCGATGTACTTGGTCAGAGCATTAACGGCGGTCTGTCCAACCGGAATAAGACGCTCTTTTTT
>JAJZDN010000085.1 GCA_021805985.1 Planctomycetota bacterium | reverse complement strand
TCTCCGTGCGGCTGGATCCCCATGATATTGAATCTCTGACGGCTGCGGGCACGGATTGCACGCGCGTGGGAAAATTTCAGCATGCGATAGAATTTTTTGAACGGGTCGAACGCATTGATTCCTCGGTGGAGGCGTGCTATTGCAACCGCATCGCCGCCTACAGTGAGATGGGAGATTTTGACCGTGCTGAGGAAATGTTTTACCTGGCTCGGCAATATCGCGAAAAGTGTCCGCTGTGTTTTTATAACATGGGAATGGCATTATTTAATCGCGGACGCTACGACCGGGCGCTGTGGTGCTGGCAGCAGGTGCTGGAACTTGAGGCAGATTATCCACAAGTGCACGCCCGCATTGCTGATGTATTCTGGGCCAAAGGGCGGCTGCCGGAAGCTCGCGTTCATTTAATTGAGGAATTGCGGTCCGATCCGGGCAATCTGGATACGCTGCTGGATCTCGGCGAACTGCTGATGGAAATGGGTCAGGATGGACCCGCGTCTGAAAAATTCAGGCAAGTGCTGGATCTGGAGCCTGATGATTGCACCGCGCATTACCAACTTGGCGTTTTAGCGCAAAAATCTGGCGATTGGCGATTGGCGTTGGACCGGTATAAATTTGTTCTGCGGCATGATCCGCAATTTATCGGGGTGCATTTGCAGATGGCGCTGGTGCATCATCGGCAGAAGCATCAGGCCGAGGCTCTGTATCATGCCAACTGTGAACTGGCGCAGAAAGAATCGGATGATACGACGCTGCTGGAATTGGGGAATTTATTTATTGATATGGGGCAATATGATTCAGCCCAGGCCGCCATGCGTCGGCTCCTGGCCCAGACCCCGAATCATGCCGATGCGCGGCATGGCTTGGCCGTGGCCATGCTGATGGCGCGACGACTTGATGAAGGTATTGAGCAGTGTAAGCTGGCGTTAAAAATCCAGCCTAAACACAGTTCGGCGATGTTCAACTTGGCGCTGGCTTATATGTCCAAACACGATTTTGCCCGTGCCGGTTATTGGGTACGCGAGGGCTTGGATATTTCCCCCGATGATGCACAACTGCGGCATATCCTGCATCGACTCTGGTTTGAAGCCAGGTGGCATAAAATTCAGCAGTGGCCGCGCGCGGTTTTTCATGCCTTGGCGTTCAGCCGCGACCGCGCGAAGCGCGGAAAAAATCGGTAATGCATTTTTAGAATCAGGTCACATTTCGCGGCCAACTCAACGCTGCCGCATTGAGCTAATAACCCATGGCGTGATCATGTGTCCAGCGCGTCATGAAAGACAATCGTTAGCCTGACGCGGCAGCCTCGTGGTTTGATGCGGAATGTGGTTGCGGAAAAAATCCGGACTCCAGTTCGGCAGGCGCTGCGTTAATCGGGACGGGCGACGGGGGGCGTGGAATCAGGCCCCGTTTCGCAAACAACTCAACGCTGCCGCATTGAGCTACGGGGTTTTTCGGGCGGGGATTTGTTAAGATTTTGATAAAAATGAATAAAACTGGCAAAATGATTATAGGAACACATCGACCAAAGCCGATAACAAATTCGTGGCCATGGAGAATGTCCCGCGCGGGATGTTCATAGGCCCGTCGTTCCTTTTAGGGAGTCTCTTCATGCAGTCAGGAAAATTCCTGAGTATTGGGGCCGCACTATCGGCCGGGTTACTCGCGGCACACGTCGCGAGTGCAAGTGTAGTAACGGGCGTTAAAGTTGCGTTCGGTTCAAGCTCATCGTACACCAGCGCGTCGGCCTATACTGGTGGGGGAGTGTTTTACTCCGTAGGCAGTGTCGGCAGTGGAGCCTACGGGATCGGAACATCGACCCCGGGAGGCGACACAACGCTTTTTTCATGGACCAAGTTGAATCTCTCAGCGCCCAGCGCTGGTTCCCTTGGCTTTTCCGTGGTTGGTCTGCAGTTTGGTGGCGGCGGCTACGCTGCCAACTTCGTCGCCACAGGAACGAGCTTCACGTCGCTGGCAGCAAATCCCAACACACTCGAGGCGTCCGGTGGCGGCGCGTACTCTGGGAGCGCCGGGTCAAGCTCGTTCACGGTGAGTTACGAAGGGTTCGCCGCCAAGAGCAACGGGTCGTATGACATCTCGGGCGACAATACGGGGCAGACTGCGTTGGTCGGTTCGGGTGGAAATAGTTACACTGCGTCAACTTCTAAAAACACGGGTGTTTCTGACCTTGCCGCGCCGTATTCTCTCACTTACCAGCTAAAGGTCGGGGACCTTTCCTCTGGGGGCTCCCTGGGTACCAGTGCGTCGCCCCTGGGCGGTACGGTCTCAATCCTGGGCGGCACCCCTTCTGCTGTCACCCTCCCTGGCTCCGGGCCGCTGTCGCTTGTTGGCGGCTTGGTAGTTGTGGGCGGTTTGGCGATTCGTCGGCGCATGAAGCTGTGACGCGATTTGCGAAGAGCACCGATATCGTTAATCCGGTGGTTGGTTTATTGCCGTGACCTTGCCACCGTATTGCCTAAGATGTGCTCTAAGAAATTGCCGCTTACAATGCCGCATTTAATAATTGTTAACCCATCACCGTCCCGCCATACCGGGACGGTGATTTTTTTTATAACACGCCTTTTGTGCTGGGAATCTCATGTGACCGTGGATCAACCGCGACCGCTTGCCGCAGGGATTTAGCCAGCGCCTTAAAAATGGCCTCGGCAATATGGTGGCTGTTGGTACCATACGGTACGTTGACGTGTAAATTCATGCCGGCCGTATTGGCCATGGATCGCAGTGATTCATGTACAAGTTCCACATCAAATTCACCAATTTTCGGTGTGGGAAAGCGCGCATTAAAAACAAAAGCGGGACGCCCTGATAAATCCAGCGCCACATTGGCCAATGTATCTTCCATCGGCACACTGGCCCAGCCGTAACGGTATATGCCACGCTTGTCGCCCAGCGCCTGTTGAATGGCTGAGCCTAATACCAGCGATACGTCCTCTACGGTGTGATGCGCATCAATGTGCAGATCACCGGTGGCCTGCACGTTAAGGTCCAACAGGCTGTGGCGGGCCAGATGATCCAGCATGTGATCAAAAAAGCCTACGCCCGTGGAAACCTTGGCCTCCCCACAACCATCGAGATTCACGGAAACGCTGATCTGCGTTTCCCGCGTCTTTCGGCTGATTTCACGGATGCGCGGAGAGGTTGGGGTTGGATTTTGCGTATCATGTGACATATCTGTTACTCCAGTGTTCGCTCGCCAGAAGCCGGTTGTAACCATTTCGCGGTTTGGACAATCTCAGGCCGCTGCGGTCAAGGTTTTCAGTGCCGTCAGCAAGGCAGCATTTTGTTCAGCGGTGCCAACGGTTATGCGAAGTTTATCCGTTAAACCCGGAAGATTGAAGTAGCGCACCAGAATGTTGGCCGTTTTCAGCCGTTGATATAGCTCTCCGGCCTGGAGATGCGCGGGCACCTGGGCCAAAACAAAGTTGCTGTAACTGTCCGGCAAGGTAAAGCCCATGCTGCGAAGAGCGGCGGAGATATGCGACCGCTGATATTTTATTTTTTCCCAGGTTGCCCCAGCATACGCCTGATCCGTTATGGCTGCGGTTGCGGCGGCAATCGCTACCGCATCACAGGGATAACTGTCCCGGACCTTATGTAATTGGGCCAGCAACGACGGCTGAGCAATGCCATAGCCAAACCGCATTCCCGCCAGGCCATAGCCCTTGGACATACTGCGTAAAAGAATGACGTTGGCATATTTCCGCACCAGCGGCAGGGCACTGGTGGGGGCAAAATCGACATACGCCTCGTCCACCAGCACCACCCCGGGGAAGCTGCGGATAACGCGATCCAGCGTGGAAAGATCAGCCAGTGTGCCGGAGGGGGCGTTGGGATTAACAATTAAAAGTAATTTGGCGTTGAGCTTAAAAATCTCCGGCGGAAATTCCCACTGGGTACCGTTAATGCGGTATGGGAGAATAATTTTCTTGGCATCCTGCATGGCGCCCAATACTGGATACAGCGAATAGCTGGGATCTAAAAACGCCACTGGATCGTCATGACTCACGCAGGCCCGAAACACCAATGAAAGTAATTCATCACCGCCATTGGTGCATAAAATCATATCGGATGAAATGCCGTGGACGTTCGCAGCCGCTTCGCGAAACATACGGGCGTCGGGGCTGGGATATCGTCGGAGTTGTTCGGCGGTTATCTGCTGCACCGCTTCCAAGGCTCGCGGGGACGGGGGGTAAGGATTTTCATTGGTGTTAAGTTTTATAACGGAAATATCGCCCGGTTGTTCTCCGGGAACGTACCCTGCCATTTGAATAATATTTTCTCTCACCAGTGGCATTAAAATCCCTTATAAAAAATCGGAAGCAGCGTGTGGTGCTGGCCCTGTGTTGCACGACTGGGTGGAGCCGGTGGTTATTATATGGTTGCCGCCGCATTCCTAACCAGAGCGGGATCCCGATGTATGAACCGGCGGGGAGTGTCCATCACTATAGCTCTTGGCTTTACATGGACGCGATATTATTTCAGGGCTGTGGCCGCGGCTTGTGAGTCCAGTTCCAGATCACCTTCGTACATAATGGGAATGTTATAGCGCCCCGTTCGGCTTACCCGTGAAATTTTCGGTTCCGGGCTGCTGGGTTCCACCGGCCCATGTTCATAGCTGCGCCACTTCAGGCCCAGGTCGTGCACCATCTGATGGTCCATTTCCGGGCTGCGGCCATACGTGGTGAGGTAATTGCCGATCATGGTGCTGTCAGCCCCGGCAAAAAATATCCAGCTTTGCATGTCGCGCAGGCACACTTCGCGACCGCCGGCGACTTTTAATTCTACGGTTGGATAAATAAAGCGGCAGATGCTGACAATTTTGAGGCATTCCATGGGCGCTAATTTGGCCTGGCCGGCCAGCGGCGTTCCGGCAATGGCATTGAGGAAATTAACCGGCATGACATCCACGCCAATATCCCGCAATGTAAAGACCATATCCAAGCGGTCGTCCCATTGTTCACCCATTCCGAAAATGCCGCCTGAACATAAAGATAATCCCGCGGCCTTGGCAGCGTGTAAAGTGCGCAGGCGTTCAGCATACGGATGCGTAGATACTATTTCCGGATAAAAACGTTCGCTGGTTTCCAGATTATGGTTGATGCGCCGCACGCCGTTGGCGTGGAGGAAATCCGCGGTCTCGGGCGTCAGGGCACCGAGCGTGGCGCAGGCACGGGTTTTTCCGGATTTGGCAATGTCCCGCAACAGGGGGCCAAGCCAGTTCTCCAGTTCGGATCGGGTGGGGCCGCGGCCGCTGTTGACGATACCAAAGCTATCGGCTCCGACATCGCCGGCATGGGAGGCGCAATCCAATACTTGTTGATCCGTGAGTTTGCTTTGGCCTTCAACAACGGTTTGATAGTGTGAAGACTGAGCGCAAAATTTACAATCTTCCGAGCACCCGCCGACCTTCGCGGCGACGATGGCGCAAAATCGGACATCCGGACCTTTGAACCGGATACGGATTTTATTGGCCCAGTAGAATAGATCGTAAATATCTTCGCCGGTGACTGCCACCAGTTCTCTGGCTTCCGTGCGGGAAATCAGATGACCATTAAGAATATTTCGGGCGAGCTTGGCAATATTGTCCAGCAAAATAGTGTCCTTTTAATGAGGATTTACCGTAGCGACGGGGCGCGCATAAGCTGATTGAGATTGTACGCACCGACCAGACGCAACTGATTGCCGTTGATTGTATAAACCAGCATGAGGCCGTCATGGCTGTCCACAATGTTCAGCAGGTCTACAGAACCAAATCCGATGGAGGAAGTCAGCAGGCTCATGCCGCCGCCGCTTTCCAGAACATCGGCCCGGGCCGTATTGGAACTTCCGGGGTGGAAAGCCAGTAAGGCGGCCAGCAGCAGGGCGGTAACGGTCAGTAGGCCGATGATCGCATGTTGAGATTTCATAATATTACTCCGCAAATTTTATGCTCTTACAAAATGGTGTTCGACCCGGGAAATCGCAAAATGTGTTTCCCGACCTTAGCGCATTCGCAGCCGGGCGCGTTTAATATCCGCGGTGACGTTGTAGGGGGCCAGCCAGTGGGTCCCTGCGAGGTTATTTGCTGGTGTAATTTTGGCAGTAAGAATGCCACTGTCCTGATTATAGACATACACAATTCCATTCATCTGATCGCCCCCTGAGACCGTCAGATAATGGCCGCCCTGGGCCACCTGCGCCCGTGCAGTTGCCGATGACCAGCCCACGCGGGCTAATACGCCGACACCCAGCACTGCATTCACGCCCAGCAGGCCGATGATGAGGAGTTTTTTTCCGTTCATGGTATTTCTCCTGTTAAGGAACTGAACATTTTTTTTGAGCACTTTCGTATATCTTCCCAAATCTCAGGCATCCCGCCCGCCGCGACGTTTGCCGCGGTTGGCGCTGCGCATGGCGACAGCCACCACGCCTGCAAGGGCAATAAATGCAATAAGATAAACCGGAATATCGCTGCGCTTGGCGGTCATCATCGGAACAGCCGAACTGATATCTTTGCGTGCGACCTGGGCGGAACTGACCGCCGGAGCCGTCAGACACACAGCCAGGCAAACCGGCATAACCAAACGATAGCGGATCCAGCAAAATCTCATATCAGTGATGATAAACCCCGCAACCGCCAAGTCAAGGCCACCATGGGCGAACTTGGGATTTAGGTAGGAGCCTTTCCGAGTAATCGGCCATTACTCGGACAGGCTCCTAGCCAGGTTCACCACGCGTCTAACACGTCAATTCGCCCAGCGAGACGCCCGGATTGACAAGTTATTGCTGGAAGTCTGTTTGGCACGCCGTATCCGGGATGTGAAGTTCTGCACTACGCCGCCGGAGAATCTCATCGTGTTTTCGCGCTGTGATCTGCATCTTGGGGACATTGCGGTATTATTTCAGGGATGTTGATCCAGCAATGCCGACGCTTGAAATTATTATCTTTGTCCTGCGGAAGGCTCATCGGGGTGCTGTTGATTGCGTCATGGGTTATGGCGGTCCCGGCAGCGGTTGAACCCGTCAAGGCGCCACCTGCAACCACGCTTTTACCTGCCAGAGCGTTGTTAATTGCCGGCAAACCAGTACACCTTACCGGTGGGAGGCTCCGCTTTACCGGCACGGTTCACACCCGCGGAAAAGAATTTATTTTATCAGCACTGGGACGCTTTCATATCGCGGCTTCCACTTTGGCGTGGCCGGCGGGTAAGTCAAGCACGCTTTCCGCCAGAGCCATCGGGGCGACGGGGCATTTGAATTTTTGGCATGATTCCGCGGGACTGGCCCACATCCACATTAAACATGCGGAAGCGGAGTTTGAATCGTTGCGAATCAAGTCGTTTAACCTTACCCGTGGAAACGCAACTTGGTCATTGCTGCACAAGACGCTTATAGTTTCACTGAACAAGGCGCTGTGGAAGAACTCGCTGGTTACAGCTTCCGGAAGGTATAGCTTTGCTACACACCGGGGCACCGGGGTTATATTGCTTCCGAACGTGCAACAGCAACAATTATTCGCACTCATGGTGCCGGGGCGGGTGAACATTGTGGGGCGGGGGAATATCCGTGCCACTTTTAACTGCAGTGCCAGTGGCCTGATTACCGGTGAACTTCAACTTGTTGGAAAGACCGGGGGATTTTTACAATTGCATCAGATCCCTCTGCTGCGGAGCGTTTTGGCGGGTAGCTACGGTCAAGCGCTGGCGGCGGCTATGGCCGATGATCTTCACGATTATCCGTTTACCAGAGAGCAGGTAAACGTGCAGATGACAAAAACCGGCATGACATTCAGGCTGGATTTTGTCCGGGGGCGGGGCAACCCCATGCATCTCAAGGCTCGGAAGATGATCATTGACGGCAAAACAATGATTTTCCGCGCAGAGGATCTCAAGACGGTGCATCTGGTAATTCCGGTGGTACATCTGACGGCCCAAAGGCTCATCGCTATTATTCAGCGATTTTCCCAGGCGACAAAAACGCGCTAATTTTTTTTTATCGCCGGCGCGTGCGGGCCACATCGCAACGGTTCAGTTGGCCGCGAGGTTACGCGCGTTGCTGGCGGGCAAAGCTTTCCAGAACGAATAACCAGACAGACTCTTGAGTGGAATCATGCTAACATATTACAATTCGCGGCACGTGCCGACAGATGATTGCAAGGAGATGCCCCATGAATCCCATACGATGTTTTGTATATGTTGCGGCCCTGGCGGGTCTGACAGGGCTTGGGGGCTGCGTGCGAACACACAGTGATGTTGTCATCAGCCAGCCCAAACCGCTGGAGGTCAATGTCAATCTTAACGGTAAATTAACCTTGGTGGTTCAGGACGCAAGCAGTGACATGGACTTTATTGCCGGCGATGCTGGTCATGAAAAATCAGGATCTCCTGCCACCGCACCCGCGGCGTCTGGCAGGGCCGCGACAAAAAGCTCCGTCCGGCCGAGTTTATATCTGGCTCCGGGTGGAAGGGCGGCACGAATTATTTTCGTGAACGCAACAACGAGGGGCCCTTCTGCGGATATCCTGCAACACCTGCGGGCGGATTTTCCAAAAAATCATAAGCTTTTGGCGGCCCATCTGGTGGGGGAGGCCCATACCGGGTATATGCAAGCGCGGGCCACACTTACCAGTGCGCAGCGGGCGTTTGTGGCGCACGACAACCGATGGCGGAAACGATTATACGAACTGCGGGCGGCGCAAACGGGGCAGCCCATGGCAACCATTGGCTTAATTTACTTTAAAATCAGGTTAAAATATGTTCCGGTGGGCGCGTGGGTGCAACACTATGATCCAACAACCGGTCAATGGACCTGGGTACACTGGAAAAAGTGAGGCGGTATTCACTGCAAAAACACCGGTGGGTTTTCGGCCATTGTCGGCAAACTTGCTGGCTTTCGACTTAAAAAAACTCTAATATTACGTGGTGATGTTCAGGATGGAGTTCAGGTAATGCCCATTGGCGTTTTATTTGTAATGGCCCCGCCGGTCTGGGCGGCCAAAGGTTCAGGCAAGCCCTTTTCAAAAATCGACAGCCGTGAAATATTCATGCGCAGTATTGAGTTATATGCCAACCGCGATGCGGTGCAGCAGCGAATGCTATGCGTGCTGCCGGACGATTTATCCCGCATACAGGAAAAATATGGTGCGCACCTGGCGTTTCAGGGCGTCGGGGCAGCCGCGGGGGGACCGGATTGGTTTGGTGCGGTACAACGGGGCTTGGAAAAATTGAAACCGGAGATCGATACCATCATTGTTCATGATGCCTGTTGCCCGGCCGTGCCCTATACGGTTTTAGATGCGTTGGAGGAAGCGGTGGGAAAAACCGGGGCGGCGGCTGCGGTTGTGCCCGTTGGCGGCGCTACCGTGCGCGCCCAGGAAGGCAGACTTGGCCAACTGGCGATTGATAAGCGGCTGGAACTTCTCCAGTCGCCACAGATTTTTCGCCGCACCGTGCTGGAGGCCGCTTATGCCAAGCGTTCGAGTGTAACCGGCGACTATGTGGATGACGCGACTTTGGTCAAACTTTGCGGCACCGAAGTGACAACCGTGGTGGGATGGCGGTTAAATATCCGCGTTGACCATGAAGAATTGATCAAACTGGGATCCGATGCGATTAAACATTTGCCCCGGGCGCGAAGTAATGCGCCGGTAAGTCCGTTTGATGAAGCGCAATGGTAAAGTCTTTTTTTGTTGTCTGCGGAATTATCAATGTAGGGAATAAAGATGTATGAGATTGCATAAATCTCATAGCGTTGGAGTGTTATGGCGCAGCGCGTCGTATTTTTAATTACCGATCTGGACCTGGGGGGATTGCCGCTTATTGTTCGGCGCATTGTCCGGGGCCTCAAAGAGTTTGGGCGGTGGGAGCCTACGGTGGTAAGCATCAAGCCGTCGGGCATTGTCGCCCGCTGGATTCGCCACGACGGCGTTGAAGTTATCGGGTTAAATGCTCAAAGCATTCATGACGTCAAAGCCGTCAAACGCTGGGTGAAAATACTGCAGACCGTAAACCCCGCCGCAGTTATCAGTTTGCTGGTACACGCCAATGCACTGGCGGCTCTCGCGGCACCCTTGGCCGGGCAAAGAATTTATTTTCAGTCGATCCATACGCTGCAGCCGGAACCAAAATGGCACTGGCGGCTGCAAGGATTAATATCCGGGAACTGCCACGGAATTATAACCCCTTCACAGGCGGTGCTGGATCGGGTTAGCCAATTTGGGCGTTTTCAGAATGGCTATGTGATTCCCTGCGGGTTGGACTTTGACACATTTTCCCTTGCCGAATCAATACCAGTCGCGGAACGCCCCTGGCCGGCGGACGCGGTGGTGGTGGGATATATCGGCCGGTTTGATCCGGTAAAGCGGCTGGATTTGTTGGTGCGCGAATTTGCAGAACTTCTGTTGCGCGATTATCGCCGCTGGGGCAAACTGCATCTGGCTTTGATCGGATATGGGCCAGAAGAAAAGCCGCTAAGGGCATTGGCGGCGCGGCTGGGAATTGCCTCTCATGTCACATTTCCCGGAGCCACCGCCGAACCGGCCCGCTGGTACAAGGCCCTGCGCGTGTTGTGTATGCCCTCAACCGTGGAAGGCTTTGGGATGAATATCATTGAAGCAATGGCGTGCGGAACGCCGGTCGCGGTTTATCGTAGTCCGGCGGTTGAGGAGGTTATCACCGATCAGGAAACGGGATTGCTGATAAATCCAGATCAAAAAGGCTCTATGGCCGACGCGATCGCCATGCTCATTGAAAACCGCGCCCTGGCTGACAAGATCCGGAAACAGGCCCAAGCCATGGTGGCGACCCGCTATGCTGCTTTGCGTATGGTTGAAGGCTACCAGCGCGTGCTGGATCAAGCGATCGCTTCCGAAAGGTCTGCTGTGGCTTAGGAACGCCCACCCGGGCAAGGCCCCGAAAATCTGACTCACCGCCTGCAAAGCGAAGGGCTCTGTCGGTGGTGCCGCGGTCGATTGCTGTGCCAAGGAGTAAATTATTTTGATGCTGTTTGTTAATGGCGCAAGTGCGGATAAACTAGGGTCGTTTCATTGGATAACAGGAGTAAAAAGATGGGTCGAATCATTGCACCGTTCAAACCAACCCGTTCGGCAAGCCCCTGGCACGATGTGGATCCGGGCAGTGGCATGTTGCCTTCCGTATTTCATGCCATTATCGAAATTCCTCTGGGCGCATCCAACAAATATGAAATGGATAAAACAACGGGCCTGCTGAAGCTGGACCGAGTCCTGCACTCTGCGGTCTATTATCCCGCAAATTATGGATTTCTGCCTCAGACCATGGCCGATGATGGTGATCCGCTGGATGTGCTGGTTCTGGGAGCCGAGCCGGTCTATCCATTAACCATTGTGGAAGCGCGGGCCATTGGCTTAATGACCATGAAGGATCAAAATGAAATTGACCATAAGGTCATTTCCGTGCACGTCAACGACCCGGAATACAGCAGTTACAGCGACGTGCATCAACTGCCACCGCACAAACTTTCCGTATTGAAGCGGTTTTTTGAAGATTACAAATCTCTGGAAAACAAGCGCGTGGTCGTCGATGATGTGCTGCCAGCGGAATACGCCTTTCCAGTAATTGAACAGTCGCTGATGATCTACAAAAAATGGCGAGCAGGCGAAGACGTCAGCCGGATGTTGCACGTGGCGTAACGCGTGCCGAGAAGTTAGGAGTTAGGAGTTAGGAGTTAGAATGCCTTGGGATCGCTGACGCGGACCGTTGGGCGGAACCGCGGGCGGGCTGGCACTGTAGCCTGTAACTAACCCGGCGTTCTCACTGGGGCAGCTTAATGGGTGGCACGAGGCGTTCGATTTCCTTGCGCTGCTTTTCCAGCCAGGGCGGCAACATTAACTTTTTTCCCAGTTCCGCGACCGCCTGATCGGCGGTAAAACCGGGATGCTCGGTGGCAATTTCAAACAGCACGCCGCCTGGCTCGCGGTAATAAATGGAATGGAAATAACACCGATCCATCACGGGCGAAACATGCGGAAAATAGGGCGCGATTTTGTCACGCCACGCCGCCTGCTGTGCATCGTCAGGTGTGCGGAACGCAACATGGTGCACCACGCCGGCACCCAGCGTACCGTGGCGAATATCCGGCGTGTGCACGATATCAACAATTGTTCCTGGCCCATGGTCATGGGTCCCCGCCTGATACCGCAGGCGGTTATCTTCGCTTCCCGCACTTTGGTATTTCATGACATCGGTAAGCAACGCACTGGTAGCATCGGTTTTCCGTTCGGACAGAGTCACGCTGTGAATTCCGCCAATGGCCATTGACTTAGGGACAGATCCGGCAAGCCAAGGCCTGACTGCGGAATTTGCTGATGCATTCGTGCCGATAAGTTCCAACTGCATGCCATCGGGATCCAGAAATCCCAGGACCGGTTCGCCGAAACGATTGCCCTGAAGCTGACTTTCCACGCCCTGCGCGGCCAAACGCTGGGCCCAATAATCCATGGCGTCTGGCGGAACGGAAAAAGCGGTAGCTGAGACCTGCGGCGGACCGATGCGGCCGCGTGCAGCGCCGGGCCACGCAAAAAATGTCAACACCGTGCCGGGGCGTCCTGATTCATCGCCGTAATAAAGATGATAGCTGGCGGGGTCATCAAAATTCACCGTAAGTTTCACCAGTCGCAGAGCCAGCACGTCACAGTAAAAATTGATATTTTTCTGGGCATCGGCCGTTATTGCCGTAACGTGATGGAGTCCCGGTAGCGTACATTCAGTTGCGTCCATGGCATTTATCCGCTCCAAAAAAGCCGTCCGCCGGATGGCAGCAGGCTGGTTCGTCGCCTGCTTAGCCCCTGATTGTAGTGCGGTTGAAACTATTTGGCACTCCCTGTAAGGTGTCCCAGTAACTGTATCCTAAATACGGGGTAATTGACGCAAATCCTGAACTTCGCGTTTAAATTTTGTACGTTTTGGGCGCTGGTCAAATGGGGCGTGGGGCCGTATCCTATCTGCCAACCTGATTCGATAACGGAGAAAAACGGTGAAACGAAAAAGCGTGCGATTCCCATCCCACATTCTGCCAGTTGCGGTGTATGTTTTGGTCAGCGGGTTGATGCTGCTGTCCGGGCTTTCGGCCCGGGCCAATAGCGATATGTTTAAGCCTATCGGCAGCGCTGCAAAGGTCATGCACATTAATGGCCGGGGATTTACCATCAATGGCAAACATGTATTTATCTGTTCCGGAAGTTTTCATTACGCACGTGTGCCGCGGGCCTTATGGAAAGACCGTCTGTTGAAAATGAAACGTGCCGGCTTCAATACGGTACAAACGTATGTTTTCTGGAATTTCCAGGAACCTAAGCCGGGCGTATATGATTTTCATGGCCGGGCCAATCTGGATGCGTTTCTTAAGTTGATTCACAAGATGGGTATGTACGCGCTGGTTCGTTGCGGGCCGTATGACTGCGCGGAATGGGATGACGGTGGTTATCCATTGTGGCTGGCGTTTGAAAAAGGCGTGCTGGTGCGGGAGGATGATCCGGCGTTTATGAATCCGCTGCGGCAGTTTTGGAACAGGCTCTTGCCGATTGTGGCGCGTAATCAGATAAATCATGGCGGCTCTGTCATCTTGGTGCAGTTGGAGAATGAAGACCCGCAGGGCTGGGGCACCGAGATACCCAATCACTATTTTCAGGATTTATACAACATGGCGCGGAAACACGGCATACAAGTGCCGATGTTTTTCAGTGGCGTGCATCATGGCTTTGACCCCGCCGGCCATAATCCATGGAATGATGCTACGCGCACCAGTCCCTGGTACACCACGGAATTCTGGTCTTCCCGGACATGGTATCACGGTTACGGAGCCATGTCCCGGCCCCAGCAGATCCAATTAAACCGCGGCATCTGGAAGATTATCGCCTTCGGCGGATCAGGCTATAACTTTTATATGCTGGTGGGGAGCACCAATTTCTGGCTCTGGAATGACAATGAATTGGCGGCATGTTACGACTATTCCGCCGCCATCGGCCAGGGCGGCGATTTGCGTCCTATTTATTACAACATGAAACGGGCCAATTATTTTGCCCGCAGCTTCGCTAATATTCTTGAAGACAGCGTCAATACCGATGCAAAATACCAATCCTTCGCCACGGGTGTGCGCGTGCTGGCCCGCACGGCACCGGCGGGGACCATTGTATTTCTGGACAACACCCATGGGCAAACCGTGACGGCGACTATGAAAAATGGCACCAAACTGCGTGTTGCGGAGCGAAGAATCCGTCCCGTGGTGCTGAATGCCGCCCTGGGTAAAACCTGGAAGATCGCATCAGCTTATTCCCGCATTTTGGGTGTCCAGCATGAAAGCAACATGACCACGGTTGTGCTATATGGCCATCCTGGAAATCGTGCGGATATTTCTTTTGTCAGCCAACGCCTCGCACGCACCGGCGGAGCCATGCGGCAAATCAGGCAGAGCAACGGCGATATTTTCGGCGTCGGTGCGGTATTTCCATCCGGCATGAAGCCACGCATTGCGACAGCCACGGTCGGCCAACATGTCCTGCGGGTGATTATTGAAAATCGACTCATGGAAAAGCATACCTGGTTTGTTACGTCCAAAGCCGGGTCCGTTGTGATTGTTGGCCCGGCGTATGCGGGGCAAATAAAGAAAGCCCATGGCAAGTGGACGCTTTCCACCGACACGCCGGCCGGCCACTCCATCGCCGCTGCCCTGGTGTTTGGCTCAGGTCCCCAGCCGGTTGCGTTGAAAAACACAGTCAAGACGACGCCATCACTTCCAACGCCGCCGAAGATTCATCACTGGCAGTTCACCACCCTCACCGCG
>JAJZDN010000084.1 GCA_021805985.1 Planctomycetota bacterium | reverse complement strand
GATTCTTACCGTAGTTTTTTATCCATTTCTGCACCGTTCCCATGCCGGAAATCCCATGGTGCAGCCGCGCCTGCATAATCGAATCGAATCGACCGGCTTCCAACTCCTCAACCACCTGCCTTTTGAAGCACTCACTATACCGCTTTATTACCCGTATACGCATACCAAAACTCCTGATAATTCCGTTGCCAAAAGTGACAACCTATATCAGGACGTGACACCCCCTCCTAACTCCTAACTCCTAACTCCTGCGTTCTCGTCCAACTCCTAACTCCTAACTCCTGCGTTCTCGTGCAACTCCTGTCCCCTGTAACCCGTAACCCGTAACCCGTAACCCCGGCCCGCTACCGCTGATGCCATAATTCCAGCATCAGGCAGGCGAACAGGCGATGGGTGTGATCGCGGTGGGATTGCTGATGTTCTTGCAGTAAGTTTTGCAGAAACTTCTGGCTTTGCGTGGACTGGAAAAATCCCGTTTTGGAAATTAACAGGTCGTGCAGGGGAGCGCGTAACTGTTGGCGGAACCATTGGCCAATCGGTAAACCAAAGCCCTGCTTGGAGCGGCGGGATATGGCGGACGGGAGCACATCAGGGAAACTTTTTTTGAGTGCCAGCTTTCCGCTGCGGTAATTCAGCAACTCTGCAGTGGGTATGGCGTTGGCGCAGGTTGTCACGTGGTGATCCAGAAATGGACTGCGAACTTCCAGGGCGTTGGCCATGGAGGCGCTATCCACTTTCCACAGGACATCGCCGGGTAAATAGTGCCGCTGATCAAGCTGCATGGCACAGCGCGCCGCATCGGACGATTTATCTGGCGTGGTGGGCCACGCTAACAGCACATCATCCTCCGCAAGCTCCGGCAGCAACGTGTGAATATCCGCTGGTGAAAATAGTCTGGTTAACGCGGCATACTGCAAAGGCCACGCGGTTTGCTGCGTTGCGGCATGGAACCGCCGGGCGCGCGACTGCGGGTTGACCAGCATACCGGCAGCCGCGAGAAGCTGTGATAAGCGAGGTGATTCGGTGATGAGTTTTAAGGCGCGATAGCGATCATACCCGCCAAAGAGTTCATCTCCGCCGTCACCGCTGATGGCACAGGGGGCCACCATGCGGGCGCAATTCGCCAGATAATACGTGGGTAAAATAGAGGAATCGGCAAAGGGTTGACCAAGGGTATAACCCATCAGCCATTGCAGAGTCTCCATAACATCGGCACCGGCGTTAACTTGAAAGGTGTGATGCTGCGAGCCGATCTGGCGGGCGGCGATCTGGGCAAAAGTGGTTTCATCAAAGGCCGCCTCGGCAAAGCCGATACTGATGGTGTTAATGGGGTCTAAGCCGATCTTGGCGGCGTGGCGTTGCATAAGTCCGGCGATGATGGTGGAATCAATTCCGCCAGAAAGAAAACACGCCATGGGGACATCGGCGTGCATCTGGGAAGCAACCGCTGCGCTGATAACCGCTGAAATATCCGCACGGCCCGGTGCCGGCGCGTTCGGGACCGGCGGCGCGGGCTGCCAATAATATTGCCGGTGGAGGTGATCCTGGCGGGCAGTCAAACATTCGCCGGGAGATAATTGAAAAATATTTTCATAAATTGTAAACGGCGGCGGCAGGTAGCCATGCGCCAAATACCCCGCCACGGACCGCGTTGATATGACGGCCTTGGCACCAATCGCCAACAACGCGGGAAGCGTGCTGGCGAAATAAAGCACGTTGTCTGCGGATTGATAAAACAGCGGCTTTTGCCCCATACGATCACGTGCCAATAACAGCGTGCGGCTGCGGGCGTCCCAAACGGCGAAGGCGAACATGCCGGTCAATTTTTCCGGCATGGCTGAATTCCATTGTTCCCAGCCGTGCACGAGAACTTCAGTATCGCTGTGATCACTGGCAAAGGTATGTCCGGAGTGTTTTAACTGCGACCGCAAGTCCCGATGATTGTATATTTCACCGTTAAAAACCACCTGCACGCTCTGATCTTCATTGCCCATGGGTTGAGCGCCTCCGACGAGGTCAACAATGCTTAAGCGGCGGTGCAATAAAACACAGGCGGGGTTGTGGGGGTCGCGCCAGCGGCCAGCACCATCCGGGCCGCGATGGGCGAGAAGTTGGTCAACAGTATTAAGTGTGGCGTCAGAAATGGCGGGCTTGTCAGCGGGAGAATTCCATTGAATAATTCCGGCAAAACCACACATGGCCAGAACTCACTGTGTCAAGGGTTCAAGAACACCATCGCGGCAGTTAAGGGTAATGGAGCGCTGCGCGGTCAGACATTCCAGCAGTGCTTTGCCCAGACATTCATGCCGCCATCCGCTGGCAAGTTTGTGGTTGGTCAGGGGTTTGGCGCCGCGCAGGAGATAAGCGAATTCCAGCACGTCGGTCTGAGAAGCGACCAGAGCGGTACTGACATGGTTAGCAATGCAAATGGTTTGTGCCAGTGCCCAGGCAGTTTCGCCAAACACGCGCGCATCCGGGGATTCGTCGATTTCATCGGCAGCGGCTGGAAAGGCGGATTCCGGTTGCTTTTTCAGGCGTGCAATGAGCGACACAATAAATTCCGCGTAAGAGGCCAATTCACGTGATGGGAACTCTTTAATGTTGTTAAGGCTTGAGGCTCTGGCGGGCAATTGTTTGGCGATGTCCCGCAGGACATTATCCGGCAGCATGGTGCGGGCGGGTAAATTGTGTTCGAAGGCCAGTTGTTCACGCCAGGCACAAAGTTCACGCAGCGCCGCCAACTGCAGCGGATTCATACTGCGGGGTGCCTTCAGTTTCAGATACGCCAACTGCGGGTCATTGGGCCGCACCGCGGCATCGCAGCGTTCCTCACATGCTGCCGTGGCCCAGGCGTGGCGCGTGTGGGAAGACAGGCGTTGCGAAAGGGCAGCATAAATTGCGGAGAGATATTTGACATCATCAATGGCGTATTCATGTTGGGCCGGGGCCAGGGGGCGGCGGTTCCAGGCGCTGTAGGTGTGAGCCTTGGCCAATGTCACGCCGCAGAAATACTCAACGAGCCGGGCATAAGAAAGCGGATAGCCCAAGCCGACCAACCCTCCCAGGACCTGCGTATCCATGACATTGGCTGGCCGTGCGCCGGCGCGCTGCGCAAGAATGGCGAGATCCTGTTCACCGGCGTGACAAATTTTTAAGATCGCCGGATCAGAAACCAGAGCCAGTAAAGGGGAAAGATCATCGAGGGCCATAGGATCAACGAGGTGCACCTGATCTCCGATGGAAATCTGGATCAGGCAGAGGATAGGCATATAAGAGGTTTCGCCGATAAACTCGGTATCAATGCCAAAAGCTGCCGCGGTTTTTAGTTGTTCACATAACGCCTGAAGTTCGGGCCCACTGGAGAGCAGGATACGGTGAGGCGGTTCTTGTCGGGCTGATTTCACATCGTGCATATCGCGTATTCTGCGGGCAGAAGCGATTTCGGGCAACTGTAGCCACAAAATAATCTCATATTTGAAATTTGAGATTTCAGATCACGTTTTAGCCTCCGGCCATGGCACGTTGATGTAACGCGGGCCGGGGGCTTTGCGGGACATGATGGCCAGAGCCATGATGGCGGCAAGATAGGGCAGCATCTGAAAAAACTGGAAGGGCACATGCGTCAGGGCGTGCAGGGCGGTATTTTGGGAGGTGTACCGTGCGGTCTGCAGGGTCTGTTGCAGGCTGTTAATTAAACCGAAAAACAGGCATCCCCCGATGAGTCCCGGCAACTTCCAGCGACCAAAAATAACCAGCGCTAAAACCACAAATCCCTGGCCGCCGGTCATATTGGTAGCAAAAGCATGGGTTTGCATAATGCTTAAATACGCCCCGGCCGCTCCGGAGGACGCCCCCGCAAACAGCAAGCACAGGGACCGCCCCAGCCGCACCCGCACGCCCGCAGCGTGGCAGGCCTCCGGGGCGTCGCCTAACGCGCAGATAATTAATCCCAGGCGCGTGCGATGCAGCACCCACCACGTCATGACACATAGACATATCGTTATATAACACAAAGCATACTGGTCAAAAAGCACCGGCCCCAGATAGGCAATATCATGTAGCACAGGTATGGGCACGGGGGAAAAGCCGCTGCCGTGCAGCAAGGCGGTGGAAAAGCCCAGATTTTCCCGCCAGTTCTGATACATCATCCAGACCATGCCGCTTAAACCCATCCCCAGAAGGTCCATGGCTGTACCGGCGACAATCTGGTCCGCCCTGCCCCATACGCTGGCGGCGGCGAATATCACCGCCATGACCATTCCCGCCGCTATGGCCGCCAACAGTCCGACCGTGCCATGACCGCTGACACCGGTGACCGTATACGCCGCAATGCAACCCATGAGCATGGTGCCTTCAATGCCGATGTTGATAACGCCGGATAATTCTCCGACGAGTTCACCGACACCGGCAAGAATCATAGGCGTGGCGGCAGTGACCGCCTGACGTGATAAGAATGTGAACATATTGTGCGAAGGGGTCATAGCGTGGACTCCTGCGTTGGAGGCGTCGGAGGCATAGGGGTGTCCCGGCCGGCACGGCGCGCGCGGCGCAGGGATAAGCCGGCCAGCACCAGCATGACCAGGATTACCACAGCTTTAATAACATTGGCCATATCATGCGGCAGCGCCAAAGAGCTTTCCTCCGCGCGAAACGCGCCGGTATCCAGGAAACCAAAAAATAGAGCGGAGAGAATAATTCCCAGCGGATTCAGGCGTCCTAAAAGCGCTACAGCAATGCCGGCATAGCCATAATTTCCCATGTGGGCGGTCATAAAATGCACCTGCCCCAAAAGTTGAATGGCTCCGCCGAGGCCCGCGCAGGCCCCGCTGATAAACATAATTTGAAATTGCCGAATTGTTACGGGCATTTTCATAGCTTTTGCGGTACCGGGATTCAATCCCACGACCCGTGTTTCAAACCCGAAGGTCGTGTGTTGCTGAACCACCCACAGCAGCACGGCAAGCCCCAGAGCCAAAATAATGCCGATGTGGAAATCCGTGTAGGGGACAAACAGGGGCAGCCAATATTTCCCCGCAACCTCCGGGCTTTGCGCCGCTGCGGTTCCCAGGGCCTGCAACGGCCCCTGCAAAGCCGCCTGAGCCAGATACAATGCCACAAAATTGAGGAGAATTGTAGATAGCACCACGGGTACAGATCTATAGCGTTCAAGGTATTGTGCGACAAGTCCCCACAGGCCCCCCGCCACTGCCCCGCCAATCAATGCGGTTGGAATCACCAAGTCCGCCTGATGAAAAATCATCATACGGGTACTTAAGGCAACGGCCACCAAGGCTCCCAGAAGGAATTGTCCCTGTGCTCCAATATTTAATACGCCGGCACGAAAGGCGACTCCAGCCGCCAGACCGGTCAGCAGCAACGGGCAGGCATCGGCACAGGAACTGCTTAATGCGTACCAGCTTCCGGCCGCGCCGCGGAGCCATAAATCCGCAAGGTGTATCGGTGGATATCCCAAAAGCGCCCCGGCCCCGACCGCCAGAGCCAATACCCCGGCACACACCAGCGCCGCCAGCGCTACAGCGGTTACAGAATTCCACACACGATGCAAAAATCGCTTGATCATCCCGCCCCTCCGAGCATCAAGCGGCCGATCTGCGACGGGGTAGTATCCGGCCATGCGGTGATGGCCAATGTTCCACGGTGGATGACCGCCACGCGATCACTGATTGAAAGCAATTCATCGAGATCGCCATGAATCAGAATAATGGCCGCGCCGCGCTCCCGGGCCTCGAGCAATTGGCGCAGCACAAACGCCGTTGCGCCAACATCCAGCCCGCGGGTTGGATTGACAGCCAAAATCAATTCCGGCTGTTGCGATAATTCCCGGGCCAGAACAATTTTCTGTTGATTGCCGCCGGAAAGCGTAGCGACGGCATCCTCCACCCGGCGGCAGCGAATGTCATACTGCCGCACCAAATCAGCGGAATGCTTTCGCCAGGCACCAAAGCGGCAAAAGCCCCAGCGTGCAAATGGGCGTTGGTGATAACTGCGCAACAATAAATTGGAAACAATCGGCAGCGGTAGTACGAGCGCTTCTTTATGCCGATCTTCCGGAATATAGCCAAAGCGGATGGGGGCTTTGCCAGGGCCGCTACTGCGGTGGACGATTCGCCCGGCAGTGGGATTTACCGCCCCGGAAATCAGAGCGGCTAACGCGCTTTGGCCGTTGCCATCCACACCGGCTATGCCCAGAATTTCATGGGAACGCACGGTCAGATTAATTTGCGTTAACACAGATGGCCCGCGTTTTGCAGGGCGATAATCTACATCTACGAGTTCCAGCATCGGTGGGGTTTCAGTGTGGCCGGCCGTTTGCGTCAGTCGCGGCACATCCACTTTGGCCCCGACCATTTTTTCCGCAATTTGCTCCACGGATAAATCGGCGACCGTACCGGAATAAAGCAGCTTTCCCCGCCGCAAGATGGAAATCGTGCGGCATATTCGTACCGCTTCAACGAGCTTGTGGCTGATGAATAATACGGTCATTCCTGCGCTTGCCAGCCCCGCCACGGCGGCCGCCAGTTCGTCCACTTCCGCGGGTGTCAAAGCTGCGGTGGGTTCATCGAGGATAAGAATTTTACCGCCGCCGCAAAGCGCTTTGATAATCTCCACGCGCTGTTGACGCCCTACCGCCAGGCTGCCAACGGGCACATCAAGATCCAGCGGCCAGTTTAATTCTCGACACCAGTAATCAATCTCCCGCAGCAATTTGCGAGGTCTACGCGAAAAAATGTATTTGCCGACCGCCAGAACAATGTTGTCCAGAACGCTTTGATTCTCTACGAGCTTAAAGTGCTGGTGCACCATACCGATGCCGTGCGCGCGGCCGGCGCGCACGGACCCCAGGGGCACCGGGACACCCATGACTTCCATGCGGCCGGAATCCGGGCGCATCAGGCCCGCAATGATATTCATGAGCGTTGTTTTACCCGCCCCATTCTCACCGAGAATGCCATGGACGCCGCCCGCCGCCACTTCCAGCGTGACATCCTCCAACGCTGGGACACCGCTAAAAGATTTGGAAATGCTGGTAAGTTTTAAGGCCAAAGATGTTGCGGCCATCAAAGCCCCCCTTCCGGGGAGCAGCGCCGCTTTAACCTGTTATTATGATCCATCATAGATGATACATTCCGTTTCGCACATTTTATTAGTGGCCGCGCGGCGCGCGAGCACCGGGCGGCGGCATTTGTGGAGCGCGGCCACTACTGCTGTTAACCCGCGATATGCAGTTTACCGGTTAGCAATTCCCGCCTGGCTCGGGCCAGAGCTTGCTGCATCGCGGGCGTAATAACCGACCCGATAAGCTTAGGGTTTAGTACCACAATGCACACGCCGTTTTGCAGGTTTTCCGGTGCCACGCCGGGCTTAAAAGTTCCACGTTTGACCTGCTGGGCAACGCGGAGAAACGCACGGTCCAGGCGGATAACCGCACTGGCCGGAGTATAACGGGGACACGTGGGGTTATTATTCTGATTGCTGTTGGACCCGAAAACGTAGATCGGCCCACGGCCGGATTTGTTGGCCTGTGCGACGGCCTCAAATACGCCTCGGCTGGCCGCATCAACATTCTGATAAATCACATCAATGCCCTGCTGGATAAATGCCTGGGCCTGACTTTTTGATAATGCTGGCTGATCCCAACTGGTGTATGCAGCGGCGACTTTGATGGTGGGTTTAACACTTTTAGCCCCGGCCGCAAACCCGTGATAACATGCCACGACCGACGGAATGGCTTCCCCGCCGATAAAACCGATTTTTCCGGATTTACTTAACATGGCCGCGAGGATTCCCAGTTCGTAGGATGGTTGCGCGAGATCAAAATTCAGCGTCAGCACGCCAGGCTTGGTGGTGTCGGCCCCGCTGACGGCAAATTTTGTTTTACGTGCGGTTGCCGCCACTTGCGTAGCAGGGATGAGAAATTCATAGCCATGGCCAATAATGAGATTGTATCCCCGCATCGCATAAGAACGCATCACATCTACAGCCCGCACGGGGGAAATATGTTCCAGAATTGATACATGGGCATGGAGTTTTTTCTTCACGACGAGAATCGCATTCTTCCCTTGCTGATTCCATCCGCCATCGGTCACGCTGCCAGAACAGATAAAGGCGATGCGTAACGGGCCTTTTATCGAAGCAGCTTGAATGCCGGCAGCGCCGGAGAATATCAACAGACAAAACGCCAGTATGGCGGCGATTACCGGTACGGGGCGCTGCGGCGGGTTTTTCATCACGCGTTCTCCGAGGACATGCCGCAGCAGACAATAAGCCCAAACGATAACCGGGCACCGCGGCAGATGTTTCTACCGGGCATTATGAACTCTGTAAACGCAAAAAGCCATGGCCACGGGGGACGGCGGCAATTTTTACCGCCCGAGGGCGACGTAACGGTGAAGCGGCGAAAAAGCTGCAGCGGTTGGTCCCCGCTAAGTTACGCGCCGGTCCGCGATGCTTTTATGGTGTGTTGCCCCCGGCAGAGGCGGCGGCGATGTGAAGGTTCATGCCAAGCGGTACGAAACGGAAATAGTGCCGCGCCCGCATGGCTCATGACTGTAAGCATAAGAATTTTGGTTGACTGGGAACTTGCCGGCCCTATGATTGACATTAGCTGCGGGCAACGTATTGGAAATGGTGACAGGTGTGATATGCCACAACGCAAAGATGCACTGGCTTATCTTGACAATGCCCGGTGTGGGGTTGTCTGGCAGAAGTAAGTGTTCAAGCGGATGAGCCACATTTTTAAAGTGAAATGAGTCAATGCCGCCTAGCAAAACAGTTTCCGGAAAAGGTGCCGCACGGGCCAGACGTGCGGTGATAAAAGACAATCAGCCCCCGCTGATTCTGACCGTGAACGCTGGGTCTTCGAGTATCAAGTTTGCCTTGTTTGAGACCGGCGCAGAGTTGCGGCGGACGATGATCGGAAACATTGATCGCATTGGCCGGCGCGGCACACGTTTTACAACCCAAAATTCACAGGGCCCGCAGCGGATCAGCCGCAGCATAAATACGCAAGATCATGGCTCCGCGGTGGAAATTCTTCTGGATTTTCTCTCTGCACAAAAAGAATTTACAAACGTGCGGGCCATCGGGCACCGGGTGGTGCATGGCATGAGCTATTCAAAGCCGGAGCGCATCACGGCTTCGCTCCTGGCCGAATTACACCGCATTGCACCGTATGATCCTGATCATTTGCCGGGTGAAATTCAACTGATTCGGAGCTTTCGCAAAAAGCATCCGAAACTTCCCCAGGTGGCCTGCTTTGACACGGCCTTTCACCACAACATGCCGATGATCGCGCAAGTGCTACCTATTCCGCGGCGTTATGCGGCTAAGGGCTTGCGCCGCTATGGTTTTCATGGCTTATCTTATGCGTTCTTGATGGAAGAACTGCGGCGGCTTGGAGACGTTGCTGCTGAAAAAGGGCGGGTGATTCTTGCGCATTTGGGCAACGGCGCCAGTTTGGCGGCCGTGCGCGATGGGAAAAGCATCGACACCAGCATGGGCTTTACGCCTGCCGCCGGATTGATGATGAGTACCCGTTGCGGCGATTTAGACCCGGGTGTGTTTAGTTATCTGTCGCGTACACAGGGTATGACGGGGGGACAATTTCAGAATATGGTGAATCATGAATCCGGACTGCTGGGCGTTTCGGCTACAAGTTCTGATGTGCGCGATCTGCTGGCGAAACGCGCCACGGACAAGCGGTGCGCATTGGCAATCGACATGTTCTGCTATCAGGCCAGAAAGTGGATCGGCTCATTTGCCGCAGCATTAGGCGGTGTGGACACCCTGGTGTTTGCTGGCGGCATTGGTGAAAACGCAGCGGCAATTCGCCAAAGCATCTGTCGGGATTTGGGATTCCTGGGTATCGAGATTAATTCTGCGGCCAACGCCCGGAACGCCCCCCTGATTTCGATGCCGGGGGCCGCGGTAACAGTACGCGTTATCCATACCGATGAGGAGTTGATGATCGCGCGGTCGGTTGCGGGTTTGCTAAAAATAAAAATAAAAGGAAAGTAAGATATGGCTACGACAACACTTAATAAGGAAATGCTCGCCAAAGTCGATGCCTATTGGCGGGCGGGCAATTATCTGTCGGTAGGTCAGATTTATCTTTATGATAATCCGTTATTGAAACAACCGTTGAAACTTGAACATATTAAACCGATGCTGCTGGGCCATTGGGGCACCACACCGGGACAAAATTTCATTTACACGCACTTGAACCGCGTGATCAACAAATACGATCTGGACATGATTTATATTTCCGGCCCAGGCCACGGCGGCCCGGCGGTAGTTGGCAATGTGTATCTGGAGGGAACCTACAGCGAGATATACCCCACCATCAGCCAGGACGAGGCAGGATTGAAAAAGCTCTTCAAGCAGTTTTCATTCCCCGGTGGCATTCCCAGCCACGCGGCACCCGAAACGCCGGGATCCATTCATGAGGGCGGCGAATTGGGCTATAGCATCAGCCATGCCTTTGGCGCGGTGTTTGATAATCCGGAGCTGATCGCCGCGTGTGTGGTGGGTGACGGCGAAGCCGAAACCGGTCCGTTGGCGACAAGCTGGCATTCCAATAAATTTCTCAACGCCAAAACGGATGGCGCAGTGTTGCCGATTCTGCACTTGAATGGCTACAAGATTTCCAATCCCACGATACTGGCCCGCATTGAACCGGAGGAATTGGAACAACTGTTGCGTGGATACGGATGGGATCCGCGTTTTGTGGAAGGCCATGAGCCAGCACGTATGCACGAAGCTATGGCAACGGCGCTGGATGCGGCAATCGAACGCATCCGTCAAATTCAACGGGAGGCCCGTACGCAAGGCAATACGATGCGCCCGCGTTGGCCGATGATTGTTCTGCGGTCTCCCAAAGGCTGGACCGGACCGCGCGTTATTGACGGTCTGCCCGTGGAAGGGACTTTCCGCGCGCATCAGGTGCCCTTGTCTGATCCGGCAACAAATCCTGAGCATCTCAAGATGCTTGAAGCGTGGATGAAAAGCTACCATCCGGAAGAACTTTTTGATGACCAGGGCCGCCTCAAGCCGGACATCAAGGAACTTGCACCCAAAGGACAGCGGCGTATGGGCGCGAACCGTCATGCTAATGGTGGTAAGCTGCTGCGGGAATTGCGGATGCCTGACTTCCGGGAGTATGCCGTGACGGTCAAGCATCCCGGCATCATGGGTATTGGGGACACCCATGTATTAGGGCCTTTTCTGCGTGATGTAGTAAAACTTAATAGCGAACCACGGAATTTTCGACTCTTTGGCCCGGATGAAACGCTTTCCAATGGATTGGGGGCGGTTTTTGATCTTACCAACCGGCAATGGGATGCGCGCACCGTGCCCAATGATGAATTTCTGGCAATATCCGGCGGCGTAATGGATTCCATGCTCAGCGAGCATCAGTGTGAAGGTTGGCTGGAGGGGTATTTACTGACGGGACGCCATGGTGTGTTTAATTGCTATGAAGCATTTATTCATATTGTTGACTCTATGTTTAATCAACATGCCAAGTGGCTGGAGGTCACAAACAAACTGCCATGGAGGGCGGATATTGCTTCGTTGAATTATCTGTTGTCATCCCATGTCTGGCGGCAGGATCATAACGGCTTTACGCATCAGGATCCGGGCTTTCTGGATGTGGTGATGAATAAAAGCCCTGATGTGGTGCGGGTGTATCTGCCACCGGATGCCAACTGCCTGCTTTCCGTCATGGACCACTGCCTGCGCAGCAAACAGTACGTGAACGTGATCGTGGCCGGAAAACATCCGGCGCCGCAATGGTTGTCCATGGAAGCCGCAGCGATTCATTGCGAGGAAGGAATTGGTATCTGGAAATGGGCGGGCAATGACCACGGCGTTGATCCTGACGTGATTATGGCCTGTGCCGGTGACGTACCGACCTTGGAAATACTGGCGGCAGTTTCCATTCTGCGGCATGAATTGCCGGACCTGAAAGTTCGCGTCGTCAATGTGGTGGACCTCATGAAGCTTCAGCCGGAGAGTGAACACCCTCATGGTTTAAGCGATTTGGATTTTGATTCTCTATTCACAAAGGACAAACCGGTGATCTTCGCGTTTCACGCCTACCCCTGGCTAATTCATCGCCTGACCTACCGTCGCAACAATCATCGCAACATTCACGTTCGCGGCTATAAGGAAAAAGGCACCATCACTACGCCGTTTGATATGACGGTGCTCAATGATATGGACCGCTTTCACCTGGTACAGGATGTGGTTGATCGCGTGCCAAAAGCAGGCACGCGGGCGGCCTATCTTAAACAGATGGTGCGTGATAAGCTCATTGAACACAAACGGTATATTCAACAGCATGGGCAGGACCTGCCGGAAATTCGCAACTGGAAGTGGAGCAGCGCGTAGGAGTCTGTCCGAGTAATCGCAGGGTTGCGACGGCGTGATTTTTGGACTATTGGGGGGAGCGGCGTACCATTGAGCACCGTGGTGGTAACCCGGTGGTTGGTTGGCGGTACGGGATCAACCACCGGATTCATCATCCGGTGCTCTACAAGCAGCCGCGGTGATGGCGTACCTCACGGAGACGGTACTTTGGAATGAACTGTAGCGCTGGAGTGTCTGGTTATGGATATTGGTGTGTTGATTTTCCCCGGTGTTGATCAGTTGGATTTTACCGGACCATTTGAGATTTTATCGCGTGTACCGGGGGCGAAGATTCATATTCTATGGAAAACGCGCGAACGGATACGGGATGTTCACGGGCTGATTCTCACTCCCACGATGACTCTTTCGTCGTGCCCAAAGCTTGATGTGCTGGTAATTCCCGGCGGGCCAGGGCAGGAAGGGATCATGGATGATTTGGAGATCATTAATTTTATTAAACATCGGGCGATGCAGGCCAAGATTGTACTTTCAGTCTGCACGGGAGCGTTGCTATGCGGAGCCGCGGGATTACTTATCGGCAAACCTGCTACCACGCACTGGGCATCATTGGCTCTGCTGACATTGTTTGGTGCCAAGCCACGCAGAAAGCGCGTGGTCATCAGTGGCGGGCTTATTTCCTGTGCGGGCGTGACATCCGGGATTGATGGTGCGTTGGTGGCGGTCGCCCGTTTGGTGGGGGATAAAAATGCGAAGATGATTCAATTGGCCGTTGAGTATGCGCCGGAACCACTGTTCAAGTGCGGTGACATTGATAAAGCGCCCCGCGGCATCAGCGCGCCAGTGCGAAGAGCGTTTGCGAGAATCTCGGCCCAACGATTGAAGACCGCACAGCGAATCAGCGAACGCATGCAATGCACTACGCAGAAGAAAAGCAGGCGTCCGGCAAAAGCCCGAAGCGGCGGGAAGTCGAGCAGGGGTTAAGATGATTTGACCGGCGGTTCGATGAGTTTGGCGTTTTGTGCCAGAGTGCGGATGAATTCGCGGCGCGTGGGGTAGTTAATGCCCCAGTTCTGGATACATACCAGTGCCAGCAGGACGGCAATCTGGATCATACCGTTGCGTTCGGCGGCGGTGTGATAGTGCTGGAACTGGGCCTTGTGCAGAGCCGCTTTCGCAGGGTTGGAATCAACATATTGCAGATAGAGTTTATGTTCATGCCGGACAGCGGGGTCCAAGTGCAGCATTTGCGAACCCAGTAACATTGCCAGGATCAGCACGCCGGCCAGCCGCAGCCATACCCAGATATTCAGCACATTAAGGTGAAAGGCCATTTGAATCAGCGAACAAAACAACAAGAGAAACAGACACAGCAGTTGAAAGATGGAAAATATTTGAAGGATATTGCCAAAAATCAGACCGGCGAGTTCTTTGGATTGATTTAATTTTGGGTTAATGACCGCCGCATGAACGCCAGCCGCGGAAATAGTATGAAAAATCTCCGGAGCCACCACCGCACCGAGAATCAACAGGCCGCCAAAATAAATGGAAAGTCCCAGGGCGAACAATACCTGTGTAAGACGGAAGCCTGCCAAGACAGTTTCTCCAAAGCCAATGGTATTGTAGCGTATAAAAACAAACCGCGCCAAAACCGATGGTTGTGGCGCGGCTGATTAATTGTGGGATCGTCAACCAGAGATTAACGATAAAATTCGATGATCAGGCTGGGGTTAATCTGGAACGGAATTTGCTCCGGCATCGGTAGGCCTACAACTTTAGCCTCCAATTGCGCGGGGTTAAAATCCAGCCATGCCGGCACCTGATGGCCCGCCATGGATTCCATATTTTCCCGAAGAAGTTTGGCGGTTTTTTCGCGGAAGGTAATGGTCATTCCGGGAACCACCTGATAACTGGCGATATCCACCTTGCCACCGTTCACCAGAACGTGGCCGTGGGCCACAAGCTGCCGGGCGGCCCAGATAGAGCGTGCCACGCCCAGGCGACGCACGACATTATCCAAGCGTGTTTCAAGAACCTGTTGCAGCGTTACTGCGGTATTTCCCTTGGCTTTTTTGGCCGTGGCCATATAACGTCGGAACTGCTTTTCCAGCACGTTGTAATGGGCTTTCATGCGCTGCTTTTCACGCAGACGGATGCCGTATTCCGACAAGCGCTTGCTGCGGAACCCGTGCATGCCCGGGGCAACGAACTCGCTTTTGTTATGTTTGGGAAGATCGGCAATAGCCATACCGAGTCGGCGTGACAGACGCACCTTAGGACCTAAATAGCGGGACATGGAAGCTCCTTTCAGCATACAGGCCCAAAACGCCCGCTGGCGTGGCCTGCTGCAATCAAAGCCGGCGTACCGGAATGACAACCATCAATCCGGCCTTCTCGGCGAATGTATAGCCCATTGAAGATACGGGGTCAGGGCATGGCGGTCAAGCTGGATCGTTGAAATTTTTGCGTAAAGTTGCGGCTGCCGGGTGCAACTTTCGCGAAGTTCTGGGTGTCTTTGGGCAGTAAAAAAAGCCCATCGGTTTTAGCCGCTGGGCTTTTTGTTAATTGGACGTATTGTATTTGCTGAGTTCTTAGATCAGTGAGCAGCTCGTCGCCGAATGGCC
>JAJZDN010000083.1 GCA_021805985.1 Planctomycetota bacterium | reverse complement strand
CCAAAACGCCGGCGGAAGCAGGCTTACAATTTCGCGCCGCCGAGTTACCCGCACCCCTGCTGCGCCTGGCTCCGACAGGCCGCTCCGCAGGGGTGGTGGTAACGTCGGAAATGGTATCAGGAGGTAGGGAAGGCATCGTACAATGAATAATGGATAATGAATAATGAATAGAAAATAAGGATTGGAAAAGGTGTCTTCCCTGATCATTGTTAATCCTCTCTTTTCCTCCGCTTCCTCTTGTGAATTGGCGTCTTTCGCGCCGGGGATATATTGGAGTGCTTTTTTTCAAAAGAATCGCACTGTGCTCAGTCACAGCACGAAATTGGAGTACGACGCGAGGACGTATGGCAAAGGGGCGGTTTGGCTTGACAGGGCCGTGAGCCTAAACCCTTGGCGTAGCAGAGCACGGGCAAGCACTGGCAGGCAAATTGATGCGTGGCCGACATTCCGTGGCAACAATTTCCCATTCGTGAAATCTGCGGTTATCATCCGCTTGTGGTAAAAGGTAAATCGTATGCTGCGTTATCGCGTCACTACGCCAGAGCAAGTCTGCTTCAGCTATCAGTTGGCCGGGCTTTTTACGCGCGCTATTGCTTACCTGATTGATACGGTTGTTATGGTGGCCATTATTATCGGTGCGGTTTTTCTTTGTGCCGCCGTGCCGGGGGTGTTTGGTGCTGTCCTGTTGCTATTGATCATTTTTGCCACCTTCCTGGGTTATTTTATTGTGTTTGAAGCGCTGTGGTCCGGCCAAACCCCCGGCAAGCGCGCAATGCAAATCCGTGTAATGAACGCGTCGGGTGGGCGGCTTTCCCTCACCAATGTTGTGATTCGTAACCTGATCCGCGTGGTGGATATGTTGCCGGTGCTGATGTTCCTGGGCGGCGTGACGGCGTTTTGGGATACACATCACCGCAGGCTGGGGGATATGGCGGCCAATACCATTGTCGTGCGCGACCGAAAAAGCGGCTTGCCGAAAGCAGTGGTGCGCCGGGAAGCGCGCCACAACAGCTTTCGCACGGACCCCGCCCTGCGCTCGCGTATCATCACCCGCATTGGCCGGGCGGAACGCGATCTGATCATCGACCTGACGCTCCGGCGCGATCAACTTGATACGCCCGTGCGCGAACGCATGTTTGCCGATCTGGCGGCGCATTGCCGTGGGCTTTTGGGCCTGGAGGATAAGAACGAGTATTTAAGTGATGAACAGACCGTCATAAATATTGCCCTGATTTTGCAGGATGGATGGAAAGGAGCGTAAATATGACCCAGGCCGTCAATGATCAGACGCCACTGAATCAGCCGATTCAACCGCGGATGATCCCCTGTCCCGGCGCATCATGTCGCGGAAACATGGTGTTAGCCGCCAATGATAAATTTTATTGTGATACGTGCCGTCTGCAGGCGAACGCGGAATTATTTGATCCCATTACTCCGGTTATCCATTCGCCTGAACTGGCGATGAGCGAGGATGCGTTGTGCGTTTACCATCCGAACAAAAAAGCGACAACCGTCTGCCAGGGCACGGGCAATTTTATCTGTGCGTTGTGTGCCGTGGAGGTCAAGGGAAAATCCTATAGCGTGCAATATCTGGAGAGTAAGGCCGGAAAAAAGGCGGCTGAGGAAATTGTCAGCCACTTCTTGCCGCGCCCGGATCGGGTCGTGAATAACATTTTAATAGCACTGTTTATTCCGTACGCGGATGCGGTGGTCTTTATTCTCTTTCCCCTGTGGGCGGTGTATGGATATTTCCAGTGCGGCAAAATGGCGAAAATGCGCCGGGAAGATGCGCTTTACCATGAGTTGATCGGCAGGGGGCGCATTGTCACCGCCGCAGTGCTGATTTCCGTCGTTTTGGCGGGCTGGCTGGCGCTGGCTGTGACCATGTTTTTCTTTGGCCGGTTTCATGGCAGTGTTACCGTGTATCATGGCACACCGCATCCCTTAGCCATGCCGAGATAAGGATTCTTTACGATGGCCAAACGCGAACAATTTCGTTTTTACACTCTTTTCCAGCGCACCACAGCTATTGTGGGGGATGATGCCCTGATATTGCTGGATCACCAATACACCAAAGATCGCATTCGCCGCATTCCGTTTGATCAAGTTGATTATATCCTGCATTGGGTGGGTCCGGCGACCGCGCGGTTACTGGGGTTGATTTCCCTGACCTTGCTGTTGCTGATTGCCGGATTGGTCACACTAAGCCATACGAGTCGCAACAACAGCATTTCCGATGGGTTCGCGGTAGTGGTGCTGCTGCTGGCCACATTCACGGCGGTGCTATTTTTTATAACATTGTCGCGCGGGCGGCGGCATATTGTCGTGAGCCGCGCCGGATCCAAAGTGCATCTTAGCGGAATGATGCGTGCCCCGAAATTCCAACGACTGCTGGCCGCCATGACAACCCGCACGCACGAAGTTCAGACAAAATTAGCCGACACGTCGGCCGCAAGCGTTCCCACAGGACTTCCCCTGCCGGAAGCTCCGGAGTCGCCGGCATCCGCGGCAGGCGGCGAAGCCGCATCGCCCGGCGACGCTGCGGGCCAGTGACGTTGCAACAATTCCGCAAGGAAATTCAGAAAAGCCCGTAAAAAAAGCGTGCTTCTCGTGGAGTCTTTGCAGGGAGGAGAATAGGGGGGCGTTTGATCGGGTTTTAATTTATGCACTCGGTGTTGGCGGCCTGTTTCGCCTTTTCCAAAGAATGCACGCAACGACCAATTGCGCAAAACCCAGCGCCATATTCGCCACAAAAAGTTCTCTGCTGGTCTTTATCCAATGCCAGCCAAGCCAAAAATTGGACAACCCCAACAAGCCGGTGAAAGCGGCATAAGCAGTTCGTCGCGTTTTATATGGAAGCACGCTTCACGCCCTTTCATCGTTTATAGAATGTCCGCAGCATTCGCCACCAACAAATGATACCCCCGCCCTGTAACCTGTCCACCGTAACCTCGGCGGCGTGCCGTCGTGGTGAAATTGTTCATTCAGTGCAACCATAACCCGCCTGAAAAAAGGCCGAAGTTGTTTTGACGCATAAATCATACCCCGCCGACCGCCGGCTCCCAAACGCGCTGACGCCACAAGAACCCTGTGCTGGATACTCTCCCCGCTCCCTCTACACCCCAACGCGAAAAACCCAGGGACTCGCGAATCAAAAACAACCAATCAATCGTGCAGTTGCCGCCCAATACCGCATTTCCTGCTCAATATTGATTGCACCGACCCGTATTAAAATCTATTCCCCACCTTCCGCTTCTTATATTACACATCCTCCACCATTCATTGATTGCCCCCTCACTAATTCCAAACCTACTGAGTAATCCACGTAATCCGCGGTTCCGTTCCGTCGTGACCGTGTGGAAAATAATCGCCCAGTACGCGGTCACAGAAGGAAACAAGAGTGCGCGGTGCTGGCGTGCGGCAGAGGCAGCGGCTTTGGCGGGGTTCCTACGCGCTTTCAAATAAATTATGGGCGGGGCAGAAGCCGCGGTGGGAAAAATAGGCCAGGGCTTCTTCGACGGTTGTGAACAGTCGCGTGGCGGTTTGGGTGACAAAGGGGCTGGGGCCGGTCTTGGGTCGCCATATCACATATACTTCCCGGGCGTGGTCGTATGCATGCTGGAGTTCGCGCTCTACGCCGCTGGATAAACCGGGACGCCCGTCCGAGAGTTCGGGAATATACGATACAATCATGTCGCTTTGGCGCACCATCATAAAATCACGGGCGTAAATCTGGCCGTTGATATCACTGCCGATGGCCAGAATTTCCGGCACGCGCACTTGTACGCTGCCCCCGGAGGCCTCTACACAAAGCGTCTGTTTGCCATCTTCTACTGCGGCGACGGCAGCGTCATACAGCATTTTTTCATCCACATCGCCGGGATCAAATGTGATGAATTTTCCGGCCATCGCGTGGCGGAAAGTGTTGATTTCATTGAGTATTTCCGGCATGTTTGTGACATGGCTCATGGGAAAACTGGGATAGACTTTCCGCATGCCCGGCCGCATGAGAAGCCGAAAAAGCGTTAAGGCCGTGCTGGCGTGCCGCCCGCGTGCCAGAACGTAAAACGCGCCGGGATGCTGGGCATTGGCTCGGGCCATAAGTTCGGTGGCCAGAATTTCTTCTTCGCGCCAGACCATCAGGTCCTTGAGACTGTGATCCACGTTGTCATCCCGCAGCAGGCGTTGATGAACCGATTCCACGTTGTCCAGTAACGTGACATAAATATCCGCCTGAAGCTGCGCTAGCTGGTCAAAATCAAACGCGGCAAACAGGCCATGCTTCCAGCGAAATGTCGCATGAGAATTGATAATCACATGGGAATACTTGGGCAGCTCTGTGAGAATATCGCGAAACACCGCCCGGCGCAGACTCGTTAAACGCGACAACGGTAAATCCAGAATGCGGCCCGGCTTAACATCCGGTGCTTCACGATACATCATATCGCCCACGTGAAATACTTTAAGCAGTTCACCATGCGATCGAGCGATGGCCTCCACCTGATTCAGATATGCTTGACGATCAAGCCCCACTTGTCCGGTTAATAACATTTTCATTGCGGCCGATCTCCTTCAAGCCCGGCATTATAGCCGATACATGATGCGCGCATTAACGCAGTTCGGGCAGGCCAGCCCGGCGCTTGGTCAAATCGACTCCTACGGCACAAAGTTCCGGACGATCAGCGTATCATTTTGTCCGCCGAAACCGAAGCTGTTGGACATGGCGACATCCACTTTGGCTTTTCGCGCGCTGTTGGGCACATAATCCAGATCGCACTCGGGGTCCGGCACGCTGTAATTGGCCGTGGGAGGGATCATCTGGTCCCGGATGCACAGCACGCAGGTAATCGCTTCCACTGCTCCGGCGGCGGCGATCAGGTGGCCCATCATGCTTTTGATGCTGCTGATGGGAACGTTTTTGGCCTGTTCCTTAAATACCCCTTTTATCGCAAATGTTTCTGTGGAATCATTTTCCTTGGTGCCGGTGCCGTGGGCATTGATGTAATCAATATCCCCGGTTTGCATGCCCGCATCACGTAGAGCTGATTCAATGGCCACGATGGCTCCGCGGCCTTCAGGATGTTGATCCGTGACGCGATACGCATCAGCGCTGCTGCCATACCCTACAACTTCGGCGAGGATTTTTGCACCGCGGGCATTGGCATGATCCAGGCTTTCCAAAATTAGCACGCCGCTGCCTTCGCCAATGACAAATCCGCTGCGCGTGGCGTCAAATGGACGGCATGACCGTTTCGGATCTTCATTAAATGTTGACAGTGCCGTTAGACGGTTAAAGCCGGTAACGCCAAAAGGATGAATCATGGAATGCGCTCCGCCGGAGATGACCACTTCCGCATCTCCCCGGCGGATCAATTCTGTTGCCTCGCCCAAGGCCTGTGTGGATGCGGCACATGCGGTAAGGCAATTCATGGCCGGGCCGCGCGCGTCAAATTCCATGCTTAGATGCGAAATCGGCATAGCCGGTTCCTGTTCAATTTCCCGCAGTGCATTAAATGACCCCAGTGCCCGGCGGCCCCATTCGGGCATATTCATGGAGCGCTTCTCCTGATCCCATGATCCCAGAGCGGCGCGGGTGAAGTTGTCAAAATCCAAGGCGGCATCGCCGCTGCCCAGATAAACGCCAATGCTGTACGGATCTACCGCCGCAGATGCGGGTGTTCCCGGCATGGGCAGGCCCGCCATGCGCCAAGCCTGATGAGCTGCATCGAGAGCAAATCCAGTGGCCCGGCTGATTTCCTCATGCTTGCCGGATGTTCTTAAGTGTTCCGGCAACTGATAATCTTTTACCTCAGCGGCAAACTGCGTCGGAAAAAATCGGGCGTCAAAAAGTTTCGTCGGGGCAATGCCGCTTTCACCGGCTAATAATTTTGCCCACACGCCGTCAATGGTGCGACCCAGCGGCGTAACCCATCCAATTCCCGTAATAACCACACGATTTCTCATTATTGCTCCAGAAGTATCAGTTACGTGCCCATTCTCATGCCGCATGATGACCGTTTAAGCGTAGCGCCGCAAAACCACCGCAGAGTTTTGTCCTGCAATCGAGCCGGTGCTTATCAGCACATGCTTTAGCACTGCGGCATGAGTGTGTTGCGGAACATTCAGCCCGGCAAGAGGCGTTGTGCAATTGACTGCCCCGGGCACGGTTTGATAATGCAGGGCCATGGCCGCCGCCGCCAAATCCAGTGCCTGCGAGCCGGCACCGGCATCACCCAGGCCGCCGCGCATCGCCACCACCTCCGGATGCTGGGATGCAAATACGCCCCTGATTGCGGAGGCCTCCGCTTGATCATCCCGGGGTATACCGTATCCGGCGGGGACGACCAGTTGCACATCGCGCGGGTCCGTTCCCGCATCTTT
Organism: Planctomycetota bacterium; assembly: GCA_021805985.1. Classification (GTDB taxonomy): domain Bacteria; phylum Planctomycetota; class Phycisphaerae; order WQYP01; family WQYP01; genus JAMDCX01. Next base: position 8,860 of record JAJZDN010000083.1, on the reverse strand, counting down.
TAATGATTTTCGCATGGCCATCGCCATGGCTTCACCGGCCGGATCAGGGCCGCCAATTCCGCGGGCACTGGAAGTTGCACCCAGGCCTGCAACTTCGGCATAAATTTTCCCACCCCGTGCCAACGCGTGCTGGAGCTCCTCAATAATCAGCACGCCGCCGCCCTCGGCAATAACGGTTCCATCAGCCGTCTGATCCATGGAGCGGCACGCCTGGCCCGGATTGTCGTTGCCCGTAGTTGTCAGGCGATGTAACAACGTCCAGCGCATAAGCCCCATGGGATGAAGCATGGATTCGCACCCGCCAACCAACGCGATATCCGCCTGCCCGCGCTGAATTGTCCGACATGCTTCCGCCAGGGCCAGGCCCGCTGAGGCTTGCTGGCATGTAATGGTATTCGACGGCCCCTGCGTGTCATGAATAATGCTGACATGACAGGCCGGCATGTTGGGCAGATACTTCAGCAGCCACAACGGCGTAAGCAACTCCATCCCGCTAGGCTTGCCCGGATCATCAGATTTTCCCCATTTTTGCAAACTCAAGCTGCCATCATCCCCCTTCGCCGGAGCCATCGCTGCGGCTAATTCATTAAGATCAGCACAAATCAACCCCGCACCAATATTGCAGCCGATGCGTCGGGAATCAACTTCAAACCAGGTGTCATCCGGCCTTTTGCCACCGAAACTTTCCATGACGCCGCGCGTTGCCAGATGGGCGTCGCGGACGGCACCATCCGCCGCCAGCACAGCCAGTTCAATATCGCGGGCCATAATTTTGGTGGCTTTGCGATAACTCTTGGGCACATAGTCCAGGGTTTTGAAAGCCGGTACCTGCCCGGCAATGCGGCTGGGAAATGTTGCTGGATCAAATGCGGAAAGTGGGGCAATCGATGAGCGCATTTCGGTAAGGCCGCGCCATAAATCCGCGCTGGTTAAACCATGCGGAGAAACCGCTCCAACTCCAGTAATGACAACGCGCCGCATGCAGTCTCCGCATCAAGATAAATCCGCCGTCTCAGAACAACCCATTGGCCTCTGAACCGCCGCAGGCAGAATTCTATGGTGTAACGCCAGCAAATTCCAACGCGCGGCGGGTCAGAACGCCCTTGCGCTCTGGCACACCGAGATTTGAGGACGAATCCCCCTCAGGCCGCACGATCCCGCTGCGTACAATTATTTCCTGGTGTGTCCCACCACCAAGCGATTATATCACGTACGACACAACGGAAAAGAACCGCAGATTGCGCGGGCATCGGGCTGCGGCCCGGTAGAGCAGATGAGAGTAGAACAGATGAACAGTAGAGCAAATTCGGCTGGCTCAAAAGAGTGGCTGTCGCGGTAACAAGAAGGCTCCTGCGGTCTGCTTTCTACTCTCTACCCCCAAGCCCCGATAAAGCAGATGTTTTCTGAGATCGTTGCGGTATTGGCGGCGGAGAAAAGTAGCTCTGATTGCGTTGACAGATATCAAACAGCACTGTGGGCAATGCGTAGGGGGGCCACGAAGGATAGAAGCCGAGTGTTTATCCGCGTGATCGGCGTAATCCGCGGTCGTTTTACGGTTCGTCATGATTCGCAACGAGACAGAATATCAGCAGGCCGTGAGCCGCCTGACCGACGAGCAAAAGCGGCTGTCCGATCATCAGGCGAGGTTGAAAGCCGTCGGTCTTAGTGCCGAAGAAATCAAGCGGGTTATTGACCCGATGGTATCATTTCATCTCCAATTAAAGGAGGAAGTTGAGAGCTATGAACGCCTGAAACGCGGCGAGTTTGAAGAACTCGATAATCTGCGCGGTTTGGGCCATCTGCTGATTGCCTTGCGTATTGCCCAGGGAATCTCTCAGCGCGAACTGGCCAAACGCCTTGACGCTCACGAGTCACAGGTCTCGCGTGATGAGCGAAACGAGTATTTCGGAATAACGCTCGAACGGGCGATGAAGATTCTCGACGCACTTCATGCGCACCTGCGAACCAAGGTGGAGTTGGAGTCGCATCGCGGGGCCGCCGTGGCTTAAGAAGCTCTATTATTTTGTACCCCTTTGGCAAGAAGAATGTTGGACCCCTGGGGACCCCGCTGAATTCTCCGCTGGCCTGTTTTGGTGCTGTGTGTAATTCTCCAACAGGCTGTTGGAGAATTGCCTTGCCGGCTTGTCGCGAGCCTTTTTATTGCGGTTGCGTGTGCATCATTTTCCGCTTCAGTGAACCGGGGCAGTTTGTTCAGTTGTTATGCGAGTCGGATGTTTACTTACATCTCCGAGCCGGCGCGCCTCCCATCCATTATGCCTCATCGCCCACGCCGGCGGCTGGCCTTCCGGGGCGATTTCCTCTTGGGTGGTGCTTCAGGACCAGCGAGTTCGGCCTGGATTTGCTCAACGGTCGGCAGTCTGCCCTTGAGGTTGTCGGGTAGGGCTTCCACCAGCCGCGTCTTGTAACGGGCGATGCCGACAGGCTTGGCCATATCCCGCAGGGCGTACTCGGCGATGACCCGGCTTCGGGTCTGGCAGAGGATGATCCCAATGGATGGGTTGTCGTTGGAATTGCGCAGAAGATCGTCCACAGCGGAGAGATAGAAGTTCATCTTGCCCGCGTGCTCGGGCGCGAAAGGCTTGGCCTTCAGGTCAATGACGACGTAACACCGCAAACGCAGGTGGTAGAAGAGCAAGTCGATGTAGAAGTCCTCGCCGTCTACCTCCACATGCACCTGCTGGCCTACGAAGGCGAAGCCCGAACCGAGTTCCAGCAGGAACTGGCGGATGTGATTGAGGAGTCCGCGCTCCAGGTCGCTCTCAGCTGCGTCCTTGCGCAGGGTGAGGAAATCGAAGTTGTAGGGATCGCGGATGACCTCGAGGGCGAGGTCCGACTGCGCAGCGGGCAACGCGGCCTTGAAGTTGGTGATCGCCTTCCCCTGACGAGTGTGAAGGTCAGACTCGATCCAGTGGGTGAGCATGGCGCGGGACCAGCCATTGATAATGGTCTGCTGGGCGTACCAGAGGCGGACGGAGGGGTCTTTGATCTTCTGGAGCAGGACGATGTTGTGGCCCCAGGGAATTTCCGAAACGGCATGTTTCAGGATTGCGTTCCCTAATTCTCCAACAGGTTGTGGGAGAATTGCCTTGCCGGTTTTTCGCGTAGATTGCGCGAGGGTTGCGATTTCAAGGTTCCATGCCAGGTAGAAAGCCCGCATATGCCAGATATTCTGCGGCGAGAAGCCCGTTACACCGGGAAACTCACGCCTCAGGTCGCGGGATAAACGCTCAACAACAGCCTTGCCCCAGCCCTTGGCCCGCTGGCGCTCGACGATAGAACTGCCGATGTGCCAGTATAGGGCGATGAGCTCACGGTTGACGGAAAGCGCGGCCTTGACTTGAGCCGCGCGAATCCGCGTTTTCAGATCTTCGAGCAGTTTGCCGTAGCTGTCCCGAATTCCTCCGGCGTTTTTCGGACGCGTGATTGCTTTCTCTTTTCTCGACGGTTTTGCCTTCCTACGCGCCATGGCCGAGGATCTCCCAGTTCTGGCGGATCGGGGCGTCGAGTTCTTCGGCCTCGTTCATTTGCCCAAAAGGTTCCACCAACAATTCAGCCATCTTCTCCTCGAAGGGTACGCCGTCGTCTTCGATCTCCGCGACCTCGACGCAGCGACCCGGCGTCGGCATAGGCCTGCGGGCCGCAATCTCTTTGTGCGCGGCGGCCTTGAGTTCATCCTCGAAGCCTAGGTTGGAGCCACTTGCGGCGGCGGCGTTGCTGCCAATATTTTGCGATTGACCGGCCATCGATGATTCCTATCACTATCCGGCGGCAGAAATCTCCGCTGGCAGGCTTTGGTGCTGTGCGTTATGCTTGCGCGGATGATGCAGGTTTCGGAAAATGTCGCCTCACTTACCGGGCAGGCCGGTGCAAATCGGGGACAATTTCTTGCCCATGTGGCGGCCAATAGGGAAATTTGCCGCGAGCATTTGTTATTGCAGTTGCGTGTGTCCCATTTTCCACCCAGTGAGCCGGGGCAATTTGTTCAGGTGTTATGCGAGCCGAATGCTGCATCTGACGCGTCGGAAGCGGCGATCGCACCGGCTTATCCTGAGGTGTGCTGGGAAGCGGGAACGGCACCGCCCATGTTTCACGGTCCTGATCTTTTGGGGGCCGCGCCCTATCTTCGCCGACCGTTTTCCATCGCGGGGCGGCGGGATGATACGGTAAGTGGATACAGTGAAATTGATCTGATTTATCGGGTGATAGGCAAGACAACCGGGCTGATGGCGCAACTGGCTGTTGGCGATAATATCTCTATCTTGGGGCCGTTGGGGCATGGATTTTCGTTGCCGCAGGAAATGACTACGGCTCTGCTGGTGGGTGGGGGGGTGGGAATTCCGCCTATGATTTATCTGGCGGAAAAACTTCGGCGGCAGAAAGTTAAAGCACTGGCCTTTATTGGGGCACAACGGGCGAATTTAATTCCGTTGCATATTACCGGTACTGTGGGTTTAGAACCGGCGTTGAATGTGCGGGAATTTGCGGCATTTGATACCCCAACTCTCATCGCTACCGATGATGGTTCTCTGGGTCAAAAAGGTTTTGTGACACAGGCCTTACAACAGTACTGCCAGTCAAAGCCGCCAAATGGTGCAGTGGTATTCTGCTGCGGGCCAACGCCGATGATGCGGGCGACAGCGCTGGTGGCCGCAGAGTTACATCTTCCCTGCTACGCATCCCTTGAACAGCCCATGGCGTGCGGCATGGGAACCTGCCAGAGTTGTGTTATAAAATATCGTCCCGCCGGTGCGGAAGACTGGGTCTATAAACTGACCTGTAAAGATGGCCCGGTATTTAACACAACGGATATACTGTGGCAATAGTTAGTGGAGGATGGTGCGACCGGCCGGCCGCCGGAGGCGCACATGTTATTGCCTTAACGCAGGCCGCAGCATGGAGTATCAGTCCTTGAATAATATCGTACATTTGGTTGATCCTACCAGCGGCATGGATGTGTTGGATACGATTGCCTTGGCTGTAAATTGTGTTCCGGGAAACCACCATGTTTTGATCTTTGGGCATAACGGCTGGCTGGAAGCGGCCAGGGATGCTGGAATTCCCAAAAAAAGTATCACCTGGAACCGCACACTGGCCCGCTGGGATCCCACGATGGGCCGGGCGCTGACGCAATGGGTGAAAAAAAATAATCCTACGCATATCCATGCGTGGGGGTACTGGAGCATTGCGGCCGCCAGCCGCCTGCGTGCGTTTTCGGGTGGGCGGATTGCCTTTATTCAAACCCCTCCCACGCCAGCGCAAATGCGGCACTTGCAGCGCAATATGGCGCGTGCGGTCTGGTTGCTTATTACCCCCTGGCAATGCGTGCATACGGCTCTGCACGCCGGCGGAATTCCGCATAACCATGTGGTGCGCGTAAGCCCCGCCGGCTGGCTGGCTCCGGAGGCCAAAGCATTGCCCGCAAACTTGCGGCGATCTTTGGGAATGCAATCACGGGAAGGACCTGTGGTATTTCTTGGCGGTTGGTCAGAAGAATCCATCCGCCATGATCTGGCAATCTGGGCGGTGGGAATTGTGGCGGAAATGAATGCCGATTTGTGGGCGTTGATCCGCAACGATGATGTGCCACGGAAAGAAGCGGTAAATCCATACGCGGGCTACCAGTCCTTTGCGCGAACGCTTAAAGACCCGCAACTGATTACCATTGCACCGGCGCGCTACACGTGGGGCCAACTGGTGGGCATTGCAGATTATTTTCTTTTTGCGCCCAAACGGTCAGCGGGTGTCAGCAGCCTGTTGGCGGCCATGGCCTTAGGCAAGCCGATTATCAGCGCCAAGACGGATCAAGTCTGTGAGCTGCTGGAAAATGGAACAAGTGCCCTCTTGGCACCGCCGGATAGTCCGCGCGAATTGGCCGCTCGGCTTAATGCCCTGATTGAAGATCCGGCCTTGGCTGCAAAAATCGGTGCCGGAGCTAAAGCCGCGTATGATCAACTGGCTTCTCCGGAACTGTTCAGCGGCCAGTTGGATTCTATTCATGGCCAACTCACCGGCGATCCGGCGTTAAAACAACCCATCCAACTACCTTCTTAACATTCGGATTTGGCAAAACCGGCATCGCAATGGTAGGCTCATGTGGCTGAAATTAGCCCGATGCAAAGAAAGTTGCGGATTGTGACATGACGACCTCCACCGAAAACACCACGGCCCCCCTGCGACCCCTTACCGGCGGCCAGCCGGACGTTCGATTTTTTAACCGTGATTTAAGCTGGCTGAATTTTAATGCGCGCGTGCTGCATGAAGCCGCCGACACGCGCAACCCGTTATTAGAACGCTTGAAATTTCTGGCCATTTTTGCCAGCAACACCGATGAATTTTTCATGAAGCGCATCGGCCTGTTAAAACGCTGGATTCTCAACAAGCCCCACGAAATCGGCCCCGATGGCCTACCCCACCGCCGCCAGCTTGAACTGGTGCGTGCGCGCCTTGCGGATATGGCGGCAATGCAGCACACGATCTGGCGCGGAGAACTTAGGCCCTTGCTGGCTAACGCCGGTATCACACTGCGGCGCTACGAAGAACTCACAGAGGGCCAGCAGGCGCACGCGGCGGAATATTTTACGCGTTATATTTTCCCCGTATTGACGCCCTTGGCTGTGGACCCTGGACATCCATTTCCATTTATCAGCAATCTAAGTATCTCCATTGGTGTATTACTGCGGCAGCCCGCGCTTCCCGAGGCACTCTTTGCGCGGGTAAAAGTGCCGCGGTTATTTCCCCGCTGGTTTAAACTTGAGTCCACAGCGGGTCTGATTTTCGTACCCTTGGAAAGCCTGATTCAAGGTCAGCTTGAAATGCTTTTTCCAGGCATGCACGTTTTAGAATCGCAGCTTTTCCGCGTCACCCGCAGTGCGGAAGTAGAAGCCGCCGAGGATATTGAAGATTCCGAAGATCTGCTGGAGGAAGTGCAGGAGGAATTACGGGCCAGGCGGTTTGCGGAAACCGTGCGCGTACAGATTTCCGCCGGTATGTCCGAAGAAATGCGGCATTATTTAACCGACGGCCTTGAAGTACGTACGGACGATCTGGAGGAAGGACCCGAGCCATTGGGTTTAGCCGATATGATGAGCTTGGCCACCATGGATATTCCCGCCCTGCGCGTGCCGCCCTGGACGCCGGTTTGTGCCCCAGCCCTGGCAGATGCGGATGCCAGTATTTTTGCCATCATGCGACAGAGCGATATTCTGGTGCATCACCCGTATGAAAGTTTTAACAGTTCTGTGGAAAGATTTATTCTTACCGCCGTCAATGACCCACAGGTGCTGGCGATTAAAATGACGCTTTACCGCACCAGCGGAGATTCGCCATTTGTCCCGGCATTGGCCCGAGCAGCGGAAATGGGCAAGCAGGTGGCCGTGCTGGTGGAACTTAAGGCCCGGTTTGATGAAGAAAGTAATATTCAGTGGGCGCAGGCTTTGGAGCGTGCCGGAGCGCATGTGGTGTACGGTATTCTAGGCTTAAAAACCCATACCAAAATTGCGTTGGTAGTGCGGCGGGAAGATAATGCTGTAAGGTCCTACGCCCATATTTCCACGGGAAATTATAATTCCCGCACTGCCGAAGTGTATACCGATTTGGGGCTTTTCACTTGCCGGGAAGATTTGTGCGATGATGTTGTGAACCTCTTTTCATTTTTGACGGGCCGATCTCTGAAGAGCAGTTATCATAAATTGCTCGTGGCACCGGTGACCATGCGCAACAGATTCCAGGAAATGATTCAGCGCGAAACCCAACACGCCCAGGCGGGGCGTCCGGCGCGCATTATCGCGAAGATGAACGCCTTGGAAGACACAGAAATTATCGAGACGCTTTATCGCGCGTCGCAGGCGGGCGTGCAAATTGATTTAATCGTGCGCGGGTTCTGCTGCCTGCGTCCGGGCGTGCCGGGCTTAAGTGACAATATCCGCGTGATCAGCATTGTGGGTAGATTTCTGGAACATTCCCGGCTTTTCTGGTTCCACAACGATGGGCACAGTGAAATATACATGGGTTCCGCGGATTGGATGAGTCGCAATTTAAGCCACCGCGTGGAAGCCGCCACACCCATTGAGAATCCTGTGCTTTTCCAGCGCCTGCGGGAGATTCTGGACATCATGCTTGCAGACAATCGGCAGGCTTGGGACCTTGGCCCCGACGGCACTTGGAAGCAGCGACGCCCCGCACCCGACGAGCCGGAACGCTGCAGCCAGTCCCGGTTAATGCAAATAGCGGTTGAACGCCAGCACGCCATCGCCCAGGCCGTCAACAACGCAGCGCGGTAACCCCGCGCCAAAGCCCAATAGCCCAACGCGGGAGCGTCGCGGTTGGATGCGAAATGCGGTCACGGAAAAAGCCCTCCCCGTAACGCGGCAAGCACCATACCGATCGCGACGGGCCGAACAATACCGTGTCATCAAATCATTTCCCGCCGGCAACTCGCCGCTGCCGCATCGAGCTAACGGAATCGCCGTGACCACATCCGCCACGGCTTCACGGAAACGCCCAATAGCCCGACGCGGAAGCGTCGTGGTTGGATGCGAAATGCGGTCACGGAAAAAGCCCTCCCCGTAATGCGGCAAGGCTCGTATCCAATCCACCCGCGGCCCGTCCCGACGCGGAAGCGTCGCGGTTGTATTCGCGAATTTGACGTAACGTATGTTAAAGTATACTCTTAATAATCTTCGCTTCGGCGAGGCCTTGGAGAGATGTCCGAGTGGCTTAAGGAGCACGATTGGAAGTCGTGTGTGGGGGCAACCTCACCGTGGGTTCGAATCCCACTCTCTCCGTTATCTTCCGTGGCCGGAGGTCGCAAACATGCGATTTCCGGCCATTTTCATTTCCG
>JAJZDN010000197.1 GCA_021805985.1 Planctomycetota bacterium | reverse complement strand
GGCCAGCGAATTTGTTGCCGAATCATTGGGGCAGGCCCCGATTTCCGCGGATCGGCGTGATGAAACCGGGCGCAGCCCCACAGCGGAAGCATGGCGGCGCGGCGAACTGGTGGTCGTGAATGATTTTATGACCGATAGTCGCATGGCACCGTGGCGGGCCGGGGCCGCCAAACACGGGCTGCAATCTTTGGCTGCCGTTCCGGTGCGGATCGCCGGTCGCGTGGAAGCGGTGCTGGTGCTGTATGAAGATCATTGTATGGCTTTTGGCCCGCGCGAACGCGATTTATTGACGCGCTTCGCGGAAGATATTGCCTTTGGCTTAAAGCGGCGTGATGAGCAGCGGCAAATTTCTCATCAGGCAACGCATGATATGCTCACAGGACTTCCCAACCGCGAGTTGGCGTTGGATCGCCTGGCGCAGGGGGCGGCCGATGCGCGGCGGCGACAGCGTTTGATGGCCGTGGGAATTCTCGATCTTGACGGGTTTAAACAGATTAATGACTTGTATGGGCATGGGGCTGGGGATGTGCTGCTGCAGACCGTCGCGGAACGGCTACGGCCATGTATCCGGGACAGTGATACGCTGGCGCGACTGGGTGGCGATGAATTTCTGATTATTCTTCCCGGGTTGGAATGTGACTCGGTGGTCCTGCCAATTATTGATCGGCTTTTAGCGGAAATTCACAGGCCCTTTGTCATCGGCGGTCAGACGCATACGGGCATCAGCGGCAGTTTGGGGTTGACACTATTTCCCATGGATGAGGCCACGCCGCAGGACCTTTTGCGCCACGCGGATATAGCGCTTTATGAGGCCAAGGGTGCCGGTAAAGACCGATACAACTTTTTTAATCACACCATGGAAAGCGAAATGCGCCGCAAGGAGGAAGTGCGCGAATTTCTGGTCAATTATCTCAAGGATCAGGATCCGATTCTCTATTTCCAGCCCATGGTGGATTTACGCACCGGGAAACTGCGCGGAATGGAAGCTTTGTCACGCGTCAAGCGCGACGGCAAGATACTGAACCCCGCGGAGTTCCTCTCAGCCATTGAAGGCACGCATCACTTGTTAACGTTTGATCGACGTGTACTGACACAGGCCTGCGCCCAGATTCAGAAGTGGCACGGCACGCCGCTGGCTGTCCCCGTATCAGTTAATCTGGCTCCGATATTTCTCCGTGATCACAAGAGTCTGGTGTTCCTGGAAGGTTTGCTGGAGCAATTCCCCCAGGCACGGGGGCGGTTGCACCTGGAAATTCTGGAAAGTGCCGCCGAACGTGATCTCAATGATCTGGACGATTTTCTCACCGGTGCTCGTAAATTGGGCTTGCCGGTGTTGCTGGATGATTTCGGCACGGGCGCATCGTCACTGGTGCACCTGGAGCGAATTGAGTGCTACGCGGTAAAAATCGATCAGCGGTTTGTGCGTGGCATGTGGGCGCGCTATGAAAACCACGCCATCATCACATCGTTATCAGAATTCTGCCGCATTACCCATCGGGAGTTGGTGGCGGAAGGTGTGGAAAGCCCGGAGCTTGGATTAATTCTTCTGGCCGGCGGCTTGGGGACCATGGCGCAGGGGTATGCCATTGCCAAGCCCATGCCGCCGGAGGAAATGTTGAACTGGCTGGCAAGCTGGAAAGCTCCGTCGCTTTGGACGCAGGCGGGGAATTTTCCGACGCTGGATAAAGCGCTTCCCAGTATTTTGCCCCACCTTCGTTTGCTGGCGGACTTGCGCGTGCTGAAGCCCCATACAAACTATGAAGAACCGGACGTGATTCGGGGCGGCATCACACGTGGCGCGCGGCGAGCCAACAAGACACACCATTCTGACTCGAGCGGTCCACTGGAAAAATCACTGCGGGGGTTATCGTGCCCCGCGGCATTTATGGACAAAGCCTTGAAGCAGGATGCCGCGTGGCACCGTGCGTTTGCCAAAGCCAACCGGTTGCTGATCGATTCCGGATCGTTGTCGGATGCGGTCATTGCGGATATGGATCGGAAAACCTTAACATTGTTGCAAACGTTATGCAGGCTCCAAGCCCATCGGGGCCATACCAGTGCGGGGTCGCCGCAACTTGCGGAGGCCTCTGCGTAATTCACCAGGGGTGCGGGAAGTTTGGATGGCACGTTCGGTTTTTATTGGCGAAAAAATAGCGGCATGAGACATGATCACACGAATATTGGAGGGTATGAAGCAGTGAGACCTGGAAAAAAGGGAGTGCCAAAAGTTAGGGGAAATCACCCATTTTCGGGAAAATTTCCGCGCCTAAAAGCGCGTGCGTCCGTTTTTATCGCCTTATCTGTTCCATTTTCATGCCAATACCGACTATAATGGTCCGGAACGTCGCTTCCGCTGGAATGATTCCACCGGTCGCCCTATATGAGGAAATTTCATGGCGGATTCGCAGCAAGACCCTTCAAGAGGCCCTTCGCGTGAAGGTGGCTCCGGTAACAAACGGCCCGGGCGGGATAACAATAATTTCAGATTCAGCCGCAGCATGCTGGGCTGGCTGGTGATATTGTGTCTTGTCGTATTTGCGTTGATTCTCATGCAGCATCCCGG
>JAJZDN010000196.1 GCA_021805985.1 Planctomycetota bacterium | reverse complement strand
CCAGCAATGCTCCAATATCCTGATTCTCGCCAATGTAGGGCACCATGATGCGTTGAACGACGCGCAAATTCTTTTCCACCAGAATTGCGACATTCCGATTGGAATGCAGAATGACATCATCGGCAATTCGACCTAATGCGGAGGCAGCGAACATTCCATGGTGGCCGCCCAGCACAATCCATTGCACATCATAGCGATTGGCAGTGAGGGTAATATCGGAGGCAAAGTCGGTGCTGACAAATCCTATTGCGCTAACCGGAACCTCCATGGCCGCAGCCTGCCGCAGAGCCAGTTCAATGGGATCATCGACGGTATAAAAGGCTTTGCTGCGGCGTTCATGCTCATCAGGGTTGTTAAGATGCAGCACACAGAGCCTTCCGGCCCCGGCCCCAAGCAACAAGCTTCCCACGCGCACCAGTCCCGGTGCGGTTTGCGGGGAGGATACTGATACCAGAGCACGCGTTTCCTCAGGCTTCGACCTGGGTTCCTCGGTTGCCTCTTCCCGGCGCTGCCGAGCGGGCGAATACACCATGTACAACAAAGGCGTGGTTATAAACGTCGTGGCCAGGGCCATAATCACCATGATGGCAAACATCTGAGGTGACAGCACATGCAGACTCAACCCGATGTTCAATACGATAAGTTCCACCAAGCCCCGGGCGTTCATTAATGATCCCAGCACACCGGATTGCCGCCATGTCAGGCCGGAAATCCGGGCGGAAAATAGAGAAAATAAGACCTTTGCACCGGTAGCAATGAGCACCACGAGCAAGCAGATTTTCCAGAGATGGGCGTTGTCAAGCAGTCCAATGCGCGTGCGCAGGCCGGTGTAGGCAAAAAAGATCGGCAGAAGAAACAGCAGAATAAAATCTTCGAGTTTATCGGTTATGTGTCGCACAAACTTGCTCTCGGCCGGCATTGCCATGCCCAGAAGGAATGCCCCGAAAATCGCCTGGATACCGATCCAGTCCGTCACAGCGCTGGCGGCCAGCATCAGGAGCATAATCAGGGCCAGCGTATCTTGTGATAAATATCCCCTGCGTTCATACAGCCCCTGCAAACGATGCAGGATTTTGGGCATCACCAGCAGCATAAATGAGCCAAATACGGCGGTCCAGATCAGTGTCATCAGTGCGGAAACCAGCGGGTATCCACCGGGATGTGTTCCCAATCCATCTGAGGTAGAAATAGCGATTACCAGTGCCAGCAAACACCAGCCCACCACATCATTAAGTGCACCACATGCCATGGTAAACGTGCCGACCCGCGAGCGCTGCAGATTACGCTCCGTGATCATGCGGGCGAGTACCGGAAACGCCGTAATGCACATGGCCGTTCCAATAAATAGTGCAAACACCAGTTCGTTACCGCCCGGACCGTGAAATTCTCTGAATAAAGCAAGCCCCAGTAGGATTCCGCACATCAGGGGGCCCGCCACACTTGTACCTCCGGTAATAATCAGCGCTTTTCCCTGATTGCGCAACAGCTTCATATCCAGTTCCAAACCGACCAGGAACATAAACAGAACCACACCGATTTGGCTCAACACATTAAGAAATGGATATGGATCAGACCCCTTATGAACTGGGAACAGCATCGCCAGAAAGGCACCATGATCCAGAAGCCCAAAAACCGACGGGCCAAGAATAATACCGCCGAGCATCTCCCCCACCACCCGAGGCTGGCCGATTAAGCGCATGGCACCACCTGCCGCGCGGGCGGTCACCATGATTACAGCAATTTGCACAAGCAATTGCAGAACTGAGTCGTGCATAGATCACCTTCGGTCAGCTTTGCCCGCCGCGTTCTGCCGACAATCCACACAAATTGGCCCAACGCATTGGCGCGATCGCCACGACTCAAATGTTACCTTGGTCGCAAGCAGAAACCAATCCAGAGATGTAAAAATTGTGTAAAGATTTCCAATCCCTATGGCATTTCCACCATACCCGTGGCGGCGATATCACGGCTGTTATAACCAACCGCGATCTGGTATTTGCCATGGGGAACTTTCCATTGATCCGCTTTCGTGTTGAAATACGCAAAGTCCCGCCAATCGAGCTTCATCTTCACCGTTTTGGTCTGGCCCGGCCGAAGCCCGACGCGAGCAAACCCCTTGAGCGTTTGCACACAGCGGTTGGCCCGATCTTCGCGCGGACGAACATATAACTGCACAACTTCGGCACCGGATCGGTGCCCGGTATTGGTCACTGTGGCCGTCACGGTTACGGTGCGGGCTTTGCCGGAACCGGCGGCGGAAATTTGCAGGCCGCCGATCGAGAACGTGGTGTAAGATAATCCGTAGCCGAAGGGATAGCGCGGTGCGATATGCATTTTGTCATACCACCGATATCCGACATAAATTCCTTCGGCAAAGTGCACTTCCGGATTTAAACCGTAGATATTATGGCCCGGATAGTGGCCACAGGCAGGTTGCTGCCGCCAATTTCGGGCGAACGTATCGGGAAGGCGGCCGCTGGGATCTATTTTGCCGAAGATAATATTCGCCACCGCCGTATTGCCGTTCTCGCCGGGGTACCAGGCATAAACAAGTCCGGCGATTTTGT
>JAJZDN010000195.1 GCA_021805985.1 Planctomycetota bacterium | reverse complement strand
TTGACTAAACATGTATTTTTCTCCTATAAACAAAGCTACTTGCTTTGCACCACCACACCCGCCCGCGTGGACGATGACATGCCGTGGTGCTGCTGTATCGAGCCGCCATTCGTGGAGGACCGATGATTGCCGCAGAAATGGCTGCGGATTTAACGAGCTTGGCCTTAATTCAGCTGCGACAGTGAAAGCCCCCGCGGGGTTTTCAAAAACGTCTCTTTAGCCTGCGCAACGATCACCTTTCCTACGTTCAAATTTCGCGAAGCGCTCGCCTCGGAACAACCGGTCATGAATCCTGTGGTCGGTCCGCCCGGATTACCTCATTCACTTCGGGCCTCGAATGTCCAACATCGAGGGACGGCCATCACTTTCAGATCTCCTCGCTGCACCCGCGAACGGTTGCTAAAAACTAAATGGGCGCCATGTGAGGCTGATGCCCTTAGAAAGCGGCGTGAAGTACGGCGACCAGTGCAAGGTCCACAGGTCGCCCAAAGCCACATGCTCGACGTGGCCATCGGCAAACACCACATTAACCGCCATATTATGACGATTGATACAATATGCGTTAATGCCATTGACCGGATCGTTAATCACGCCGCCGTTCAAATTCTGTGGCACGGGATCGGTTGGCTTGGGCCAACTGTCCTGCCAGATGCCGTCCGCGAATAAAGGGGTCTGAGCGCCAGCCGGAGTTTGGCTGCTGCTCCAGAAGTACCGCTGAATGGACGACACTGGTATGCCCGCGTTACCAGCCGCATCTGATTGATAATACGCCGAACTGTCCTGAATATCGTACATCCATCCGTTTAAATCATAACTGCACCAGCCTGTGGGGATATTGGAGTTTTGTGGGGTCCACCAGTCCGCCTGAAATGGCCCGGTCGATGTCCCAATAATGCCGAATCCCAGATTGGTTCCCTCTGCCCCCGCGCCCTGGCCGGGAATGTTTGTGGCCGGGCAGATAAGCAACTTTTGGTACGCGGCGGGTAGCGGGAAATAATTATCGGTTTGCGTGTTGGCGTAGATTTGTCCCAGCGCCGCTACCCAGCTTTGGTCTCCCTGGTCGAGGTAATTAAACACAAAACCGTGTGGGGCCTCGCTTTGCGTATATTCCGAGTACGTAACGCCCAACTGCCTTAGATTTGACTCGCAAATTACGCTAACGGCCAGCGCACGGGCTTTAGCCAGAGCCGGCAATAGCAGCGCGATAAGAAGGGCAATGATACTGATGACCACCAGCAATTCAACGAGCGTGAATCCTCTTCGGCGATTCATGTTGAATCTCCTTACATAGTGCTTTATGAATAATCTTTCACATATGAACGGCTGGCAACCACATTGAACCCCTTCGTAGCCGCGATCCACCAGCGTTGGATCGCGTTTCTGACGCGTCAAGAGGCGATTCGCGTGGGTTCGACCTCATGTCTTTACGCGGCGGCGTTTGTTGAGAACCAGGGCCGCGCCCATTCCGCATGCCAGCAGGCCAAATGAGGCTGGAACGGGGACGGGGGAAGAAATCGATAGGTTTGTGAATTGAACATCGCTGGAAGGCCCTCCGTTGCTATCGAAAAAATTCAGACTCGTGATGCCGCCGGTCGCATTAGAAATGGTTCCGGAAAAGGCCAACGCATTGTTCACATCGAAATTGTAGGTGGTGGCGCTGGTCAATTGAAACGCCATGTGATCAAGCGTATGAAAGTTGTATTGAACGCCGACGCCGGATGTCGTACCGTTCGCGTCGATGGCGTATCCCGCCGTTGAGGTGTTGCCCATCTGATAAAAGCTGAATAATGGATTACCACCGGAATCGGAGAGATAAAAACCTACCGCCCCGCCGGTAGCGTCGGCACTGAGCACGAAATCAAAGGACAGCGTTTCGCCGCTGGATAATACGCTGTTCAACGGGCGGGTTGCCGTGGTCTGGCCTCCAACGTACTGCCAAATGTCAAACCAAGGCGTTACGCCGCTCCAAGTGTTGGAGCTTATGAAATCACCACCCTGGCTGCTGCCGGCGGTACTGGCCACAGACCAAGGCCCAAACCCGCTGCCCCCATTTTGCCCGGAAAATGCCGAGAGATTGACGTTGGGTGCTACGCCCACCACATATGGTGAGTTCCCGGCGTTGTCAGACGCGACGATGGTATCAGCGCGAACCGAGGCCCCCTCTACCATGATCGCTCCAACCGCCAACAGCAGCAGTGCGGCGCAAGGCACGCGACCAAATATCTTAGAACCATCCCGCTCGTTAGCGGAGCCGTGTGAATTGCCCACTGACCGAATGGCCTGCGGGTGGCCGCAGTTGGCGGCGGATGAAACGATACTTCTATGCCTGCTCATTTTGTAGACTCCTGAAAAAGGTTTTACAATTTGCTCTCACATTCCACGCCAACCGCACGGCCAGCAAATATAGAGGTGAAAGCTCCATGAAGAAACCGCAATCCAGCCCGCCTTGGCCGAAATCTTGCCTTTGTCCGGAAAACATCTCCGCTGCACCACCTCATTTCTCCCGTTTTCGACAGCGGGGAACCGGTACGAAGCACCTTGAGCACCGCGACAGGACGACGGCAGGAATACCATAT
>JAJZDN010000016.1 GCA_021805985.1 Planctomycetota bacterium | reverse complement strand
ATCGCCGAGATTCTCGGCGACACGGGGCAATCCCGGCAACAGGCCGAGTTGCGTTGCAAAGCTGGCGCGACCGCTGCCACCTCGGCGACGGAAAATGAGAGTACCAAAATCAGCACGGAGGATTATGCCAACTCCGGTATACGCACCGACGTAGCGGTGCCGGCGTTGCCCTTTTACGGGTCGCGTGTGGTGACGGATATTCCGGTTGATGCGGTATTTCCTTATATTGATGAAGTAGCGCTTTTCCGCGGCCAATGGCAATTCAAAAGCGGCGTCATGCCGCGCGATGAATTTCGTCAATGGACGGAAAGCCACGTTCGTCCAATTTATAACCGCATCAAACAGAAATGCCGGGACATGAATCTGCTGCGCCCGCAGGTGGTTTACGGCTACTTCTGGGCTCAGGCGGATAAAAACGATTTGATCGTTTATGCCGAGGATAAGAAAACACAACGCCTGCGTTTTCATTTTCCCCGGCAAACTGGCCGCAAGCGCTGGTGCCTGTCGGACTTTTTCCGTTCCGTGGAATCCGGTGAAATGGATGTTCTGGCCCTGCAGTGCGTGACGGCGGGTTCGGCTGTGGCCCCGTATGAGAAACAACTTTTTGAGCAGGGTGATTTCACAGAATATCTGTACATCCACGGGATGGGCGTGCAGATCGCTGAGGCGCTGGCGGAAATGTGGCATAAACGTGTGCGCCAGGAATTGGGCATTGCGGATAAAGATGGTTCCGCCATGCGCGATATTTTTGCCTGCCATTTTCAAGGCTGCCGCTACAGCTTCGGTTACCCCGCCTGCCCGGAGTTACAGGATGAAGAGAAACTCTTTGCCCTGTTAGACCCCTCACGCATCGGCTGCACGTTATCAGAGAACTGGATGATCCAGCCTGAGCAATCCACCTCCGCCATGATCGTCCACCACCCCGAAGCCCGTTATTTTAATGTGCTGTAGCTGCCGGTACGCGATGAGCCGGTGGTTCCGTCGGCAAGAATATCGTGCGATCAGCCCGCATCCCGATTCGAACTCAACCCTCCCGCATTGAGCTAGCTACGCTCGCCACCTTGGACACAAAACACCACAAAAAAAATAGCGATAGCCTGACGCGGCAGCGTCACGGTTTGACGCGGAATGCAATTACGGAAAAAGCCGCACCCGACGCCGGCAATCGCAATTTCGCTTCCCCCCCACCGCCGGTCCCGACGAGGCAACGCCCCTATTCCCTGGGCGATCCGCGTGCTACGAAAGAAAATCCTGCCCGGCTCGGGGGGGGGGGCGAAACCTGCCAAATATATTGAACCCGCTTGGGATATCCATAGAAACAATCATGCAAAATGCATCATTCTGCCGAAATCGTCGCGTTGTTAAGGAAAACCCTTCCGCTACATCTCGAAAAAACTCGCCTTGCCGAGCCTCGGCAAGTAAGCCCTTAGGGCTTCCTGCAAGGAAACCAGCGCCACAAATCGCCATCCGCCCATGCCGAAGTAGCCCATTCGCTCAACAGTAAAGCTCCTATCGTTGGGGCGTGAAAGTGTTAACTGCAATACCGGATCATACGACTCTTCTCGCTGCGCCCGCGCTAAGGCCTCCTGCCGCTTCTGTGCGACGTATTCGTCCACTTGATCGTCTCCAAGGACTGTTCGGAGGCGTTGTAGAGCGATCAATGCCAGGGCATTGGATTCCGGAAATTCGTCGTGCCGACGCGTCGTCTCATCACAGGTTCCATGCGGTTCGTAGATAACAATTGTGCGGTTTTTAATCTCCACGCGATAATGCGTTAACGCAAGCTTTTCAAGCGCCTTGCGAACCAGCGATTCTTCGGCCGCTGTAATAATCCGTTTGCGTCGCATCCGCACAGAGACCTGCGCGTTGACGTTTTCAACAATCTCCATTCCCGGAGGAACAGTCTCCAAGGCGTCTGCGCTGCTTCGGGTCATGACATATCCCGTCCTGCCGGCAGCGGTTCGTCGCATGTGCAGGTAATAGGTTACATTTTTGCGATTAACATAGGAGAACATCGGACACTCCAGCCCAGAGGGATCCACATTATTGTATGCAAAGCGATCCCATGGCTGGGCTATTATATCTTCGCCAGGAAAACTTATTATAAATCTTATTAGGCGGGAATTAAGGGGGAAATAAGAATGTAAGCCGCTTCACCGATGACCAGACCCACGAGAAAACCCATCACGCCAAACGCTATGCGGATATTCCAGTACAAGTGCAATTTGTAGGTGGCGATCTCTCCGCCGTGTTTGATAAAGGCGACGGCAGCGGGTTCGCATAGTTTCGCAACTTGCGAGCCCAGAAGCAGCCACAGCAGTGTCATTAATGTCGCGAAGAAAAGATAGGCGGCAAATCGGAGAACCAGGCGGCGGCTAATTTTCAGTTCTCTCATGCCGCTAACTGCCTGCTTGCGCCCTGGCTTCGCGCGGAACGCAACCGCAAGAACGGAGTCGACGGCGTCCTCTACCACTTCATCCGTGGCGCTGGCACCACCACGCCGCCCGAGCCACTCGAGCCCCCAAACCACCGTCGCGCCGACGGCGACCATAAGCAAGGGGATTGCTAACACCGCAGAATCGATTGCCATCTCATGCTCCTGAATCTGTCAGCAGGCTATTAACTCCCAAGCGTGATGTCCTGTGCATTGCGAACCTCGATTTCCACTGTCGGCGCGGGGAGAAACAATGTCGCTGTTCGACTACGGCAAACAGTTACTTTATGATACGCCTCATGAGCAGAACGTCAACGATTATTAAATTCCACCCCGCTCTGGGCATTATTTTTGCAGGTGCCCTTGCCATGCTAGGGGGCTGTACGGTCATAAAAAAGGGGCCGGTCTATTTTCCCCTGCATCACCCGAATTATGCCATTCCCAAATTACCGCAGCCTAAGCATAAGAAGTCGGGAAAATCCAAGGTGCCGCGCGCGGCGCTGATTCAGGTTATTGAGGTAAATCTTCCTATCGGAACATTCAGCCAGAATCCCAAAGTATGGAAGCTATTAACCAAAGCGCCCGTCGATCAGCGCACCGCAGCACTTCTGAAAGCCAACGGATTCAAAACGAGGGCTGGTTCGTTTAAAGTCTGGGCCGCCATTCGTAAGCTCATCAATGGCCCGGGCGTGACATCGGAGGCGGTGTATTGTCAGATCGCCAATATTGCACCGGCGGTGCTGACTGTGCATTCCAATATCCGCCATCAGATGCTCACCTGTCACACCGTCGCCGAACCGCTGGTGGTTCGCACATTCCGAAATTGCCAGGATCAGTTTTTGATTGCCGCCAATTCCGCGACCAAATTTGGATTAACCATTATCAGCTTGGAACCCGCGGTAAACCTCGGTGTAAACCCAGCGCCTGCCGGCCCGGGATTAAGTGTCACTTCACCGGGGGCCGGGCCGGTGCGTCACGTATTTTCTGATTTGCAGTTTTCATTTCTGCTTCCACCGAGGCATTTTGTCGTTCTGGCTCCCGCAAAAATCGGTGTGCTTAATACGTCCCTGGGTAGTTCTTTTCTGACGCAACAGCACCACGTGCCACGGCGTGAAACAGTCTTGTTGCTGGTGCCGCTGGCCACTCAATAAATCCCAGGATACATGTAAATGCGGACTGCGGCGTTAAGGACACGGTTCCAGATCCGCGGGCGTGTTTACCAACCACCGATTTCCGCTTTACGGATTTCGGGCAATCAACCCGCGGCCATGGTTGTGATATAGCCTCGAACACTGGTCGCCAGTGTTTGTGGAGCAAAGCCCGGAAAATCCTGCTTTACTGCTGCAAGGTCGCATACGCTGTCCTCCGCCGCCATGACAACTTGATCATGATTAAACGGCAGCCCCGGCAACGAAAAAGCGGATAACGCTTTAGCCAGCCAGAAGGGTATTCCCAGAATTGGACGCGCCGGCCTCGGTAACACCATATTAAAAACTTCCAGCATGGCCGCCCACGTGTATTGATCTGGACCGCCGACCTCATACGTGCGATTTTCCGTACCCGTTATTTCCAAAGCGCACACAAACAACTCCGCGAGATCCTCGACAAAAATCGGTTGCACGCGCGCTACAGCCCGCTGGCCCAGCAACCCACCGCCAAAGTATGGCATAAATAAAAAGGGGGGCACCTTACCATCATGCCATTGCATAACCATTCTGGTAAATTCACCGTCTGGGCCATGGATGAGTCCGGGCCGGAAAATCGTCCAGTTCAGGTTCGCCGCCCGTACCATCTGTTCGGCGCGCCATTTGGTTTGGTGATACTGTGCCGCCGCATGTTCCCGCGTGCCGGACGCGGACATGTGAATATACCGCTGAACCCCCGCAGCCGATGCAGCTTTCAGGACATTTTCGGTTGCCTGCACATGGGCTTGCTCAAAGCTTTGGAAACGTGTTTCGCGGATAATTCCCACCAGATGTATCACCGCTGTGCAGCCTTGCATGGCCGATTCCACGCCTTGCCCGTCTACCACATTACCCTGGCGAAATTCCATCGATGGATGATCCGTTTGGCCAGAGGGCCTATTTCTGGCCAAAATGCGCGCCGTATATCCGGATTGCCCCAAGCATCTCACGATGCTTTGCCCCACAAAGCCGGTGCCCCCAGTCACCAGCACAACCCCCTTTTTATCGGCTTGCATCATATTTCCGAACTCCTAACTTAGCTCCTGGAACATCCCGCCTGATCTTTAACCCGGTCTATTGTAACCGCACCGGTGCATGGTATTGCCATGGTGGTTTCCCGTCGTGGTTTCCCATCGCCGGTCCGAGGCTTATACTAATGGTTGCATGCTGGAATTTTTACACACACTGCTGAATCGGTTGACCGCCTATCCTTGGTGGGTTGTCACGCTGGAATTGGCCTTGATTGGCGTGGTGGTGTATTGGGTATTGGAGTTCCTGCGCGGCACACGCGGCGCGCGGCTCATCAAGGGCGTGGCGCTTTTTTTAATCATCGCCTACACAATTATTAAACTTGGCGGCAATAAACTTCCGCAGGTGGAATTTCTTTTCAGCCGGCTTCTGGTCTTTACCAGTTTTGCCGTCGTGGTGGTATTTCAGCCGGAACTGCGCCGCGCGTTAATTCGCCTGGGGGAAACGCGATTTTTCGGGCCTGGCAGTTCCGCCTCCCGGCGATTAATTGACTGTCTGTGTCAAAGCGCTGAATATTGCTCCCGCAATCGCATAGGCGCCTTGATTGCCGTGGAACGCGAAGTGGGCCTGGGTGCATTGCTGGAACAGGGAACCGTGCTGAACGCGGAAGCCTCGCCGGAACTATTAAATACAATTTTCTGGCCCGGATCCATGCTCCATGACATGGGTGTGGTGATCCGTAACGGTCGAATCGCCGCGGCGGGGGTGCAGTTTCCACTGGCGGAAGGAATTGAAGTCAGCCCAGACATGGGGGCGCGACACCGGGCTGCTTTAGGATTGTCGCAGGAAAGTGATGCCGTCATTATTGTGGTCAGTGAAGAGACGGGCATCATGAGTGTTGCTATGCGCGGCGAGTTTGTCCGCGAACTCACCGGTGAACAGTTGCGCGAGCGGCTCTCCAAGGCTTTGCAGAAGCCCGATCATGCAGAGGCTCACCGGTCCGCCGCATAAGCCAAGTAACGCGCGAGCGGGAAGCAAAGCCGTGTGCGTTTGATCATCCAATACGGCCCCGTGGGCCTGAAAGAATAGCAATTATGCCACAACAACAACGCCGCATACTGGAACGCCTGAAAGTTGTGCCGCTGACGCTGCTGCTGACGCTGCTTTTGTGGATGTATGCCGATGCCCATCTGACGGCCATTGAAAACGATCTGCCTTTTCAGATCAGCGTGGTCGTGCCGCCCAGTGACGCCAATGATATTGTCCGGATTGTCAGCCCCGCCAATGGGGAATTTCACGTTAATATTCAGGGGCCACGGGATCAGGTGCAGCAGATTCGGGATCAGGCGGATGGCCGCGCTATTTTCACGCATGATGATCGCAACAATCTCGCGTATGTGGTGCGGCGGCTTCACACGTTAACCATCGGCTCGAAAAATTACGTCAGCTCAGTAAGGGTGCTTAACGATTTACCCTATTTTCGCCAACGCCATGTCAGGGTCATCTCCGCCACGCCCGCGCGCATTCAACTGGCGGTAGATCAGATGGTGTCGATTTCCCGCCCCATTTCCTTTACCGCACTGCCACACGTCGCCGCCAGCATCACGCCGGCGGTGGCGCAAATACAATTACCTAAAAGCGTGCTGACCAGCATTGGCGGGGAAGATCAGGTGCGCGTGGTGGCCCAGCCGTTATCCGATTTAACCACTTTGCCGCCGCGCACGCGACAAACTATGCAGGCCCAACTCGTTGTGCGTTATCCCGGAGTAGTCAGTGCCCAGGTGACGGCTACGCCGGCCACCGTGCTGGTGAGTTTCACCGTGCCCTCTGAGCCGGCCCATAAGTTAAAGCTTGGGATTGTCCCTGTTTGGATTCGTGGCCCATCGTGGCTGGTCAATCGCTACAACATTTCCATTCGTCCGGAGACCGTGCCGGTAACGGTCGCGGGTCCTCGTCTCGTATTGCACCGCCTGGGGCGAAAAATGCTTATCGGTGATTTAGCCCCGGTGCGGCAACGCGTCGTGGCTTTTTTAAATATCACCCCTTCGGTCACCACCACGCACGGCTGGGTAGCGCATCACATTCGCTACGCGCTGCCAGCAGGCGTCAGCCTGGTAAAAGGCCCCAGGACCATTGAGTGTAAAATTTCCTACCGCCCCTCGACCGTGCCAGCCTCGGCTCCCGCAAGTTCGCCATCCTCAGCAATTCCTGGCGGCCAATAAGCGTCATTTCAGGGTACTAAAATAATGTCGTTACGTGACGCTGGTTCTTCTCTGCCCGAATAGACCCGTATGGGTGGGTTCCCCAGTGTCCAGATATTATCATGCTTCGGGCCGACATCCGGTGTACGCGTCCAGAAAACGCTACCATCGTCATATAGTACATTTTGTCCGCGGCGCGCGTGGTTCCATGAATTTACGTTTATCTGTCCGACGCCTCCACCATAAAATAATGGATTGCGATCGGCCATGATGGCGACGTGGCCGCCTTGTGCCCAATGATGGTGATAGGAGGATAACTCATCGATATAGCTATACCCGACGTTAGACCATGCCGGATGATTTCCAGTGCCGCTAACCCCGGCGCCCGGTGCCACGGCAGGGCAGATCATCCGGGTCCACGCCGCATAACGGGTCCGCGCATTGAGCATGGGGGCAAGATTGGCCAAATTGCAATGGGCGTTGGCGGCACGATGTGCCGGCCCGGTCATAGCGCGTGGCAGCCAGTCATGATCGGCAGGAACAGCGATGCGGGGCAGCAAGCCACTGTTCGCCTGTGCGTACTGCCCGAATGCTGTTCCCAGCATCGCCAGGTTGTTAGCGCAGTCCGTTTGCACCGCCAGCGTGCGCGCTTTATTGAGTTGAAAGAGTGTCACCGTCAGCAGCAGGGCCGCAGCGATCAGCATGACCGCGATGTCCGCCTTGCGCGGATCCCACGTGCGGGCTTTGAGCCGGGTGTTGGTGAGCATGGACTTGCCGGCATGGGGTGTCAGGCGAAGCACAGAGGCATTGCCGGCGGCAGCAACAGTGCGACGGGTTAAATCCACGGGTGGTTCCACCGGGGGCATTTGCGCCAGGGCGTGAATAATTTCCACCAGTCGGGGCGGGCAGACTTCACGGTCGTTGGATTCCGCAAGTGTATGCGCTGCGGAGCCGTGCTCCAGCAAGGAATCAATATATGCCGCTTCATGATCCGCCAGAGGCGGAATGGGGGTTTCCGAATTGTCATTCATGGGGTTTGTCATGGCTCACCTGCTTACCTGCATCAGCTCCCGGCAGACCGCCGCCGGATCATCCACGGTCATTGATGATGTTCTTTTCCTTCACCAAGCCGTGTCCGCCACGCCTGACCAAACATGGCCAGGGCTGTGTGGAGTCGACTTTTAACCGTTCCCAGTGGAATGCCCAGCATCTGAGCAATTTCTTTATACGCGAAGCGGTTGTAATAGCTTAACAACAATACTTCACGATAAATCGTCGGCATCCGTGCGATGATTTGCCGCACTGCATCGGCATCCTCCATGTCTATTAACCGCTCCGGAGCGGAAAGCGTATCGGACTCCATGAGTTCAATAAACGTTCCCTGATCGCCATCGGTCCCCGCGATATTATCCAGAGACTGCGTATTGCGCCGCATCGCCCCCCGTAGATGATCCCGTGCTTTGTTGGCTGCAATGGTAAATAACCATGGCCGAAATCGTCGGGTGGAGTCAAAGGTGGGGGCACTACGGTATACCTGTATAAATGTCTCCTGAAATAAATCCTCCGCTAAGGCGGCCTCATTGATAAATCGCTGCAGAAAGCTAAATAGCTCTCTGCGATAGCGTTCCACCAATTCAGCGAATGCGGCCTGATTACCAGCCACAAACTCCGCAACAAGATTTTCATCCGTGGCCATTCGGCCCTTCCTTTATTACGCGGAATCTCATAGTTTGTTCGATTCGCGCTACCTATTGTAAACGTTGGCTCCGGGAGAATTCGTTTTCATAACCGTTTACCAGACTCGGCGGCTTCTATTTAACCTAAACGCGAATTTTATATGTTCATTCTGGAATTGTCAGAACTGATCGCCTATTGTTACCTCGTATGAACATCCTACCGCAACACTATCCGCTACGCGTTTTCTATGATGGCCAATGTCCGGTCTGTAACCGGGAAATTCAACGCCATCTCCGGCACGATCGTCTTGGACATCTTCAGGCGATCAACATTGCCGCGCCGGGTTTCAATGCTACAGCCTATGGCTTAGATGCTCAACGTGTCCATGATGTCATGCACGTATTGACCTTCGACGGGCAAGTCTTTACTGAGGTTGACGCATTTATATCTATTTGGCGTGCGCTGCCCAAGCGTCTGGATCGCATGGCGTTCATGGCGCTCTTGCGCGTACCACCTCTGCGAAAGCTCGCGGACATCGCGTACCACGTATTTGCTAAAAATCGCGTACGTCTCTTCGGCGGATGCGATTCAAACCGTTGCCAGCCAACCAGAGCCGTCAGATAAGACTCTGGGCGACGCTCATCATCCGCATCAAAATCGGTTCACATGCCGGATCAATATTCCGGGCCTGGCGCAACACCGCCAGTTCGGCCCAGCCGGTGGAACCCTTTTCCTGCCGTGCCAGCCATCCCATCGCCAAGGCTTCAAAGGTTAACAGCACCGTTTCCCGCGCCTGCCCATGCCGGGGATGGCCCGGATGATAAACTCCCGGCGGCGGAAGTACGGCCACGAGAGCACCGGGGCGTGCCGGCGAAATAAATGTTCCCGGATTATGTGTCCATTGCATCAGAACGCCAGAGCGCTCCCGCTGCCGCCCAATTCCGCTTTTGCCCGTCGGCAGAGTAATGCGCCAATGCTTGCGATATTTTACGATGCTTAATAATTCCACGGGCGCATCGGGCACTTGGGGTAAGGCGCAGGGCTTATTTTGCCCCCAACTTTCCACACGCAACCACACCCCACCCGAATGCCACACGTCGCGCAGGGCGGCGCGTTGGTTAGGTGTATCGCCGGGCGTAATAGCTATCACGCCGTCGCAGCAAAATTGCCGAATTTGTCGCGCGGCTTCCAGCAGCGGCAGATATACCCGCGCCAGTAAAGCGGCATCACGTTTAAGAAAGGCCTGGCGCTCCGCCGCCTCTAATTCCCGCCGCGCCGCAACGTACATTCCCGCCGCCAGCAAGTCCTGCCCGGAAGCCCATAACCGCTGCGCAAAATCCACAGGCTTGGGCGGAAATTCCACTTGATCGTCGATGCTACTATTCATAGCCCTCATCACCTTTGGTCCTATATTTTTACGTTTCTAAGGCTCATTGGACCACCAGGGCCCGCGGCGGATCCTGACCTAGGCTTTTATTTCCCCGGCGGCAATTCGTGGAGTACCAAATCCGCGTGTTCGCGTTGAAAATATTTCAGCGCCCATTCGTCGGGAAACAGCAACACGCGCTGCTGCCGGTCGTCCAGTGCCTGCCCAATGCGTTTGTACTGCACGGCCTGTTCCACCTTGTCCGCCGGAGCCTCGGCTGCCAGCCAACGCATGACTGTCCAAGGCGTTTTCTCAAAACGCGTTTCAGCTCCGTACTCACTTTGCAGGCGATATTGCACCACCTCAAATTGCAACGGCCCCACCGCCGCCAGCAGGGGCAGTCGCGTGTGGGAGTGCACGACCTGCAAGGCCTGTGTAACACCCTCTTGCAGTAGCTGATCCAGGCCCTCGCGGAAACGTTTGAACTGCGATGTGTTGGTGGAATGGATATAGGCAAAACATTCCGGCAGAAATTGTGGTATCTCCTGGTAGATAATCGCCGGGTCTTCTGTCAGCGTGTCCCCAATACCGAATTCATCGTGCCCAACCAAGCCAATAACATCGCCGGGATAGGCTTCATCCACCGTTTCCCGATCCCGGCCAAAAAGTTTATGCGAACTGGATAGCCGGACCTTGCGGCCGCTTTGGGCATGAATTACGCTCATATCGCGTGTGAATTTGCCTGAGCAAACGCGTACAAAGGCAATGCGATCCCGGTGGCGCGGGTCCATGTTGGCCTGTATTTTAAATACAAAGCCGGAAAATGCGGGTTGATCCAGCGCCACAAGTTGATCTCCGGACCTGCGCGGCTGCGGTGCAACGGCATATTCTAAAAACGCGTCCAGCAACATCTGCACGCCAAAATTATTGGCGGCACTGCCAAAGAATACGGGAGTTAGCTTGCCGGAATGTACCTGCGCCGCATCCAACTCTGCGCCGGCTCCCTCCAATAGCGTCAACTCCTCATGGCACTGCGAATATAAGTTGTCTCCCAGAGTAGCCTGCACCGATGGATCATCAAATTGCGATACTGCTACCGGTGCCCGATATGCCCCATGCGGCGTGCGTTCAAATAAATGCACCGCTTTTCGCACGCGGTCAAATACGCCGCGGAACTCTTTGCCGTTGCCCAGTGGCCAATTCATGGCAAACACCTGAAGCCCCAGCACGCGCTCCAGTTCATCTAATAAATCCAGCGGCTCACGCGCGGGGCGATCCAGTTTGTTCATGAACGTAAAGATCGGCACGCCACGGCGGCGGCAAATTTCAAATAACTTTCGGGTCTGCGGTTCAATACCCTTACCGGCGTCAATGATCATAATCACCGCATCAACGGCGGTCAGAACACGGTATGTATCTTCGGAAAAGTCCTTATGCCCCGGCGTATCGAGCAAATTAAGCCGATAGCCGTTGTAATCAAACTGTAAAACCGTGGAACTTACCGAAATGCCGCGCTGGCGTTCCAGCTCCATCCAGTCAGAGGTGGTGGCACGTTGCGATTTGCGGGCGGTCACCGAGCCTGCCAACTGCACCGCGCCGCCGTAAAGCAGCAGCTTTTCAGTCAACGTGGTTTTACCGGCATCCGGGTGAGAAATGATGGCAAAGGTGCGGCGGCGGGCGATTTCATCGGAAAACATAATGACTTTCAAAGCGAGAGTTTTTAGAGCAAAAAGGTTCCATCACGATTGCCGCGCAATCGGCGGCAGATGCAGTGCCCTAAGGAGGTGTCAGCAGCACAGAAAAAAGGATGGCTTGGGGTCCGTTCATTCCGCTATATTACGGTATTTGCCTACTAATTCCCAGCCGTCTGTCAAGCCGTCTGTCCGTGTATGAATAATCAATGTGTTATGGCATACACGCGAATCGTCGAGCGTTGACTGCCGTGGTGCGGAATTGCAAGGTAGAGTGTGTGCGATGTGTCATCCAGCAGGCTGGTGCGCCCGCCCCATGTTGTTGGAACAGCGGCCAGAAGTGCGAAGCTGTTCGGGGTGTTCTCGTGAAATACTTCCAGCACGCCGGCACCACAGGCAATGTATACCCGCTGGTTCGCCGGATCAAAATACATATCATCGGCGGTGCCGCCAATTTTAAACCGCGCGATTTCCCGGCCCGTGCGGGAACTTAGAACCAGCAGCAGATTTGGCTGACGGCACCCGATGAAAAGCCGATGATGGTGTGCATCATAAGCCAGGGGAAAATTTCCGGCGGCGTGGTGGAGTTTCCATGTGGCTGTGACACGCTGTGTGGAACGATTTAACTGTTGCACTTGATCATATTGCTGAGCGTTAACATAAATATGCGTCCGGCCCACCTCAAACGCCTCCGGATGACCAGCCACGGGAATGTGGCAGGTGATTTTAAAATTCCGGACATCCACGCCGTCAATGGCGCCATTGCCGTAACCTACGAAAACCGTATGCGTACCGGGCTGGTAACGCAGATCATCCGCATCATCTTTCAGATTCACAGTGTGCAAAAGCTGAAATGTTCCGGCATTATAAAAGCGCAGCTTGCCATCACCGGCTGTGGCCACAATCAGACGGTTTAAATCGGGCACGTACGCCAGTCCCTGCGGATAGCGCAGATGAGGAATTACATGTATGACCTTGCGGGACTTTAGGTCCACCACTTCCACCGTGTGATTTCCCAACGCCGCGACAAACAACCTCCGACCGCGGGCGTCCAGGGCCAGATGATCAATCCTGCCGCGGACATGCGGCAGTGGGATGGTTGCAGTCAGCCGCAGCAGGCCGGTATTTTTTGGCACAATCGGCCGGGCCACGCAGCCGGACACCGTTAGCAGCAGCGCCGCACACGCCCATAATGGCAGACGAAATAGTGATATCATAAAGTCTCCTGATGGTATAAACCGCCGTGTTCTTCCTGTAGTTTAACATTATTTTCGCCCTGGGAGCCTGTCCGATTATTCAATGCGACGTGAAAGAACACCAGTCATGTGTTGCTCCCCGCCGCGGAGTTGACCCCGGGCTTTTTCGGTGCGGTTGGGACCTCTGGAATGTGTATCTTTTCGATGGTTTCGGTGCGCCGGAAATTTCTCCACAGGGTTAAATCGTAGATGAGCTTAATACCGCCCGCGATGAAAAATGGCAGACTGGATAATGCCGGAATCGCCAGCAGTTGCGCCGCAATCAGTGGAGAAATAGCCGCTCCGGTGCTGCGGGCGATACCCGTAATGCCAGCCGCAGCGGATCTCTCATCCGGATCCACAACCGCCATGGTATAGGCTTGACGGGTGGGAACGTCCATTTGTGAAATGCTGAAACGAGCCAGCAACACAATAATAGCCAGGGGAAGATTGGGCATCAGTGGAACCATAATTAACAGGATATTGGATGGAATGTGCGTGAAGACCATGGTGTTGATCAGGCCAAAGCTCCGGGCAAGTCGCGACGCCGCCAGGGCGGATATTCCCGCGAGAATATTGGCTCCAAAAAAAATAGTCCCCAAAGTCATTACATGAACGCCGAAACGAACGTGGAACCAGTACGCCAATAATGCCTGAATGACAAAACCGCCGCCGAAGGCATCCAGCGAGAACAAGGCAGAGAGTTTGAAGACCGTGCGGCGCGAACGGTGTAGCCCAAGAAGCAAATCCGATGCGTGGCGCGATGCCGTAACGGGCGTCTCAATCGCCGGGGTCAAGCCAAAAAACAACCCCATCAACACTCCGCCGATGATCGCGTAGGCGATTAAGATTATTTGATAGTCGGCGAGAGCGGCGACTCCGTTGGACCGAAGGGCATAGACCAGTAATCCCGCCGCCAGTGCGCCCAATGCCGTCGCAACCGATCCGGCCAGGTTGTACCAGGCGAACACGCCCGTGCGGCTTCGTGCGCAAATCAGGTGGGAAAGAGCGGCTTGTTCAATCGCCAGGAAAGGGCCGGCTTCATTACCGCTGGGGCTGATCACGCCCAGACATACCGCGATTGCCAACACCATAAAATTGCCAGTTAGTGCCATAACCGCGCCCGCAACTATAATTCGACTGGCCGCGATCCAAAGCATATTCCGCCGACCCAACCGGTCCGCCCGTGTGGTAATCCATAATGAAATGACGGTATCGCCCAATAGTCCCAGTGTCAGAAGCAACCCGGCATCGGTCTGGCTTAGGCCGCGACCCGTCAGGTAAAGCATCAACACAACCGAAACCATGCCATAACCAAAGAGTCGCAGCATGCGTGTGGCAAAAATAATCCATCCATTGCGATCCAGCAGGGAAAGCACATGCGTATTGTCAGAGCCGACGGACATAACTGTTACCCATTATTAAGAGTTCGCCGGCGGCGTATCATCCGCAACGGCGTCAAAGTTCACTTCGGGCATTTTCTTGTCAAAGAAAATATTTTTATGCGAAACACTCATCGAGAGCGCCACCGCGAGATCGGCCTGAATCACGCCCAAGTGTCGGGCCGCAGCCGCTATGCGTGTCTGGCACCGGGTATCAATGTTGTTAATGCTGGCGATTTTGGCGGCAGAGCCGACGGCAATACCCAAATCAATACAGCGGAGCTGGCAAATAGGTCCGGCGAACTGCCAGTCATCCGAGTCGGCCACTTCCAGCCGATGTTTAGGCGCATGCTGGGTGAATTGACTACACGTTGAAAAACCGCATGCGCCGCAGTCGTACTGGGGCGGATACCAACGCGCCAATCCGATAAACAGCACTAAATCCAACTTCTCCGCGGTGTCAGCATCCCGAAACCATATCGGTTCGCGCAGGCGAGTTCCACGCTCGCGCAGCCAACTTGCAAGGGCTTTGAGCGTCGCGGGTTCCTCAATGATCACAGTTTCGATAAACGGCTTGGCACCCTTCAGGAATAACTGGCCGCCGCTTTTGGGTGCCGTCACGGCAGCCACTGCGCATAGGCCCGCTACGCTCCGCAGTGTTTCACGAAATATCTCGCGTTGATCCATACGTCAAACTCCTGATGGTTTTGAATGCAGAGCACTAATGCCGGCCAGCGCCCGATGGCTTCCCTTGTCGTACCATCTCCTGACAATAGGCGTAAAGTGCTTCATAAACGATCCATTGGGCGCGATTTTGTTCCAGGTCATTGGGGTAGCCAAGATGCCGAAATCCTTCGGCAATGGCATTAAGCCCCGCGGACTCCGGCTGGTTCCACAGCGAATTGTCGGTATCGGCGCCGTTGACGATCCGGGCCAGGAGCATCAGCGCCGGATCATCCACCAGTTGGTATTTTTTGATGATCGCCTCGAAGGAGCACTCCTTGCCGTGATGTCCCAGGTCGTCACCTTTGCAGTCAAAGGATGTTGCACCTTCCCGCAGGGCAATCGCGGCGACCTGATCTGCCGGCGCAAAAATGAATTCGGCGTTGGGGTCCACAAATCGCCTGATTAGCCAGGGACAGGCGACCCGATCCACCTTCACTTTTTCCCGTGTGATCCATTTCATTGTGCATATCTCCTTTTCAGATCAAGCTGTTTCCGCCGCAAGCTGGGCGTAAAGAGCGTTGTAAATCAATATTCCCCGTTCAATGGCCGTCAGATCGTCGGGGCTGGTAAGCCTTATTCCGCGGCAAACCATGTCCAAGCCCGCTGCTGCCGGCTCAACCGAGACTTCCTGTACGGTATCGGCTTCATCAATGATTCTCGCCATGCGTTTCAGGACCGGATCTTTGAGTCCGTATACCTTGAGAAATGCATGAAAGGAACAGTGGCCCTGATGGTGCGAAAGCCGCACGCCCGGTATGTCAAAGCCGATGGTGTTGGCAGGCAGATCCGTTTGGCCTTCGGCAATGAATTGAAATTTTGCTTTAGCATCGATGGATCGGCGAATCAGCCATGCGCAAGCCATCCGATCAACGCCCACATTTTGCCAGGTGACCCATTTCATGACGGCCTCTCCTTGGCCGTAAGCAGCGCGGCGCGCACCCGCCGACCCAATACGGAATGAAAATGATCCTGTAAGTGTGCTTCCTGAAATCGTCGTGACAAAGCGGACAGGTCCCGGCCGGTAGCGTTAAGCCCTGCCAGAATCTCCTGATATTCCTTTTCCCCTGCTGCCTGAAACTTTTGAATCATTTCAGCCTCGTATCGGGTATCCGCCACCGATGAATCCCAAAGCGCGGCACTTCCGTTGAGTTCCTTGATCTCGGCCGCCAGCCACGTAAGCTGCTCGCGCGTGCGTTGCGTCAGCGGCAGTACCCAGACCGCATCCTGTAGCATGACAGCTCCCAGCCGCTTGAGTTTGCGCCACACATACAAACGCGATGCCGAAGGATGCCGTGGCACGCTGTAAATGAGCATCAACCATTTATGACTCCCGGCAGCCATGCTTAACGTCACCTGTCTAACGTGTAACTTGTACTTATGAAAACACCGCATCCAATACTTTGAGAATCGCCTTTGCTCTTGTCTATAAATGTAACCACGGTTACATCATACGGACTGGGCACCAGAAAGCAAGCCAGCAATCTGCCAACTGCCATGCCCTACAACTTGCTGGGCTTACAATGGTTGATGCGCAACTCCCGCTAACCTATACTCTTTACGTGAGTAGGATGATGGATATTAACCTTTCCCAAGCCCCGCAAACGCCACAATCGACGTTGAATCAACGTGTGCAAGTGGTGCTGGACAGCCTGCGGCCCATGATTCAGTGGGACGGCGGGGATGTAGAACTGCTGGCTGTAAGTGAAAAGGGAGTGGTTTCTGTGCGTTTCCACGGGGCCTGTGTGGGCTGCCCGAGTTCACAAGCCACGCTGCGTCTGGGCTTGGAAAAAAATATACGCGAACGCATCCCAGAGATAACTGCGGTTATATCGGATGATGAATCTGGTGGCTGATCCAGTGGCCGCCAACCAACCACCGGGTTACCACCACTGTGCTCGATAACGCAATGCGCCCGCCGAGCACCGGATGGCAATCCGGTGGTTGATTCGAAATTGCAAACGGACCACCGGTTTATTACCACGGAGCTATATTCAGGGCCTATAATCCACTTTGTTACACGAGCGTAACATTTACGTCTTTCAAAAGGAGCACACCATGGCAGTAAAGGTCATCTATCACGGTCATTCCAATGTGGAACTTCATGCCGACGGACACAGAATTCAGATTGATCCCTTTTATGATTCCAATCCTCTGGCGGATGTAAAATCGGATCGACCTGATCCACAATTTATCTTCTTAAGTCACGCCCATTTTGATCATGTTGATGATGCCGAACGCATGGCCAAGCGGAATGGGGCAATCATCGTCGCTAACTTTGAAATGGCGAGCTATTACGAGAGTCGCGGCGTAAAAACAGTGGGTATGAATACTGGTGGCGGCTGCGCATTTGCCTTTGGCCGGGCGACTCTTGTCCAGGCTTTTCATACCAGCACCTTTCCTGATGGTGCCGCAGGCGGTGCGCCGGGCGGATGGATCCTGCAGGTCGGCGGGAAAACGATCTATTTTGCCGGCGATACGGCATTGTTTGGCGATATGGCATTATTTGGAAAACTATGGAACATTGATTTAGCCTTTTTGCCCATCGGCGATCATTATACCATGGGGCCGGATCATGCTCTGATAGCTGCCGAAATGCTTAAAGCACCGCACATTATGCCGATTCATTACAACACTTTCCCCCCGATCAAACAGGATGCCAAAGCCTTCGGACAACGCTTACGGGAAAAGCAAATTAATCCGGTGGTTCTCACCGCGGGTCAGGAATTCAACTTGGTATAGGCGCGTAAATAAATAGAGCCGCCTGCTGCAACGCACAGCAGGCGGCTCAGGTTATGGGAGGAAAATTATAACTACGACCATCCTTCTCATCGGCAAGATCAGCCCCCTACTTGAATATTTTTGAGTTTTCCGCGCCAATACGGCTGGCTTAGGTAATAATCCCCATGGCTTTCGGATTCGGTCCGCTGGAGTAACGCATGGTAAGGACACCCTCTTTAAACCCCGAACACCCCATCCCGATTGCGGTGCTGGTCGGTGCCGGTCCTGGTGATCTCGGGCTATTCACTATCGCTGGTTCGCGGGCACTATCCTTCGCGGCGGTGGTTATTTACGACGCTCTGGCCAATCCCGATTTGCTGGCGTTTTGTTCTTCGGATGCAGAGCTGATTTATGTCGGTAAGCGTGCCCGTCAACACACCCTTACACAACCCGAAATTAACGCGTTGCTGGTGAAAAAATGCCGGGAATGTATGCTCCGGCCAGATTACCCCAACCGGTGCGTTGTGCGGTTAAAAGGGGGCGATCCATTTGTTTTCGGTCGTGGCGGCGAAGAAGCCCAGGCCCTGGCCCAGGCGCAGATACCATTTCAAATTATCCCCGGTATCACCGCAGGCATTGCCGGGCCGGCGTATGCCGGTATCCCGGTCACGCACCGGGATTTTACCAGTACCGTCACATTCATCACCGGGCATCCGCAGGACGAGTCATCCGGTAAATCACCCGGGGCGGATGCCGGGGATGAAGTGGCAAACGTGAACTATCCGGCCCTGGCCAAGCTCGGGGGCACGCTGGTTTTTTATATGGGCGTGAAAAATCTGCCCGATATTACCCAACGCCTTATCGCCTACGGCCTGAATGCCGACACCCCGGCGGCCGTGGTGCGCATGGCCACATATCCTGAACAGCAAACCATCACCGGCACCGTGAAAACGATTGCGCAACTGGCGCAAAAAGCCGGAATCAAGGCACCCGCCATTACCATCATCGGCAAGGTAGTGTCCGTTCGCGATCAGATAAACTGGTTTGAAACGCGCCCGCTTTTTGGTCAAACCATTCTCGTAACCCGCACGCGGCAGCAGGCCAGTCAACTTGGTGATCAACTGCGCGACCTTGGAGCCAAGGTTATTGAAGCTCCGACCATTGAAATAGCCAAGCCGACGGACCGCAAGGCGGCTCTGGCCGCCGTTCAAAGCATGGGCGACTACGATTGTGTCGTATTTACCAGCGCCAATGGCGTGGATTCCGCGCACCAGGCCATGATCGCGTTGGACATGGATGCCCGTGATTTTACAGCCTGTGTGGCAGCCATCGGACCGGCCACAGCCAATGCACTAGAGGCGATCGGCATTATCCCTGAAATTGTTTCCCCCGATGCGGTGAGTGAAGAACTCGCTGTGGAGCTGATCAGTTATTTCGGTCGTGCTGACCACGCCAAAGAAACGGAAACCGCAACGCTGGATTTAAGCGGGTACCGCTTCCTGCTTTTGCGCGCCGAAATCGCCCGTCCGTCATTGGTGGAAATGTTGCGTAACGCCGGTGCCACGGTGGATGATGTACCCATTTACCAGACGCGCATTCCCGAGAGCTTGCCCGAAAATGCGATTGAAGCCCTGCAAAATGGTGCCGTCAACTGGATAACCTTTACCAGTGCCTCTACCGCTAAAAACCTTTTCACCATGTTGCCCGAAAATTTGCGATTAGCCGTCGGAAAATGCAATCGTTTGTCTATTGGCCCGACGACCTCCCGTGCCTTGGCCGAGCTTGGATGGCCCGCGACACTTGAAGCCCGGCACCATGATATTCCCGGCATGGTGGCTGCCATGGTGGACCAGACACCGCCCAGCGTCGGCCCTCGTGCATCATAACACCGTCATTACCGGTTCAGCCCGCGGAAGTGCTGGGGAGATTCCGCCATTCCCGTGCGGTGCGAAACGATCATCGCCGTCATCATCGCGGCAGTTTCCGGCAGCAGGTGCGGCCAGCCCGGGTGGGAGGATGACGCGGTGGTAAACTGCCGACAGAAATTTTCGAGTTCCTTCAGCGCCTGCGCAGCGTATGTGGTTGGTGCGGTAGAATCTTCTTCTATCAGTTCGTCCCGACTCGAAGCCCAGTGATAGCTGAATTCGGAAAGTTTCACGCGGCCCTCCCGATTCGCAGCACCGAGTTCCCGTTTTAACGATGCTTCCTGATCGGAAATCCGCAGAACGGCCGTGGCTCCTTCCAACGTCTTCATCACCACGCCGACATTGCCTGTGACATCCGTAAAGTTATCCTGTTGTCCGCTGGAGCCATCAATGGACGCATAAAGCGCTGCTGGCAGGCCGACAATTTCAATGGTCGTGCGAAACGCATCCCACGCCAGCATCGACAACGACCGCACCGCGCCATGCTGGATGTTTCGCGCTCGTGCAATAGCGTGATTGGCGGCGGACCAATCGCCAGAAAGAAATTGCACCCCGCGAAAGAAATTTTCCGTTTGTTGCGCCTGGCTAAATCCCCATGATCCGGAAAATCGGGGGGCGGTATATAATAAATGCGTTTTGGGTTCCAGACGGATACTCAGGCGGTGCGCTTCCTCCAGCGTTTGCACGGGCGGCCCAATACTTAATATGCCGATGTTCTGCTGTATGCAGGCTTCAACAAAATCCAGCGACATATCGGCCGGGCGGTCCAAAAGCACCATCT
Source organism: Planctomycetota bacterium (assembly GCA_021805985.1). GTDB lineage: Bacteria > Planctomycetota > Phycisphaerae > WQYP01 > WQYP01 > JAMDCX01. The sequence goes on along the minus strand of JAJZDN010000016.1, from coordinate 57,769 downwards.
GAGGCGTAGTTTCCAGCAGCATTCTTCGCAGATCGCCGTAAAAAGGGACATCAAAAATCTGTCCCACTTCGCGCGCTAGCGATAAATTGCGCTCACCAACGACTACAATTTTAAACCAGTCAGTTCCATGGGCTTGTCTTAATGCCTCAATCCAATCTTTTTGCATCGGATCAAGTCCGACAATCGCGCACGCAACAGCCACACGTACCCCGCCTGTTAAATAACCTCACCCCAGTCCCCACGCGGCGCTTGGCCCGGAACGTCCGGTCCGAATCCCGCCAATCCTCCAGCAAAGGATTATATGGTCTAGAAGCCTGTCCGAGTAATGGCAATCCCGGCCATTACTCGGACAGGCTCCTGGTGCTCTGCTACGCCTGTAAATTAGGATTGTTTTACTGCGCGGTACCAGCGGCATTGGGAACGCCGGTGGAGGTCGTGCCGGTGCCGCCCAAAAGATGGATGGCCGGGTGGCTTCTTGCCGTCGCTCCGGGTGGAGTATCGGCCACCAAGGTCATGAGCAACAAGGGCAAATAAATCACGCTGGCCAGAAAAACCTTACGCGCCCCACTGCGACTGGGATCGCGCAATAATACCGTTGCCAGAAATACCATCACAGCGCCCAAGATGACCGCAGATACTGCGTACCAGATGCCAGATCCTCCCACGACAGTTTCCGCCAGCGCCGCCGGGATCAATAGCACGCTGTAAAGCAATATCATGCGGCAAGTGAATCGGCCGGATTTGTCGATCACGGGGAGCATTTTGAATCCCGCAAGTTCATATTGATCCCGGTATAACCAAGCCAGGGCAAGAAAATGCGGAATCTGCCAGGCGCACAGTAAAACGCCCAAAGCAATCGCGGCCGGGGCCGCATGTCCGGTTGCAGCGGTATAGCCCATAACGGGCGGAATTCCGCCGCAAATCGCGCCCACCAGCGTATTAAGAGTGGAAAGACGTTTCATAGGCGTATAGATGAATGCATAAATAACTAGGTTTGCCAATCCCAGCAGGGCCGTAAGTTCATTGGTTCCCAGCCAGAGTACGGCCATTCCAAATCCCGCAGTAAACGTGGCAAAGATCATCGCCGTGGAGGGCAGCAGTCGGCCGGCGGGCAGAGGGCGTTTGGCGGTGCGCGGCATCAGCGCATCGCGCGATATTTCAAATACCTGATTCAGCGTAGCGGCGCTGGCCGCAAGCATCCATGTACCGGCCGCAACCCACAGTAATTTAAGCCAACCTATCCCGGCGGCCCCGCCCAACCAAAACCCGACCATGGTCGTAATAACAACCATGCCAGTAAGGCGGATTTTAGCTAATTCCATAAGGTCTGATAAAAAAGAAACGTGTATGGCGGGACGGCTGACTGATTGCGAGGCAATGGCTGGGGAAGGAACTTCGATAAGCGTGCTCATAAATTATCAGGCAGCCTTGTCTTCAAAACGCTTTTCCGCTCAAACAAAAAGGCTCGTGCACCGCATGTCACAGGCCTTTGCAGCATTCATATTAGGCGAACAGCATACGGTATTGCAACTGGCCCTATCGGCGGTTGCCGGCGTTAGTACCGTTCCAGACCAATTCTACGGGCCTGTTTACGTTTTATCCGGCGTTTTTACGTAAAATTCACGATTTGCGCACCGCAGTGCTGCCAGGAAACTGCACACCGCGCTGCCAATCAACAATATTGTCAGGCAGGCCCAGGTATGCGGATAATGCTGCAAAGCGGGATCGTGCGTAACGTTCAACTGCCAACTGTCCGCAGCCAAGTTCTGTGTCCCCGCACCCACCGGCACCGTAAACGACAGCAGACGATACGTAATTAAGCGGGTGTAATAAATGACCGTGATCAATCGGATCGCAAAGGGCAGATTGGCCAGCAGGCCTTCCACCAGAGCAATATAAATAATCCCGGCGATCAACACGCGCCGCGTCAGCAGGCCCAACAGGCCAAACAGACAACAATACGCCACCACCGCCAGGGCGTGAACGCTGCATGCGGTCAGGCAGCGCATAAGGATGTCCGCCGGATGTGCATTTCCTATATAAATGGCTGCATAGGTCAAGAAGGTAACCACGACCGTCACCACCACGGCTGCGGTAAGCGTGGCCAGCAGCTTGGCGAGATAAATCGCCCATTTGGCAATCGGCCGAATCAGCAGATAGGTAATCGTCTGCTCTTCTTGTTCATCCTGGATCATGCCCGAGGCAAACAGCAGCGCCACCAGCGGCAGAAGTCCCTGGGGAATAAACATAAAGACCAGCTTAAATTCCAAAACTCTAGCAGGCACATTGGGGTCCGTCCATCGGGTAAGAATGGCCAGCAGCGGGGGCAGCAAAAGCAGAAATGCCAGAGCGATCCAACGTTTGCCATGCCTTTGCTGTCGCAATGTCAAAGTATAAAGCGTCCAGATTGACCGTATACCCGAGAGCTTATCATGTCCGGCCCGCGGAATTGTGGGCAACGCCGGTGCTGGAGGCATGGCGGTTTGTTCTTGTTGTACAAGGTCAGGATTCATTTGTTCACCAGATATCGGAACACAGCGTCGAGGTTGTCATCCTCGGAATACACTTCCGCAACAGGCCAGGCATCCTGGACGGCAAGTTGCGATAAACGCGAGTAAAAGGTGTCTGGCTCGCGGGTTTCAACCATCAGCGATTGGGGCTGGCTGGGCACAGCATGAACATGGATGGCGTGCACATCGGACCACTGCATCAAACTGGCGGCCAAGGCCCGGCAATTTTCACAGACCAGCACAATGCGATGCGGGTGCTGATCCATCAAATCACGAATCTGCCGGATGTGGCCCTGGGCCAGAAGCCGGCCGTGGTTCAGAAGAATAATAGTGGGTGTCAATGTCTCTACTTCGTGCAGAACATGGCTGGAAACCACCACGCTTTTCCCGGCGTCCGCCAGGCGGTGAATAATATCCATCAGATCACGCCGCGCCACGGGGTCTGTACCGGTCATAGGTTCATCGAGAAACAGAATTTCCGGATCATGCACCAGTGCCTGCGCCAGTTTGGTGCGCTGCCGCATGCCTTTGGAATAACCACGGATCACACGCGCCTTATGCGGCGTCATGCCCACCGCTTCCAAAGACCGCTTGGCCGCCTGCCGCGCCTGCGTGCGGGTCATACCCGCCAGGCGGGCGCAGGTGGTGACAAAATCCTCTCCAGTCATCCATTCATAAAGCGCATCTTGTTCCGGACACAATCCGATGCGCCGGTTAAGCGCCGGGTTGTTCCACGCCGGCTGTCCCAATATCTCCACCCGGCCCTTGCTGGGAAAAAGCTGCCCGGTAGCCAACTGCAGCAGCGTTGATTTGCCCGCGCCGTTAGGCCCCAGCAGGCCGGTAATTCCGGCGGGAATCTGGAGCGTAAGCTTGTTAAGACCAATGACATTGCCGTACCACTTGCTGACCTCGTGGAAGGCAATGATGGGTCTTACTTCAGCCGATCCAGTGATCTTATGGACAGATTCAGTATGCATAAAGAAAGTCCAAACAGAAACACCAATACTGCCCCGGACCAATACCAGGGAAACTGCGGCCCGGTGTATTGCGCCAGCAGGCGGTTGCGCGCTGTGATACTGGGTTCAAGTTTTGCCAGTTTTCGCCACGCGTCATTTAATCCTAATAGATGGTCTTCAATTCGTGAGAGATCCCCGGTGTACGAAATCAGCGGCCGCCAATCCGTTTGCCGGTCATGCAGCATCGCAGCACGATACGCCGCCTGAGACTTCTGCCAAGCCACCCAGTCGTGCCGCGTCTTTGCGGCGTTGTGATCAGAGCCAAGGGGGCTTTCCTGAATTTGTGGCGTCTGGGCATACGCCGCATAACGCATCTGCTGGTGATAAACGCCTTCGAGCACGGAACTTACCACACTGCTGACAAACCACAGCCCCAGCCACATCAGAGCCACATAACGGGAATTCCGGGACAACCCGGACAACGCCAGGATCAACGTCCCCGCCGAAAGTGTGATGATCAGCCCATACGCCACAACCTCCAGCAGTATGCCCAACGTATCGGGAATCACACGGATATCCAGGCTGAAAAGCAATCCAAAAATATACGCTACCACCGCCGGCACGATCAGCACCATGCCTAGAAAAGCCACAATAATCCCCAGCTTTCCCACAAAATAATCCAAGCGGCGCAAGGGCCGCGAAAAATAAAGCGGTAACGCATTGACGCGTAAATCCTGGCTGATCAGGCTGGGACCGACCAAGAGAATCAGAATCATCGAAAAAAACAGTTCAAAGTGTAGAAAGTAGCCGTAAGATAATCGCCATATATCCACGCGGTAATAGCGGGGATCCGCGACAACGCCCGGATTCATAAAGCGCATAAATTGTATAAACGTTGAAACCATGCTGGATTTGCGCTCCAGGAGCCCCCACGCCGAAAGGATGGTCACCAGCGCCACCGCCGGTACCCACGCCGCAAAAAGCACATAACGCAGAAATCTATTGCGCAGGGTGATCTTAATGCCCTGTCGAGTCACCGCCAGCCACCGCCAGGTGTGCCCGGATAGCTCCCCGGACCAATGCTGATAACCTTGATCAATAATGGGCATTAGACATGCTCCATAGCGTTAAGAAAGACCTCTTCGAGTGTGCTGCGCTGCGGCCGTAAGTGACGAATCTGCTGCTGATGCCTGGCCGCGGCCTGCCACAGCATGGCCAAAGAACCGCTTGGGGGAATTTCCACTAAAAGCATCTCCCCTTGCTGACGCACCACACAGCCCATACTGGTGATTTCCCGAGCGAAAATTTCCGTATCCGTTTTGAGCCGTACTTCAAAGCAACGGTTGTGTGCCGCCTTGAGTGTGGCAATATCTCCCTGGACCAGCAACCTTCCAGCACCCAGAACGATAATATAATCGCACACCGCTTCGACATCCGGCAACAGGTGGCTGGAAAACAGCACGCTCATATTCTTATGATGTGCCAGGTCATGCGCCAGATGCAGCATATCCTCGCGGCCGGCCGGATCCATGCCATTGGTGGGTTCATCGAGAATCAGCAGTTTGGGATCATGAACGATGGCGGCCGCCAGTTTCAGCCGCTGCTTCATGCCGGAGGAATAGGATTCCACTTTGCGATACCGCACTTCGCCCAGACCGACATAATCGAGAACTTCGTGGGCGCGCTGCATGGCATCTTTATTTTTCATGCCCACGAGTTCACCGGCGTACGCCACGAATTCAATTCCCGCCACCCCGGGAAAAAGGCATTCATCTTCCGGAGAAAATCCGATTTTTCGCCGAATATCAAGTTGATGTTTCTGTACATCCATGCCCAGTACCCGCCCAGTGCCGGCATCGGTATCAATAAGGCCCAGAAGCGTGCGAATCATGGTGGTTTTTCCGGAACCATTAGGACCCAGAAGACCGATTGCTCCGGGTTTAGCGCGCAGAGAAAGGTCGTTCAACGCGGTAATGGCACCATAGGTTTTGGTGACGCCCGAGAGTTCAAAGAGTATGGATTCATCGGAACCGGGCATGCCAAAAGCCCTTTCAGTTGATAAGACAAATTCTCCGCATGAAAGCTCTATTCTGCGCTGCTTTGGACGGGTCGTCAAATGCGTGGGATCGATGTATGGGTGAGGCTTGGGACTTGGAGCCGATAGTGACGTTGGAACCGCAACGTTTTCCTAAACTCTCAATGCGCGGACAGCTTAACGCTTCCGCATTGAATAAATTTTGTTTCGCGACGGGGGGGCTGCCTACTGGGCGGTGGCGGGTTCGCGCCAGCGGTAGCTTTCGCTCTGGCTCCAAGACGTGAAAATACGGTTAAATATTTCTTCATCGGCAACGGTGAGCTTCTGCTTGCGGCGTTCCATGACGGTGCGGGCTATTTCCAGAGACTTTTCATAATCCAGATGTTCAATGCCCGCATCGGTCACCCAAGCGAAGCTGGGAATAAATTTTGCCGGGCGGCTGGTGAGTATATGACTGGCAAAGCCCACGACCGTCCCGGTGCTTAACATTGTGCCAATACCTATTTTCGCGTGATCACCAATGACCGATCCCATGAACTGCAAGCCTGTGATGCGCTCTTTACCGCCGATGGGAACGCGCACGATACCGTAGGTATTTTTCAGGTTACTGGTGGTGGTTCCGGCTCCCAGATTCGCCCATGAACCGACAAAGGTTTGTCCGAGAAAGCCGTCATGCTGTTTGCTGGAATACTCCTGAAAGATGGAGCCGATGATTTCACCGCCCACGCGGCATCCAGGCCCGAAGGCGCAATCTTCTCGGATATCGGCGCCGGTGCGAATGACGCACTCCGGCCCGATGTAAACCGGACCCGTGATAACACTATTGGCACGAATTTGTACGCCGCGTTCGACAATAATGGGTCCGTTACGGGCATCAAGCACTGCACCGGGCATAATCTGCACATCCTGTCCGATGTACATATTTTCGCTCTTCAACAGGTGCGCACCGGGCATTGGTTCACTAAGCTTAGCGGCGCCGCGACGTTGGAAGTCATCGAGAAGAATTTCGTGCTGGTTTCCCAGAAGATTCCATGGATATCGAATCATCACCGCATCGACCAGTCCCGCGCTGATCGTGGTGATAAGCTTTTCTAAAATACGCGATCGGACGATTCGCTTAAGATCCAGCTCCGCCAGTTTCGCCGGCGATAAATGCACCCAGGTGAAATCCTCACCGGTCATCCCGGCGGTATCAACCGGGGGATATTCAAAGGGGTGAGTCATAAGCCAACGGGCGTTGATAAACACCGTGCTGCGGGTCATATCAATTTTCGGATTTACCGGAATTCGCAGGGTCTCACGCATTTTTGCTTTAATGGTATCGCGTACGATGATGCCGCTGGGCGGTCGCGGCAAATGCCGCAACATGCGATCCAGCAATGTCTCCGCCCCGCACCGCAAAAGAGCAGCAGGCCGGGTATAAGTAAGTGGATAAAGATCCTCCAACCGAAAATCTTCGAGGATATAAATTGGCGGCTGGGAAGACGGCGCGTCCATGGCAAGCCCTGTCGTATTAATTTCTTCCAGGTCGGAATTCATTGCCGACCCCACTCTCTTCCACCCATCTTATCGGAAAGAAACCCTCTCTACCCATAAAAAAAGACGGTGAATCCCAAATTATGAATTATAGAGGCTTTTACACCCTGCAATTCCCCAGAATCACCAAGCCTAAAAGGTGAGATTTATTGAATCGGCGGCGGTTTGCCCCGGCCCTCTGCAATGTGGCGTTGCCGGCCCGCCGCCCAGTTATGCACATCCAGAGTATCCATAGTAGTATCCAGATTTACTGGCCTTTCCGTGGATTCGCCGCATGTGCTGTCCTGAGCCTTTCGCCATTCGGGCGTGTAGGCTCCACAGATGCGCAGATGAATGTTTTTGAGCATGGGCCGACACCATCCGCAACCGGTGCCCGCCGAAAGGCAATCGGAAATCTGCGAAGCATGCCGCGGCTTTTCAATACGACAAAACGCTTCGATTTTCCGTAATCGAACGTGAAAGCAGAAACAGACCATATCATCGGGTTGCAAAGCCATGCAACAATTATACGCCACTTGCCGCTACGAATCCCCTGAAGCTGCGGTTAGCCTTTCAAGGCAGCGCCGATCTTGTCCAGATCGGCTCGGATGGCGGACTTCGCGTTGTCCGTGGCGAATTCAATCAATTGCTTAACCAAGTAGGATTGCATCTCGTGTTCAAGTTCCCGGTCGATGCTCTCGCGCGGACCTGACTTCAACTTGTCCCACGGAATGCTTTGCTTTGCCTCAATGCCCTGTTGGCTAAGTAACTTACCAAGGTTGCCCCCGTAATTAGTACCGAAACGGTGTGCTAATTGTTGACGAACGAGCTTGAGAATCTCCTTGCCGGCCCAGGCTGTGCGCCAATGGGCTGTCTTAGAGAATTCGTCAGGGGTCCCCGCCGTCCACTGATCAAATGTCTTCCCAAGATCCCCTTTCTCGGGAATGTGACTCTTCATCGGGTCTCCGCCGCGGCGGTCCCGCCATTTATCAAAAGCCTCCACCAGCTTTTGCTTAATCGCCGCTGAATCTTTCGGGACCAACTTACCATTTTCCCAACTCGGCCGACCTCCTACATAGAGAGACGCAGAGCCAGTAACGCCGACGGCGGGGTCAGTATCCTCCCACCACCGGCGGACGCCGTAGACCGCCGCCTGCACCGCCTGAAATGTCACAAGCAATTCGACAGCCTTCCGGAGGGCCTCTTTCACATCAGCTTCCGTGCATCCAAACCATCCACTCATAACCGGTAACAGGATCTCATCATCCAGAAAATAATTTTCCACCTCGTTGCGCCCCCAGGTAAACCACCCGCGAACCGCAACTCCGCGCCTCTTGTCCAGGTCGTTAAAACACTCTGCGCTATCCTGGTCGGCCTGCGCCTGGGTGCGGAAGTCCCGGTCTTCAATTCCTACAATCCTGACCTCGCGTCCGAAGGAATCGGCGATGGCTCGCAGCCCGTGGCCAGTGCCGCAAGCCCACACGTCAATCTTCAGAGCGCCGGCGGCCTGGCTGCGAAACCATCGGCCAAGAAGCTGCGCTTCGTAGCCAATCACATCGCCCTCGCAGAGCAGCGCCACCGGTGCTGAACCGCGATAGAATCCGCTGTTCTTGTATACGGGATCGTTAGGCATGCGCACCCTCTGGTTGCGATTCCAGAGAGCCAAGGTCCTGCAATGCATTATCCTCTGCTGCGAGTTGACGCAGTTCCGGGCTATGCGTGGTTAGAATGAATTGATTATTTTCGCCCATCAGCGGGAGTGCATCGTAAAGCTGACGAATCCAATAAGGATGCAGATGCAATTCCGGCTCATCAATCAATATCAGGCTGTTGTTGACTGGGCGCGGAAACGCAAACTGTACAAGATAGTCAAGAATAACATGTTCACCACTGGCAGCGCTTCGGAAGGGATATTCTCTTCCATTTTCAGCCAACAGCGGCGTTTCGCCGTACCGCGGATGATCAAGCCAATATCCTTTGTATTCCTTAGGCGCGCATATACGCGAAAACCTCTCTTGTAAAGTTGCCTCCCAAGTGGAACGGCCATCGTCGCGTTGGGTACCTTGGCCATGCGCAAACTCGCCCAGCCGACGAAGTGATTCCATGACGGTAAATTCATTCATGCCGGTTGGATCATCGGTCGTGCCAGCCGAGGTTTTTGAAAGGCCCCATCGTTTATCACGGTTTTGTGCAAAGAACCGCAACATTCCCACTCGGTAAACGTCCCGTGGGTCTTTCAGGGATCGGGCTTTGAATCCTCGCCACGCGTATTTTGCACCAGCTAGCCAAAAGGCGCCCCCGCTTGGCTCGTCGCTTAAGTACCAAGAGGGTTCAGAGACACCGTCTTTCCGCACACGAGGCGGGTACTGCCAATGCGCGGCAAGACAGTTATCAACCAAATCCGGCGGCTGGATTGGCTGCTTACCGTTCTGTAAGCGAAGTTCAGCGGTGTCTCTAAAAACGCGACTGATCGCGGCCATTTCATCGCGGCCAAAGGTAATATCAAGATCAACTTGCGCGGACACCGGGCGGCGGCCAGTGGGATCCGAACGGTGGACATCATCCTCGCTTGGCTCGGGAACGTCCGGGATTCGTGCGCCCATTGCTCCGCGCAGCGATTGGACGATCGCGTAGAGCACGGACGTCTTGCCGGCTCCATTTTGCGCTGCCAGAACCGTAACCGGTCGGATTTTCCCCAACCCGTCTGTGAAATCAAATGATCCGCTCTTGATCGCACGGAAGCCAGAGATAGTTAAATGGCGAATATGCATACTCGTACATTCTATCAAAACCGCCTCAGAAGTGCCAAATTCACGGATCAGTCACGCAACGCAAAGACTGATAATACCGCAGACCTGATATTTCCAGCGCACGGCGGCAGCGCCGCGACTGCCGGGTCATACGGCTAAAAAAATGTTTCCAGGGGGTTGGCGATTTTGCGGAAGGCGGCGGCGGGGAGGTGGACGGTGCCCCAAGCTTCGGATCGCGATCGCATGTGTTCGCGGTAGTCGGCGATGCTGATGGCCAACATGCCGTACCAGCGTTCCTGGAATTGAAACAAATCGGTAAAGGGAGATTTTTCGGGTTCTGCAGGCCAGTGGTACATGAATACAAACATGGCGGTAAAACCTGATCCGAAAATTTCCTGCCATTGGCGCAGGTCGTCAATATCCAGGCGGGTGGTCCAGTTGGGCAGGGAAGTTTTGGACTTTTCCGGACGACATGCCCGACCTTTTACATCCACCAGCAGGTTGTTGCCCCGCGGATGGTATACGACAAAATCAAAACTCTTGAGCTTAGCTCCGGCAAAAAGCGCCTTCTTGGCTTCGTCAACGGCAATGTAGGGCAGGCCCTTGCGCCGCAGATAATCTTCAAAGGCGGCTTCATAATGACTGGTGCGTTTGCTGCGCGGTCCCATTTTCAGCATCCCTCAAAACAATTTAAACCATCGCCTGCGAATTGTTCAGCAATGCATGTATGCGATTGGATACGTCCGCAACGGCAATTTCCGTTTCCGTGCGATCCACGAGATTTTTAAGCTTCATAATTCCACGATTCATTTCTTCCGCCCCCAGAATCACCGCGAGCCGCGCGCCGCAGGCTGAGGCTTCCTGCAGCAGCTTGCCGATGTTGCGCGTGCTGCGGTAGCTGGTTTGCACATTAAGGCCTGGGCGGATAATTGCAGAGTGCTCCGGATTCCATTGGGAACGCCGCAACTGGGCGATAAGTTTATCAGCGGCGGCGGAATCTTCTAAGGCGTTAATAACAAAAACATCCGCCGGAGGCATGAGATTGGCCGGCAGTTTATTGCGTTGGCGTAGAAGAATTTCCAGCACCACATCACCCATGCCAAAGCCCACCGCGGGCATGGCCGGGCCGCCGAACATTTCAATAAGTTTGTCATAGCGGCCGCCGCCGGCGACGGCCCGATTCTGGCCCTGTGCATCAATAACTTCAAAAACAAAACCGGTGTAATACGCCAAACCGCGCACAACACTTAAATCAAAGCGGCAAATTTCCGCCAAGCCGTTGTCCGCCAGGCGCTGCTCAAAAGAGTTGACGGAATCCCGCACGTCGGCGGGCCAGGAATTCATCCAGGCGGCCAGAAGCTGGGGGGAATTTTCCGCAGCCGCGATGGCTTCAAAATTTTCGCGTTCCGACTCTGTGCATTGCTGTTGCTGATAAAGAGCATTCCGGGCCGGTAAATCGTATTTTTGCAGACGATCCAGAATGTAATACGCCTCACTGATGCGGTCCGGCGCTACAAAGGTGCTGCACAGGGCTTTGGTAAGTAATTCGCGGTGATTCCAGCCAATGCGAAAATCCGATGCCGTCAGGCCGCACTCCAGCAAGGCATCCACGCATACAGCAAGGCATTCGCGATCCGCCCGCTCGGAGGCGTCGCCGATAAAATCCACATTCCATTGAATAAATTCCCGCAGCCGCCCCTTTTGCGGCTGCTCAGCACGGTAGCAGCGTGGAATGGAAAACCACTTGATGGGACGGGGAAGTCCGGCCGCTTTTTGCGCAACCATGCGCGCCAGTGTGGGGGTGAATTCCGGTCGCAATGCCAGGTCCCGTTCACCGCGATCAACGAAGGAAAAAAGCTGCGAGACAATTTCGTCACCGCTTTTTACTTTATAAAGATCCAGTGATTCAAATGTGGGACCGTCCACTTCCTGAAAGCCATGGCGAATGGAAACTCTGCGCCAGATGTCTTCAATATATCGCCGAACCGCCATATCGGAGGGATAAAAATCGCGTGTGCCTTTGGGTGCCTGGAAATTCACTGTCATGGCGGAGAGTTTACGCGAGAACTGGAAATTTTTGAAGAGCCGGTCAAGAACCGCCGGTATGGCAGGTGCGGGGTGCCAAATCGTTGGTCTTGTCGGTGGCTGTGCCATTGAGGCCACCGGTGCGAATTTTATGATGACATGCCCGGTATAGCGCACGGCTACTCATAGCGATCCGTCTGTTGAAGCGTATAATACGCGCGGCGCTGACGGTCCCGCGCGGCAGGCGGAATGTGCGGTTTGCCAGGCGGGAACGTAATTATAAATATCCCGCAGTGGGACAACGACCGGATAGGGCTGAAAATTCGAGCATCGAGGATAAATCCGTATGGCAGATAATATTCGTGTTACCGTCTGGCATGAATTTCGGCATGAGAAAACCAGTGCGGCTGTAAGAGCCATTTACCCGGATGGAATGCACAACGCGATAGCGACGGCCTTGCGCGATGCCGGCGGCATGACGGTGCGCACGGCAACGCTTGATGAGCCGGAGCATGGTTTATCGGCGGACGTGCTGAATAACACGGACGTGCTGACATGGTGGGGCCACATGGCGCATCAGGAAGTGCGCGACGACATTGTGGAGCGGGTTCGACAACGGGTATGGGCCGGCATGGGGCTGCTGGTGCTGCATTCGGGGCATTTTTCTAAAATCTTCAAAACGCTCATGGGCACAAGCTGCGACTTGAAATGGCGTGACGCGGACAATCGGGAAATTATCTGGTTTACCGCACCGGGTCACCCGATTGTACAGGGACTGGCGGATCATATTATTATTCCGCGCGAGGAAATGTACGGCGAGCACTTTGATATTCCCGAACCCGATGAAACGGTGATGATCAGCTCTTTTTCCGGTGGGGAAGTATTCCGCAGCGGCGTAACCTACCGGCGCGGCGCGGGAAAGATTTTTTATTTCCGCCCCGGCCATGAAATGTATCCCGCCTATCACCAGAAAGAAGTGCTGCACATCATCGCCAACGCTGTGCGCTGGGCGGCCCCAGCGGCCGGTTCACGTGTACAAACCTATGGCAAACATCAACCGCTGTAATCGCGATGTCCCGGAGATGAGAAGTCAGGAGCCGGGGATTGCCGGCCGCGTGTTGGAGAAAATCGCATCGCGGCTTATGGGTGGGCATGGTTGCAGCGGAGGATTTTCTGATCCGTAACAATCATGTTCATGGGCATATCATGGCTTTCCACGGGAAGCAGGTCCGGCAGAACTTGCTCTTCAAAACACAGGGCAATGCGCAGAGCATGAAAATCCTTCTGCGATAAAAAGCGATCATAAAAGCCCTTGCCCCGGCCTAAACGGTGGCCGCGGCGATCAAAGGCCAAGCCCGGCACCGCTACCAGATCAATACGGGCCAGAGAAATTGGCGTTCCACCCACCGGGTCGCGCAGGCCCTGCACCGCGGGATTCGGAGAGGTTTCCAATGATTTAATGGCCACAGGCTCAATTTCCCGCTGCGCCCAGCGCACGCGGGGCAGCGCTACGGTCTTGCCTTCTTTCCATGCTTGAAGCACCAATGTTGATGTTTCTACTTCCTGTTCCATGCACAGGAACAACATGATGGTTTCCGCCCGGCGGAATTCCGGTGTGTCGCGCAGTTGGTGGCACACATCCAGTGATCGTGTGTGCCGCTCCTCGGGACTGATGGCACCGAGAACCGTACGCATCTGCTTTCGCAATTCACTTTTTTCCATGGCCGTGTTTCCTCATCCTTCAGTACCACCATTCGCTTGCTGCGTTCCGCGGGGTTGGCTTTGCGCCCAAGCCTGATCTAACTCCGCCAGCCGTTGAAGATATTGACTTATTACCGCCTCGTGGCCCCGGTCCGTTGGCTGATAATAATGCTTTTCCACGCCCAAGTATACTTGAGGGACATATCCTTCGGGAAAATCATGGGAATATTGGTAACCCTGATGTCCTAAATTTTCGGCCCCGGAATAATGCGTATCCCGCAGCGGCCGGGGAACAGGAATAGTTCGGCTATTTTTAACGTCGTCCATAGCCTGATCCACCGCCGCCGTCACCCGATTGCTTTTCGGCGCGCACGCTAAATAGATTGCTGCCTGCGCTAACGTAAGGCGACATTCCGGCATGCCGACAAATTCGGTTATCTGCACCGCTGCAGCCGCGAGCATAATGGCGGTGGGGTCCGCGTTGCCAATATCTTCCGAAGCGCAAATGGCGATCCGCCGGGCAATAAAACGTGGATCCTCACCGGCCGCCAGCATGCGGGCAAGCCAATAAACCGTGGCATCCGGATCGCTGCCACGCATGGATTTAATTAGCGCACTGGCCGAGTCATAATGACCGTCATCATCATATACCATGGCCTTGGCCTGGATCGAATCCCGGGCAATTGCCAGGGTGATGGCAATGGGTTGCTTAGTGCCGTCGGTGGAAAGCGTGCCTTGTGAAAGCACGGCTATTTCCAGGGCGGTTAAGGCGCGTCTGGCGTCCCCATCGGATATTTCAAGCCAATGATCCATCGCATCGGCCTCCACCGTGAGGCTCCAGGTGCCAAAGCCGCGCACCGGATCATGAATGGCGCGGGTCAGGAGATCGCGCAGGTCCTCACGCGTGAGGGGTTCAAACTGAAATATCTGGCTGCGTGATACCAGCGGGGCATTGACGGAAAAATAGGGATTTTGCGTCGTAGCGCCGACGAGCGTGATAATCCCGTTTTCTACATCCGGCAGCAGAATATCCTGTTGCGTGCGGTTGAAGCGGTGAATTTCATCCAGAAAAAGAATGGTGCGTCCGCCGGTGGTTTCCAAGTGAGTTTTAGCCTGGGCCAAAACATCGCGTACATCTTTCACTCCCGCGGCGGCGGCATTAAGGCGCACAAAATGCCGGCGCGTGGCCCCGGCAATAAGTTCCGCCAGCGACGTTTTGCCCGTGCCGGGAGGGCCAAAAAAAATCAGGCTTACAAGGCGATCCGCTTCAATGATCCGCCGTAAAAGTTTGCCCGGACCAAGAATATGCTGTTGGCCGACAAACTCCGCTAAGTTTTCCGGCCGCATCCGCGCCGCCAGCGGCCGAGCCGCTTTCGTGCGTTGTTCCCGGGCAGATGTAAAAAGATCCGGCACGTTTCATGACCCTGTTGTAGTTGTAGCGATAGACCGGTTCTGCCAGCCCTCGCTTTGATCCCCCTAAAGAACTACCACAGATTATAGCAGAGATTCGGCCCAAGGATGAAAAAACAACCGTGCCATGCTGACCGGCAAAACGTGAAATAGACCCCCGTAAGTTTTACCGGTAGCATATAAGTGGCCGTATAGTTGTGCCTCGTAACTGAATCGTAGGAGTCGAAATGTTGGATCCGCAATTACTGGAAATTCTGGTCTGTCCGTTGACCAGAAGTCGCCTTCATCTGGAAGGCGACTTTCTGGTGGCCGAGGCAGGCGGATTGCGCTATCCCATTCGCGACGGCATACCCGTTTTGCTTATTGATCAGGCCGAACTACCGGCAGGCATCACCTCCCTAGAAGAATTCCGCCGCAAATACGCCGACCGCATCCCGTCATAAGGCATGCCGTTCCGGCGTGGCACCGGGACCGGATGCCGCAACGCGCTTCAGCCCGTCCCGATCGGCACGAGTTTGCGCAGCACAAACGCGGGCAACCGCAGGAACGGTGATCCACCCATTTCACGGATTACCACGTATTACGCCCGCTAGCTCAATGGGGCAGCGTTGAGTTAGACGCGGAATATGGCGTGACATCACGCTGCACATCCGCCCGTCGCGGTTGGTCCCACATCTACCGTTTTAGCCGGGCACGCCGCGACAACCGAATAATTAACCCGCTACCAAATTTTGACCGAGGCCGACCCCGAGCAATGGGGTCCGCAGCGGAAACCACGCAAGCACCGCCTGTGCAACTGTAGACAAGCGACTTACCCGTCAACGGGTTGCGGGGAATCCTATGAAGATATCGCGGACGCAGGGTGGCCAACAACGGCGGGTATTTTCCAAAGTGCAATTGGTACACTTTTAAGGCGAATCCGACGCGGGTAAGTCGGGTGCAGGCTGTCTCCCTTGCCGCCAGATAGCAGGACCGCACGCCCTCCCGGAAATCCGTGCCCAGAGCCTGTATTTCAATGTTATTTGGCAGTTGCCTGAAAAGACCGAACCGCCGCGCCTTGATTTTGTCCAATATTTGTTGCATCGCCGATCTCATGTCCGCCGCCCGGCGACTGTACACCGGCACCGACGCAAGGCGCCCGAGCAAATTAAAGCCGTTGTTGATTTGCATCAACGTGGGGTTCCAATTAATAAAGGTGTCAAAGAATCGCCCGTTCATATGGGCGTCGGGATACCGCCCGGAGGTATCGAAGGTATCCCGATAAAGTGAGACGCAGATATCAAGCTGTGTCATCCGGTCGCCCACATCGAGTGCTGCCTTGATGGCGCGCGTGGGTGGCAGGCTTGATAACTGATGCAGATATTCTGCCGCATCTTTTTCATGCACAATCGGATCCTGCATAAGCACCCTATCTCCTTTGTCGGCCGTGCCGTCGATCGACAGCCCCACCAGGTAAACGATCAACTGAGGCTCGTGCTCCAGCAGCCGGCCAAGCCGATGAATTGCGATGAGATCGGCCTCACAGGCGCTGATCCTGCCTCGGCCCAAGTCCAGATCAGCTTGAGCTAAGAGCAGTTGGGAAAGCGTTTTACACTGCGCCAGCCACGGAATATTCGCGAAGGCCATCGCGGCGGACCGCCGCCTGTCGGGTACCAACGGCACAAAAAAACGGGCCAGCGCCGTTGCACGGCGTACTTGCCCCAGCGCGGCCGCGTTGGCATCCAGGTAGGCGGCGAGAACCGATGCGTCGTGCGGAACCCAGGGCTGTCGATCCGCCAAGTGCAACTCTTCTACAAAGATTCTGCCCGCCTTATCGCCGTTCACCCGTATATATTGCATCTTGTTGTGTGGATTTTGGGATGCAGAGCTCGTGTCACCGAAGGGCATCCGCTTCTCCGCCGGATAAGGAAAGCGCCGGCGGAAAAAGGCCATCATTGATCCGATTGCAGGCGGCCGGCTGACAGATTTGTTCAAGCCCAGTGCCTTAACTTCCCTGCGCCAAAAGGGCATCATCACAGGTTCATGCGGGCGGAGAATAAAAATCAATGGTATCCCCGCATTTTCATCGGGTTTGATGCCTCTTCCCGCGATGGCGTTAAACGCCGCCACATAATTCGGCGTGCCGTCGGCGTGCAGGGGCTTGGTGATAAAAGTTGTCCTGTGGCTGATGACAATCGGCTGATGATAGCGCGGCACAAGAAAGATAAGGGCAGCACCGCCCGCAACCACCACCGGCGCGCAGAGCGTCGATATCACGAACCTTTTAGCAATTCTACCCATCATCCACCTGCAGTTTATAACGGCACAATCATACCCTTCTTGCTTTTATGGAATTTTTTGCGATAATACTACTTGGAGACTCGGCCTCAGGGTTGCTTTAGGGTGACTTGAAAGGCGTTGTCTCCTTTTTTTTTACCTATCTTGCCGTATAGGGGTCAGGTACAAACACGATCCCGTATTCTTGGTATACGGTTCCGTCTCGGTAGGCGTCTCCGCGAAACTGCAGTTGATTTAACCAAGGCCCAAACTCATTAGCGATCTCAGGGCGGGTTGCTGCGTCCATCCCGCGCGTCGGCAGGCGAAAGCCCCAGTTCAAGCAGTAGATTGCCAAGTCGGCGGCTTGGACGGGATATGTCATATCCGAGGAAACAAAAAAGGGCGTTGGCACAATCCATGCAGAGCGGTAGCGGCCGGTTTTCGTTTTCTGGAAATAGTTCTGCAGTCGGCGCACAAAGCGACGGTCTTCTGTTTTTTCCACTTCATCCATGACCAGCAGGCCATGCTGCTTTTCGCTGTCCAGAAAATCGAAGAACCGTTCAAGCAAAAAGACCTGATCTTTTCGAAGGTACTCTTGCAACTGAAAATGCGGCGGTCTCGCGGCATCCTTCGGAATTGCTGCCGCAAACAGTTTCGCGTTGCCGTCACGTAGAAGTTGGAACATGCCGCGTGCCATCTCCAAACAGGCTTGTCCGTACGCCGTGAACTCGTCGCATTTAGGGGGCTTTTTTTCGAGGCCCCTGGTCAGAAATCCTCGGCAATGCTTACGCCGTTCGTCATCGTCCATGCGTGGGCCTTGGGAGGCCCATTTGAAGCGATCATTATCGAGCAATTTGCAGCCTTTGAGTTCCATCCGGAACTGGTGTAACACCACGCCGAAACATTCTAACTCCAGTCGCTGCACTCCCTGAACAAAAGGCCAGAGATTCGCATCTTGCAGAGCTACTCCGCCGCGCACCTCATAGGGCATACTATATGTGATCATGTCCACTCTCGTCGAGAAATAGTAGCCAACTCATGGTGCGTGCTCCATGTCATAATTTAGCGAACGTTTAGCAGGGGTGTTACCTTCAGGTGCCATACACCAAGGCTTACAGCACCGTGAGAAGGTTCCGCTCCTTTTTTACCAGCATCGCCAACCAACCTCGTCGATCGGGCCTGTTGTCACTACCGGCCAGTGTAGTCGTGCCTTTCTCTCCGGGCAAACACACCAGGAGTGTATGTGACATTTCTATTTCTTGACGACACACGCCAGGAGTGTATATGTTGCCGCCGTTACTGTGTTGCGACTGTTACAGTTGCGACAGTTGCATTGACAGTTGCATTGACAGCCGAGGCGATGAAAGCTACGCTAATCACGCAGTTGAAAGGCTACTTATGTCTCCAGGAGCGATAGAATAAATGCCAAATCGACGACAATTTATGAAAATTATGTCCGCGGCCACGGTCGCGTCCTTAGCTTCTACGCGGACGGATGCAGAGGCAGGGCCGGCCGCTGGTGGTGCTGCCTCTGGGGCCAACAAGACGGTCTTTGGCGAAAATGTGTACGTTTTCGATGAGGACATGCCCGCCGAGGGGATTAATCAAATCACCCGAGGTATTTTCAGAAAAATGGAGTCGAATCAGTTTGCATCGCAAGGCTATGCATTCCTTTTCAGACCCGGTAAATATCGGGTGCATTTTAATGTCGGCTTTTACACGGAAGTCGCAGGGTTGGGGAAAAATCCCGACGACGTGCTTATTGACGGCGGTGTAAACATCAACGCCCAATGGAGTGGCGGAGCGGCCTTAGTCAACTTCTGGCGGACTGTAAGTAACTATGCGGTGCTGCCCTCGGCCACGGGAGGCACCACGCGAATTGCGGTGTCCCAAGCCTCGCCGATGCGTCGGCTGCATGTGAAGGGCAATCTGGATCTCTACGACGTGTGGAAGTCATGTAATTGCGGCGCGGGCTGGGCCAGTGGCGGGTTTCTGGCTGATTCCGTGGTGGATGGCAAAGTGGCACCGGGGTCACAGCAGCAATGGTTGTCGCGCAATAGCAAGTGGTCGGGCTGGAATAACGCCGTGTGGAACATGGTTTTTGTAGGGTGTCAAAATGCTCCGGGCAACACGTTTCCCAATCCTGCGTATACGGTAGTTGACCAGACGCCGGTGATTCGTGAAAAGCCTTATTTATGGGTGGACAAATCCGGCGAGTTTGCGGTGTTTGTTCCAGCGCTGCGGCGCAACGCAGTTGGTGTATCGTGGGCATCAGGTTCTACGGCGGGCGAATCAATTCCGATAAATCGGTTTTATATCGCGAACCCCGCCAAAGACTCGGCTTCCAGCTTGAATAAGGCACTGGCCGCCGGCAAGCATGTTATTTTTACACCCGGCACTTACGAATTAAATGATACGCTGCACGTCACGCGGCCGAACACAATACTTCTGGGATTGGCTGTGCCCTCGCTCAAAGCCATGACGGGTCGGCCCGCCATTTCGGTAGCTGACGTGGATGGCGTGACCATTGCCGGGCTTATTGTGGATGCGGGTCCAGTCAACTCTCCCTGCCTGCTTGAATTGGGGCCGGTTAGAAGCGCGGCTGATCATTCAGCTAACCCAAGCTTCCTGTATGACTTAACCGTGCGAACGGCCGGCCCGGCGGCAGGTCGCAACGATGTGGGTATTGTCATTAATAGTCGGCACGTTGTGACGGATAACATCTGGCTTTGGCGGGCGGATCATGGCAATAGCGTGGGCTGGAAACAAAATCCCACAAAACATGGCTTAGTGGTGAACGGCGATGATGTGACCTGTTATGGATTATTTAATGAACACCACGAGCAATACCAGACGCTTTGGAATGGCAACGGCGGACGCGTGTACATGTATCAATCAGAAATGCCCTACGATCCGCCCAACCAGGCATCGTGGATGGCGGGCCAAACCGATGGCTACGCATCGTATAAGGTGAAGGACACGGTCACTAAGCACGAAGCTTGGGGATTGGGAATTTACTGCTATTTTCGTGATGCCGTCATTAAATGTGAAAGCGCAGTCGAGGCACCTGCCGCAGACGGGGTTCAATTGCACAACATGACGACGATTTGGCTCAATGGGAAAAAGGGTAGCCAGATCGCGCACATCGTCAATCATATCGGTGGCAGGGTTTACGCCAATGCCCCCGCTTCGGCCATGCGACAGACATTAAATAAATTCGGTGGCACCGGATAACAGCCCCATGCGAAATGAAACGGCCAGGACGCCAGGGTTGTATAATTCTGGAACACGCTCTACATTTGTTGCGGGCCAGGAATTAAAGTGTTGTCAGGTGCCATGCGTGTGTCCCATGCGTGCGTCTGGGGCCTTTGTTTGGGTTTCGTCATGTGGGGGTACGAGAGCGGCCGGAGAGATAGAGGGACAGCACCATGAGATCAGCGGGGGTGATGCCTTCAAGGCGGGAGGCTTGGCCGACGGTGCGGGGGCGGAATTTTTCCAGGGCCTGCCGGGCTTCGGTGCGAAGTTCAGCGATTCCCTGAAAATTTAATTTCGGTGAAATGAGTTTATCCTCCAGCTCCACCATGCGTTGAGCGGCATGTTTCTCCCGCAAGATATACCCGGCGTAGCGCGTTTCTATTTGAATCTGGTCCAGCAGTATGTGCTGGAACGGATCGGCCAACAGGGCGGCTAATTTCGGTCCATCGGAGCCAAGCAGGGCGGGTAGAGCCGCCAATTCCAAATCAGGCCGGCGTAACAGATCCAATGCGGTGCCGCCGCCGGGCACGCGGCAGGCTTTGAGTTCATCCGTGAGCCGGTGCATGGACGCCAATTTAGTTTCCAACCTCTGGATGCGCGCCGGCTCCGCCAAGCCGATCTGCGCCCCCGCGGGCGTGAGGCGTTGATCGGTGTTATCGCTGCGCAAGGTCAGGCGATATTCCGCGCGGCTGGTGAACATGCGGTATGGCTCGGTGGGAGTTTTGGTAATCAGATCATCAATCATTACACCGATGTACGCCTGATCGCGGCGAAGAATAAACGGTTTATCCCCGCGAATTTTTAACGCTGCGTTAATGCCCGCAATCAGCCCCTGTCCACCAGCCTCCTCATAACCGCTGGTGCCATTGAGTTGCCCGGCGAAAAACAAGCCGTCTGCGCGATGCGTTTCCAGCGTGGCCCCCACCTGATGTGTGGGAGAAAAATCATATTCCACCGCATAGCCATGGCGCAGAATTACCGCTTTTTCCAGCCCGGCAATACTGTGAACAAGTTGTTCCTGTACATCCACAGGCAAAGAGGTGGATATGCCGTTGCAGTAAATTTCATTGGTATCCAGACTTTCCGGTTCCAGAAAAATCTGATGCTGGGTTTTATCCGCAAACCGGACCACTTTGTCCTCAATGCTGGGGCAATAACGCGGGCCGCGGCTTTGAATCTGCCCGCTGTACATTGGTGCACGATGCAGGTTTACGCGGATCAGGTCATGCACCGCTGGATTGGTGTAAGTGATGTAACAGGGCACCTGGGGCAGGCCGGGGAATTGCGGCCCTAACGGTGCGGCCGCAGAACCGGATAAATCACTGAATGGAAT
This sequence comes from Planctomycetota bacterium, assembly GCA_021805985.1. Classification (GTDB taxonomy): domain Bacteria; phylum Planctomycetota; class Phycisphaerae; order WQYP01; family WQYP01; genus JAMDCX01. Next base: position 36,023 of record JAJZDN010000016.1, on the reverse strand, counting down.
CGGCGGAATATCGCCGTGCTGCGGTTCAAGGGCGGAAAAATCCACGCTTTGGCGCGCCACGCGCGGAGGCGTGCCGGTTTTCAGGCGTTGCAATTCAAAGCCCATTTTCACAAGCGCACCGGATAAACCTACCGCCGCCTGTTCGCCCACGCGGCCGCCTTCGGTTTTTGTTTCACCGGTGTGCATCAGCCCCCGTAAAAATGTACCGGTGGTAAGAATGGCGCAACGGCAATTTAATTTTCTGCCGGACTTCAAGGAAATGCCGGTGGTTCGCCATTGCAGTGTTTCGTGGCCCCCCAATGGATCAGCTAGAATATCTTCCGCGATATCAGAGATAATCGAAAGGTTGGGGCAATTTTCCGTTAAAAGCCGCTGCACCGCGTGAGCGTAGCGGTATTTGTCAGCCTGCGCGCGCGGTGATTGCACGGCCGGCCCTTTGGAGCGATTAAGCAAACGAAACTGAATGCCGGCAGCATCAATGGCATGGGCCATCAGGCCGCCAAGGGCGTCAATTTCCCGCACCATCTGCCCCTTGGCTAATCCGCCGATGGCAGGATTACAACTCATGCGGCCAATGGCGGCGGGATCCATGGTGATCATTGCAACCGTGCCGCGATCACCGAGCAGACGTGAGGCGGCCCAGGCGGCTTCGGCCCCAGCGTGTCCGCCGCCAACAACGATAATATCAAAATATGAAGCGTGATCCGTCATGTCTGAAAAGTTACCCATCCTTTGAACCTGCGAAGAGCCATTTTTTCAATGTTTAGCGTACATAAACATGAAAGCGTGAAACGGGATTCATCGCATAACTTACCGTTGGGAAATCAGATCCGCCTCACGTTGGCGTTGTGTGGCGCGATGAAGAACGCGTTTTTCACTACGGGTTAAACTGTGCATTCCTTTCTCGCTGACTTTTTCGAGAATTTTGTCCACCATCTGCTGCTCTTTACGGTCGCGATGATCGCGCCGGCCAATCCAGTGCAACCAGCGTTGCAGAAGCCGTTTGCGTTTGGGACCCGGTAAATCGCTGATATTGGCACTGGAGGAAATAAGCTGGTCAATGGTGCCCGGTCCATCCACCTGTAAAGCACGACGGCGCTGTAAAGAATCAAAAAACAGCATGGCGCAAACCAGCATGCCTATAAAATTCCTGCCATAAGCTGAGAGCAGAAACAATAGAACGGCAACCACCATGCCCGTCAGGCAGGTGAAATCCACGGATTTATACGCCCCGGTCATAGGCCAGAGAATCGCCTGTAGCAGATAGGCCCCATCAAACCAGTAAAACGGCAGCAGATTAACGGCGACCAGAAAAATATTGGCCGCGCAAAACATATACAGTGCGGCGGCCAGAAAATTCGGCGTTAAAGACATCGCGGTAGAATCAGGTTGCAGTTGACCAAAGATCGCAGAAAGTGCCAGGGGTGTAACATGCCAATTGATACTGATGATGGTACCAACAAACATGCCGACCAGAGCATTAGCCAGAATACCGCCTCCCTGCGCCGCAAACATCGGCCAAGCCGCGGGCGGGTGCATGGGCGGAACCATATTTCCGGCGGGCCACATCAGAAAATCATCATGCCGGCCGCCAACAAGTTGTGCCGAAAGCCTGTGGCCGAATTCATGGACCAATAGCGCCGCAAGAACTCCGGTGATGGCCAGTACCGCCAGCACCAGCGAGCCGGTATGCAGAGCGTAAAGCAGATCCATCGCAACCAGCAACAGCAGCCAGAAGCTGGCCTGCATGCGAATGCCAAAAAATGTTCCCAGAGGTAACGACCAGGAGAGCAGTGATAAAACACCGCCGCCTCCCCAGCCTCCGCCGAACCCACGATTATAATCCCGGTCACGCCAACTCATATTTGCGGCACACTTTCCATTTGCACTATTCGCACCGGCCTTCACACGCCGGCACGATTCCTTATCAGATATTTTAACAGAACGGCAATGGTTTTTCCGTCCACAATCTCATTGGAGGCGATCATCGCGAGAATTTTATCCGGTGCCAAAGCCTGAACCGTGATGGTTTCATTTTCTTCCAACGCCTGCGAGCCGGGGGTTAAGCCGGTGGCCATAAAGGCGTACATTTTTTCAGTGAGGATTCCCGGTGAGGTGTAAAACCAGCCGAAAGGTTTAATTTCACTGGCTTGGTAACCTGTCTCTTCAATAAGTTCTCTGGCGGCACAAAGCTCCGGCGGTTCAGGAGGTTCAAGCGTGCCGGCGGCTAATTCCCAGAGCCATTGGCCCACGGTATGCCGGAGGTTGCGGATCATGATAATATCGCCGTTCTGCAGCACGGGCAGAATAATCACAGCTCCAGGATGCAGCACCACTTCGCGCACCAAGCGCTTGCCGGACGCGGTGGTGACGGTGCGCAGAGCCATATCCACGCGCGTGCCTTTAAAGACTATTTGGTCATCAAATCCTGCTGATGGCGTTGAACTCATGCTCTTGATCCTTTCGCGATCCAATTTAACACTTCGGCTCGAGGTCTCCTATAATAGCAATGTATGTTACCAGTTTCCGAAACAAATGAGCCGGAATTACCACCACCGGATGGAGATTTTGAAGAACAGATTGTCGAGGAAGTGCCGGTAGGCGAAGTAACGCTTGTATTGCCCACGGAGCCAACGGACGCGCGTTTGACCCGCTTACACACCAAGGCCCGGGGTCTGGAGCAGATTCCCGGAGTTTATCTGCTAAAAGATACGCGGGACGTGGTGATTTATGTAGGTAAATCCCGATCCCTGCGCGACCGCGTCAGCAGCTATTTTATCGCCTCCACAGATTTAGGCCCCGTCAAACAGCGCCTGCTGGATTACGTCGTGGATTTTGACATCCTGACGTGTGATTCAGAAGTGGAAGCCCTGCTCATTGAGAGTCGGCTCATTAAAGATTTGCATCCGCGATTTAACGCCCGACTTTCTGATGGCAAAAGCTATCCGTACCTGGAAATTACCACACGCGACGATTTCCCCGGGGTCTATGTCACACGTCAGCCGCAATCCAGCGGCACGAAACTGTACGGGCCTTTTATCAGCAGCTATGCGCTTAAGCAGGCGGTTATTTACATGCAGCGGGCTTTTAAGTTCCGCTCGTGCCATCTGGACATTTTAGAGGAGGATAACCGGCGGCGGCATTTTCGCCCGTGCATGCTCTATGCCATCAAGCAATGCACCGCCCCCTGCGCCGACAGAATCAGCCGACAGGAATATCTTGAGGATATTGAACGCTTTAAGAAATTTCTGGATTCCAGCCGGGGCGATGCGTTAAAGCAGATGACCGCGGACATGGAGGCAGCTTCCGCGGCGCTGGAATTTGAAACAGCGGCGCAGTTACGGGATCAGATTAAGGCCTTAAGGTCTTTGGCGCATCGTGGCAGGGGGGCCAAGGTAATGCAGCCGGAATTATTTTTTCAGGATCATCAGGCCGGCGTTCGGCAATTGCAGGACGTGCTGGAACTGGAAGAACCGGTGCGGTCCATTGAAGCCATCGACATCGCCCATTTTCAGGGTGAAGCGACCGTCGGTTCACTGGTGAGCTTCATGGATGGCCGGCCCTTCAAGGGGGGCTATAAGCGCTTCCGCATAAAAACGGTGACAGGCATTGACGATTTCCGGTGCATCGCCGAAGTGGTGTCCCGGCGGTACCGGGAAGCAGGCCATGGCAATGAATTGTTTCCGGATGTCATACTCATTGACGGCGGCCTGGGGCAGCTTCATGCCGCGCAAGGGTCGTTTGCCCAGATGGATGTCAAGCCGCCGATGGTCATCAGCCTGGCCAAGCGTGAGGAAGAAATTTATATGCAGGGCCGAGCCATGCCGTTCAAACTTTCCCGCACCAGCGCGGCGCTGAAACTCCTGCAATTTGCCCGCGATGAAGCCCACCGTTTTGCCCAAAGTTATCATCACCTGTTAATTGCCCGCCGCCAATTTCAAGATACGCTGCGCGGCAGCAGTGGGAAGGTAAAGGCCCAACGCAAAGCCCGATCCAAATCGCCTGATGCCGAGGCCTCCAGAGATAGTGCCGCCCCTGAAACCGATGATTTCAAAGTGCTATCCGAACAGGAAATTCGTGATCTGACAGCGAAATCTGACAACCAACCCGCCGAGGGATCACGTTGATTCAATGGAGCACGCCCGAGAGCACCGGATGATAATCCGGTGGCTGGTCCCGTGCGGCCAACCGGCCACAGGGTTATCACCACGGCGCTCTACGATACGATGGGCCCAAGCTCATCGCCCGCTCCGGCGATCTGGGTTGCAGCTCTCATCCTTTTATTCCGGTGGTGGCGATGCCTTCAATGAAGGTGCGCTGCGCGATAAAAAAGAGGATGACCACAGGGAGAATAACCAGCACGCTGGCGGCCATCAGCAGGTTCCACTGGCTGCCCCCCAATTGGGATTGAAAAGCATCCAGACCCAAGGCCAAGGTAAACTGATGAGAGTGTTGCAGGTAGACCAGCGGGCCAAGGAAATCATTCCATACGCTGAGAAAAGCGAACAGAGCTACGACACTTAATGCCGGGCGCGCCAGAGGCAGAATAATGCGAAAAAATATTCCCAGTTCGGAGCAGCCGTCAATGCGCGCCGCTTCAGAAAGTTCTTCCGGGATCGTAATGAAAAATTGCCGCAGCAGGAAAATGCTGAATGCGGAACCAAACCAGTAAGGGACCCAAAGCGGACGGAAAGTTCCCAACCATGCGATGCCGGTATAATCACCGAGCCATTTAAAGATAACAAACATCGACACCATGGTAACGGGGAACGGAATCATCATGGTGGAGAGCATGAGAGCAAATAATATGCCCCGACCGCGGAAGCGAATTTTGGCAAATCCATACGCCACAAAAGCACTGGAAATCGTGGTGCCCAATACCACCAGCACGGCGATGGTCAGGCTGTTACGCGCCCAAAGCAGCATGTGGTACTGCCGTTCTGAAAATAAGTTGACATAATTCTGCCAGCGGAACGGAGCGGGAATCAGGGCTGGCGGATATTGCGTGGCGCTGGATTCAGTTTTGAAACTCGTATCCAAAAGCCAGAGAAAGGGCACCAACGCGAGAAGTGATGCAATAAGCAGTAGAGCGTGAGACAAAATACGCCGGCGTGTATAACGCGGAGGGCCCAGGGGGGAATCAGGCGCGGCAGCAGGATCTTGAGAAGGTCCTGTAGCGGCGGGGAAATTTCCACGCAGTAAATCCGTGGAGACCATATTGACCGGAAGTTTTTCAGCCATGTATCATCTTCCCTGATAATGAACCCAATGCCGACTGCTCCAGAACGCGATGCCGGTAAGAATCAATACAATCAATAATTCAACCCAGGCCATGGCGCTGGCGTAGCCCATGTGTAAAAAACTGAAGGCGTTGTCATAAAGGTACATGGTAAATAAATAGGTAACCCGGTCCGGTCCGCCCTGCGTCATGACATACGGCACAGTGAAATTCTGAACAACACCGATAATAGCCATGATCAGATTAAAAAATATGACCGGTGAAATACCCGGAAGTGTCACATGCCACAACTGCCGGGCGGGCGTGGCACCATCAATTTCCGCAGCTTCATACAATTCTTTGGGGACATCCTGCAAGCCGGCAAGGTAAATGACAATGGTATTACCTAAACCCCAAAAACTCATGATCGCCAAGGATGGCATCGCCCACTGCGTTGTCGTCAACCACCCCGGCGGATGGGCAATACCCAGATATCTTAGAATGGTATTAATTAACCCAAGCCGCGTATTAAACAGCCACAGCCACACCATGGACGACGCCACCAGCGGCACCAGGGATGGCAAAAAAATAATGGCGCGATAAATGGAAATTCCTCTTACGCGGCTATTGAGCAATAGCGCTGCTCCGATGGCGATGATCATTCCGGCCGGCAGCGTCAACAACGCGTAATAACCGGTGTTCCGCAAAGATTCCCAAAATACCGAATCATGCAGCATGGCATGGTAATTTCTCAGGCCCACAAAGACTGGCGGTTGCAGCAACGGATAATCGCAGAAACTCAAATAAAGTGACAGACCGATAGGCAACGCCATAAAAACAGCGAAGCCAATAAGCCAGGGCGAAAGAAACGCCAGGCCCTTAGCCGTCTGCCTAATCTCATTTCTCCACTGAATCATTAAGCCGATTCCTCCAGTGACGCGTGTGGTCGTGCGGTCGCCGCAATAATTTTGATTGTCATTTTTCAGCCCTTCGCAATCGCTGGACGCGTTCATAATTGTCATATTCACGCTGCAGGCGATGTTGCGCTTTTTCAAGAGCGCGGGTGGGTGTTCGTTCCAGCAGCGCCACGGCCTGGGCCTCGGTATTGAGTTCATCAATCACTTGAGGCATTATCGGAATTTTGGGCAAGCCGCGTGCGTTGGGACTGTTGGCGAGTTTCTCAAAAACATCAATGTATGGATTGGGATTATGTTCGATAAAGCTTTTGCTGACTTTGCGTAGCGGTGAATTCTTGCTCATCATACTGCAGAGTCTCTCCATGACCCGTTGGCGTTGAACGTATGCAATAAACGTGAAAGCTTGCTTAATATGTCGGGCACCGCGCGGAATAACAAAGGCATCAAAACCGCAATAGGAGACATCTTTCATTCCCGGGACCGCAGAGGGAAATGGAGCCGCCGCCCAACCATAATTTTTCCGTCTCTGCGCCAGCGGCATGGTTAAAGCTTTGGCGTAGGGCCAGTGGAGCGTGGAGAAATGCTTGGAATAAGTATAGATGTAGTTGGCCATCCAAGGCCCCTGCTGCTCCATGGCCAGCGTTCTAAGCATGAACGGATTTTGCGATGATTCAAAATTGCCTTGGGCGGACGTGAAGGAATTAATGGCCTCGGGGCCCAGCCACTTGGAATAACTGGCAATCCAGCGATACGCGGCAACGTCCTGGGGGCTGGTGAGGGTGAATTTACCGGTTTTGGCATTCCATATATGGCCGCCGAACCAGAAAAACACTTCTGGGAAATACCAGCCCGGTTCGGTGGGCAAAAAGCCGGCCCGCAGCAACTGTCCGTGTGGGCCAAATTTTGTCAGCACACGGGCATACGCGTCGAGCTGATGAATGGTTTGTGGGGCCTGGTTGGGGTTTAACCCGGCCGCTCGTAATTTGCCGGCGTCACGCTTGAAAATCAACTTGTTATAAAACAATGCAATGTCTGCTGGAGTACTCACAAGTGCATACAGCCGCCCATGATAATGGCACGCGGTCCAATAAACTTTTTTATAGGTTTTACGGGTGATACCGTGCTCTCGGGCAAGTTGCCCCAGCGGCGTCAGGGCACCCAGCGAAGCAAACTGCGCAATATCATTATCCCAAAGCCCCGCGATATCTGGAGGAACGCCGGCGGCGGTGGCAATGAGCGTTTTTTTGTCAATATCCGCCATGGAAACAAACTGCACAAAAATATGTTTCTTGCGGCCTACCGTCGCATTGAAGTCATTGACGATGACCTTCATGTCCTGTTCTTCCGGTCCGGTCCATTTCTCCCAATAGGTGACAACAACGCGGCCTTTGGGAACCCCGGCTTTTTGCCGAGGCCCAAAAAACAAGATGGCCAGCGCGGGCACCAGCAATAACCCGAAGCCGATGTTTTTCAGCATTCGTTTCATTTGCGACCTCAACAAAACCTAAGGGATCTTTATAGTAGGCGCAAAAACCCCTTTTCGCCAGTAAAGACGTGCCCTGAGAAGCCGAAAATCAGAACTGAAGCCACCCAGGAATCGCGTACCTCTGCAGCCGAACTGTCAGGTTATAAAAAAGCCCGGCAATTCAGCAGCCAAAGGCCACCGAATTGCCGGGACAGGTCTCTCCCCCCTCCCGGGGGGTGAGCTTTGCGCCTTCCGCCGTGCGAAAGGCGCAAAGCCCCGGTGCTTCTTTCTCTTTCTCCCTCCGCGAATTGTGCTTCTACCAGGCGCGCCGAAAGGCGCTAACGAACTTGAATCTTTGGCCGCAACCCAGGAGCGTTCCCGGGCAATGGCAGTCCGGGTCATGACTCGGACAGGCTCCTGGCGGCCATGGCGCTCTAACTCATCCAAACACGTCCGACGACGGACAGACAAACCTCTCGCTCCCTCCAGGGGAAATCAAGCCAAAATATTTTTCTCGTAGGGGCGAATACCGCGAACCATAAGCTCATAGCGAGACCTATGGATTGCTGATTTTGAATTGCGTCAGCTCGCGGATCAATTTTCGCCTCTTCTCTTGTGCAGTGCTTCAGTCGAAATGTGTCTGAAACTTTGTTACCTGCACCGTTATTGTATCGGCAGATACGCCTGCAAAGCACAAAAAAAATAATAAATTTTCATCAACAAATTCAATGGTTCCAATAACATAACGCCCGGATAAAACTCCGCCCATAAAAGCCGTTGGCGAAGCATTCAGAACGCAGGAGTTAGGAGTTAGAAGTTGGAAAATGGTGCCGGGTGCACCTGGCGACCAAAATAGCAGCGATTCTGACGCAATCTAACTCCTATGTGCTCGTACAACTCCCAACTCCTCCGTACCCATCGATCTGTGGATCAGTGGGCAACATTCCTTGTGGTAAACCCGTCCGCCAACCCGCAAAATAGCAGCGCAGCGCTTCAAAACCTTCTAACTCCTAACTCCTATATGCTTGCGCAACTCCCAACCCATCTCCCACCGTCGTTCGGGGCCAATTGAACGATTTTTCATCTACCCTGCCCGATGCCGCGTATAATGGGGTGACTTGGTGGAGTGCACTGTAAAAAAGTCAAGCCAGCTTAGTGCGGGCTTAAGTGAGATAAAATGTTGCGGTGATACTGATGGTGTTCATCGGTAGGCCAAAACTAGTTTTTTTTATGGAGTTGCGTTATGAATCGCAAAATTGTTTCCGGTATCGTAGGTGTGTTGGCGGTCAGCGCGATGTCTGTCAGTGCTTTTGCTGTGACAACCAAATCCGTCACGGTCAAGGGCCAACTGCTGGATATGAAGTGCTACTCGTCATTGGGTGCTACCGGCCGCGCCCATGGTAAAACCTGCGGCATGAAGTGCCTGAACGAAGGCGTCCCGGCCGGCATTCTGGTGCATGGCCATGCGTGGGTCTTGGCGACTAATTCCAAACCCCTGGCACCGTATGTGGGCATGAAGATCGAAGTCATGGGCAAAGCCAATTCCAAGGATCATGTGCTTGTACCATCCATGATTAAGGTTGATGTGCACGGCCACTGGAAAACCATCGTCGGCAAAACCGGAATGGCCGGAATGCCCGGGATGTGATGTTTCCAGCCAACCAAGTTTGGCTTCAAGAATTAAAAGGCCTCCGGGGCGAACCCCCGGAGGCCTTTTTTTGCTTCTACATCACTACAGCATTTACTGCGGCAGTCGTAAGCGTCTCGGGGCCTCCGAGCTTGGCCTCTGTGCATGGTTGCAACGTAACGACGTTATTTAAGTGGATATCCGCAGAGGAACTCCCCACCAACACTTTCAACCTCCCCGGCTGAAGCACAAATTTGCGCTGCTTTTCCTGCCAATACCATAGCGCCTGCTCGGTATAAGGAACTGTGAATTCCACCCGTCGACTTTCGCCGGCTTTGAGTTCGAGACGCTGGAATCCCACGAGCTGCTTGATCGGCCGCTTGACGGGAGAAGGGGGCACCTGCACATACAACTGCGCCACCTCCGCGCCGGCGTACAATCCGGTATTAGTTATTACCGCTGAAACCACCAGCGACTCGCTGGCACCCAGTGTGGCTTTCGAGATATTAAGGCCGCTGTACTTAAAGCTCGTATAGCTTAATCCGTAACCAAACGGATACAGCGGTTGGCCTTCAAAGTACATATACGTGCGACCCTTCATAATGTCGTAGTTATGGAACGCCGGGAGTTGATCCACCGACTTATACCACGTGCAACAGGTTTTGCCGCCCGGGTTATAATTTCCGAATAAAACGTCGGCGATGGCGGTTCCCTGTGCTTGGCCGGCGAACACGGCCGATACAATGGCCGGCAGATTTTCCTGCTCCCAATTAACGGCTACCGTGTTGTTGCTGGAGATGACCAGCACGGTTTGGGGATTGGCTTTGAAGCAGGCCTGAATTAATTCGTGCTGCACACCGGTGAGCTTGGTATCTTTACGGTCATGCGATTCAGCATCGATGCTTTGATTCACGCCGCAGACCATAATGACCACATCGGCGCTTTTTGCAGCGTCTACCGCCTCGGCAAACATCTTCTCATCTTTTGGCCCATTGACGGTGCATCCCGGCTTGAAGACCACCGCGGGCTGGCCCGGCAGCGGTTGCGGTATGTGAGGCGCGGTAACAGGCTGAAGCTGGAACCACTCAAGGTTGCATATCGGGCCGACTTTGGGGCCGCCAAATTTGAAGAATACTTTATGTTTTCCGGTCATGCCGATGATAGCGGAGGAAATGGTCGTCCAGTGTTGCCATCCGCCCGTGGCCGGTACAGTAAGAGTCGCAATTTTCCTGCCATCCAGCGAGTCGATATGTACATGAATAAGCGCCCCACCGCCCGGGCTGGAAACACGAACGGCAAGATGAGTTTTTCCGGTGAAATCCTGGGGCTTGTATTGCACCCACGCCCCATCGTCAATCCAGCCAATGTTCATGCCACCTTCGCTGGAGGGTTGCGTTTGCACGCCGGCGCTGACCGCTTGGAGTTCCTGAGGCCAAACATGCTCATGCGGGAGATTAGCGGGCACCCCCAACGCCTTGGCAATGCCCTCATACGGTGAAATGCGCACAAACGGTGAACCGCTGTAGCCCCCAAGATGGCACTGGCCTGCCGTGGGACCAATAACCGCGACGGTTTTGAGATCTGATTTTTGCAAGGGCAAAAAGTTGCTGTCATTCTTCAACAAAACAATGGATTGTCGTGCGGCTTTCAGGGCCAGTGCCCGATGGGCCGGTGAATCAACCACATCAAAGCTGATGCTGTTATAGGGAACGCTTTCCGCAGAATCAAATTCACCAAACAGCACCCGCACGGTCAGTAACCGTGTAATGGCCCGGCTGATGTCCGCTTCACTGACGAGTTCATCCGCCACGGCCTTCCCGAGATGCTTGGGCAGCGTATTGCCGCAATTCAGATCGCAACCCGCCTGCATGGCGGCGGCAGCGGCCTGATGCAGGGTAGGCAGGTAATGGTGGGGATTGAAAATGTTGTATATGGCGTCACAATCGGAGGTGACATAACCGCGAAAACCCCAACGATCCCGCAGCAAACTGGTTAAGAGAAAGCGATCGGCGCAGCATGGGACACCGTTAATAGCGCTATAGGCACTCATAAAGGTAAAAACGTCCGCATCCAAGGCACACGTGCGATAGGCCCGCGTGTAGTATTCCCAGAAGTTCCGCGGACTTACTGATGCGGAAACACTGGTGCGATCATCATCGGTATTGTTGCAGATAAAATGTTTGGCGCATGCGGTGGTTTTCAGATACCTGGGATCATCCCCCTGCATGCCCTTAATGACATTTACCGCCCAAGTTCCCGCCAGGCAAGGATCTTCGCCGGGCGCTTCTTCACAACGTCCCCACCGCGGGTCACGATGCAGGTTCAATGTTTGGGGAGAATAATAAGCTAATCCGACATTTTCTTTTTTGTTGTAGGCCCGCGCCTCATCCGACACGGCGGTGTATACCTCCAACGCCAAGGCCGGATTCCAAGAGCACGCCATAGCCAACGGTAGCGGGAAGCTGGTCACGGGACCACCGCGTACCAAGCCATGCAACGCTTCACCGGAATAGTAATTATATGCCGGAAGACCAATGCGTTTGATGGCTGGGGTCTGGTTGCCGGTTTGGGCGATTTTTTCCGCCAGCGTCATTTTGGCAACCATAGCCGCTGCTCGTTGCCAGGCTTTTTGGTAGGCCGCACCCGATATACCAACGCGTGGAGATTCAGGTGCGGCCGCGTTGAGATGATGGTGTCCCTCCGACTGCTCTGCGCACCCTGCCAGGGACGCTGCGCCAATAGCTGTAGCCCCGGCAAGGAAAGCCCTGCGATTGATGTTATTTTTGACAACCAGTGAATCTGACATGCGGTTCTCCTGAACAGACAATACCATCAACTTCTTGTGCCGTAATAAGTCAATTACCCGAGCGAATTTCGCTACGCGTTGCTCAGAGCGTTTGAGACGTATGGTAGCCTGATGGCGCACAAACCGCAATTTTTGAAGTGAGTTGAGATTTAATGGGGATCACATTTTTTTTCAAGGTCACGCCGCAATTCTTAAAGCGCTATAGAATAGCGGCAGTAGTGTCAGGAAGAGGATCGCGATTCATGCGCATTGCCATGGCCCAGCTTAACCCCACCGTCGGTGATATTGCAGGAAATACGCGGCGCATTATCAGCGCAATAGATCATGCCATCGGGCAGGGCGCGGAATTACTGGTAACGCCCGAATTGTCCATCATTGGGTATCCGCCGCGGGACTTGCTGTTAAAACCCAGCGTGTTGCATCAGATGCGGAATGCTTTGGCTGATATTACCCGGCACAGCAAGGGAATTACCACCATGGTCGGCTACGCGCAGGAAAATCCCGGTTCGTCGGGGCGCACGCTTTATAATGCGGTGGCGGTGTTGCGAGACGGGCAGGTTATACATCGGGGCATAAAAAGTCTGTTACCAACGTACGATGTTTTCGATGAAAGCAGATATTTTGAACCCGGCCCCAAAACGGAAACGGTGATGCTCGGTTCGCTGCGCATTGGCTTGTCGATCTGTGAAGATTTATGGAATGATGAGCAGGTAGTTGGCCGGCAGATGTATACATTTAATCCGGTCGAGGCACTGGCCAAGGCCGGGGCGAATATTCTGGTCAATATCAGCGCTTCGCCCTTTACGCTGGGGAAAAACGATTTTCGCCAAAAGCTTATCAGTCATCAGGCCCGTCGATGGAATATGCCTATTGTGTATGTGAATCAGGTGGGAGCCAACGATGAGCTGATTTTTGACGGCTGCTCCATGGCGTTTGACGCGGCGGGAAATCTGTTGGCCCAAGGTAAAGATTTTGAAGAAGATTTGATCGTTTTTGATTTGCCCGGGCCGGCCACGCTAGATTGTCCGCCGCCACGAACTGGAATTGCATCCATGCACGCGGCGCTGGTCCTGGGCTTGCGCGACTATGCCCATAAATGTGGTTTTAAAACGGCGGTGCTGGGGCTTTCCGGCGGTATTGATTCCGCAGTGGTCGCGGCACTGGCGGCCGAGGCACTGGGTAAGGATAATGTGACGGCCGTGGCGTTACCTTCACGTTATAGTTCTGAGCATAGTTTAAGCGATGCCAGGAAACTCGCTGAGGCCATTGGCATCCAATTCCACGAACTTCCCATTGAAGCGGCACACCAGGCGATGGAAAAAACGCTGGAGAAGTTTTTCCATAACACCTCTGCCGGCCTGGCGGAAGAGAATTTACAAGCGCGTATCCGTGGCAATTTGCTCATGGCGTTGTCCAATAAATTCGGCCACCTGCTGTTAACCACCGGTAACAAAAGCGAAGTCGCCACCGGATATTGCACCCTTTACGGCGATATGTGCGGCGGGTTGGCGGTCATCAGTGATGTCCCCAAAATGATGGTGTATGAACTGGCCAGAGAAATTAATCAACAGCGCGTGCGTTCGGGCCTGTCGGCAGCGATTCCGGAGGGATCCATCACCAAGCCACCAAGTGCGGAATTGCGCCCCAATCAGACCGATCAGGACAGTCTACCACCCTATCCCATGCTGGACGAGATTTTGCGGCTTTACGTCGAAGAGGAAAAATCAGTTTGGGAAATTATCGCAGCGGGCTTTGATAAACCGACGGTGCTGCGCGTGGCGCGGCTCGTGGATATCAATGAATATAAGCGCAAGCAAATGCCACCCGGGCTAAAAGTAACATCCCGCGCCTTTGGATACGGGCGTCGCATGCCCATAGCGCAACGCTACGACCCCGCAGCCATGGCCCAGGAACCGGGCTAGCAACAGTAGGGTCAATTCAACCTTGATATACTCAACGATACAATTTTGATATCGACTGTAACTTTCCCCAGCCACGCGCGTTTGGCTTGCATGTAGGTGACCGTTACGGGATTACATCGGATGGTCCGATGGTCCGCATGCGGTGCTTTCCAGTTAGCCAAGGGGTTTTTTATGCGTAAGTTTGTTGTAGCTTTACTGGCGGTTTTATTGGTTGGCGCCATTGCCCCGATTGTCCCGCAGGCGGCGCGGGCACAGGTTGTCGCGAGTACCGATCAAACCGGAACCTTAACCGGAAAAGTGGTGGATGCTAATGGAAATCCCGTCCGCGGAGCCATGGTCAATGTCATGCTGATCCCCAAAAATGGCCCGCGCCCGCGCGGTCGTATGAAACCTAATCAGGTGCAGCCGGGACAGACGGTTTGGATTAAGCGATCCATGGTTCGTGGAATCACAAAAACCGCCGACGATGGCACGTTTACCGTCAACAACGCCCCGACCGGAAAATATCGAATTTTCGTATTCGACCGTGGCGTTGGATTTGGCCGGGTCCAGAAGCCTGTTTCAGTGGCTTCGGGAGCAACCGCTGATGCTGGCACCATTACCTTGCAGAAGCGCTGGCCAGGGCGTGGCCGTCGCCGTGGCCCAGCGAAATAATATTACCCTTTAACTGTATGAGCCTGAGGGGCGCAGCGGCCCATTACCGCAGCCATTCGCTGAGCCATAGCGCCAAAGTCCCGATCACCCTCTACACGGCTCACACCCTCATCATGCAGAGTAACAACCCCGTCCCGCAGGCTAAAACCTGCGGGACTTTTTTTTGACATATTACATCCCTATTTGACTTTATCGTTAAATAGGAATATAAGAATGATAGCGGCGATGTGCTTGGCAGATGACGCATGGGGCGTCCTGTCGGCATACAATATTGGCGACGTCTGGGGGGGCTGACGATTCTCCAACGATGAGGTCGGTTTCTTATACTGTGGTTGTTCACTGCAGATTTTAAGGACTGCGGCTACGCTTATGGGTGCTGGATATTCTACTTACAGTCTTCAATGGGAGTATGGTTCATGGCTAAAAGCCGGCACCAACTTAAAAACATTGCCCGTATTTTGGGACGCATCGCCGGTATTGTTCTGGCCGTTCTGCTGGTGGGGGCGCTGATCTTCTGGAGCACCGGTGCTCTGAAGACCAAAATCTCGCCCGGCTCTGTACCGGTGCGAACTGCCAAGCCCTTCAGGGGAGCCACGGCACTCGTGGCAGTGCAATCCATTTCGGAGAATCTCCGCGCGGTGGGCACCATTGAACCCATTGCCCCCGTGGTGTTGACGCCGCGAATCGTCGGGCGAATTATTTTCAGCCGCTTAATCGCCGGTGGCAAGGTGCAAAAAGGGCAAGTGCTTGTGCGCCTGGATGCGGCGCAGCTCAAGGCTCAATTGGCACAGACTGCGGCTGCGGTGTTGTTGGCCAAGGCACAATTGCGTCAGGCGATTATTGATCAGAAGCGGGATAAAACACTGCTTGCCACCGGCGATGTCACCCTTGCCACCATGGATGTTGCAAATACCGCAGTGGATTCAAATCAGGCGAATCTGGCCCATGCGTTGGCGGAAATGCAGGCGGCACAGGCCGTCCTGGGATATACGACCATCCGCTCGACTATCAATGGAATCGTGATGCAAAAATATGTCAGCGTGGGCGATACCGTTATGCCCGGCCAGATGCTGGCCAAACTTTATAATCCACATAAACTTCAGTTGGAGGCAGTGGTGCGAGAATCGCTGGCCTCTTCGCTGCACTTGGGGCAAAAATTGTCCGTGCAATTAGAAGGGTTCCACGCCGCTGTGCAAGCACACATCCGGCAGATTGCGCCCCGTGTCAATGCACAAAGCCGCAGTTTTATTGTGAAAGCTGCCGCCAAATTTCCGTCCGGCGTGTGGCCGGGAATGTATGGCAATCTGCTTATTCCTACTGGATCGCATAAGGTTTTGGTGGTGCCCGAGGCCGCCATTGAGCATATTGGTCAATTGGATCTTGTGACGTTAATTGTCCATGGTCACCGGGTTCGACAAACGGTGCAACCGGGGCGGCATATGGGTTCCTTGCGTGAAATTCTCTCAGGTGTGGTAGCCAAGCAGCGGGTGGTGGTTGCGGCCACTCAAGCCTTTAAAGTCCATATCAAATCCAAGACCACTAATCCCGCCGGGGAGATTAGCCAATGAGCATCCCATCGGACGCCCGCGCTGGTGAACTAAGCCTCATTGAGCGCGTGGTCAAAATTTTCCTGCATTCCAAGCTCTCGCTGGTGCTGATACTTTTAGCTGTGCTTTTGGGCGCGGGCGCGCTGATGATTACGCCGCGTGAAAAAGACCCGCAGATTATCGTGCCCATGATTGATATTTATGTAGCCTTTCCCGGGCACAGCGCCAAAAGCGTGGAACAATTGGTCACAACACCGTTGGAAAAACTCCTGTATCAGATTCATGGTGTTGAATATGTCTATTCCACCAGTCAACGCGATCAATCCATGGTCACCGCCCGGTTTTTTGTCGGGCAGGATGTGGAACGCAGCGTGGTGAAGGTGTTCCGCAAAATTAAGCAGCACCTCAATCGCGTGCCCGCCGGCGTTACCGGCTGGGTCATCAAGCCTGAAACCATTAACGATGTGCCGATTGTTACCCTTGCGCTGACCAGTAAAACCGCCACCGCTGTAGCTCTAAGGCAAACCGCAGAAGAACTGGCCGCGCGCCTTGCCGCAGTACCGGACGTATCACGCGCGTATGTAATCGGTGGGCGGCCGCGTGTGGTCTATGCGTACCTAAGCCCATCAAAAATGCACGCCTACAACATTACGCCCATGGAAATTGACCATGAGATTCAAGCGGCGGATGTCACGATGACAGCGGGCAGTTATCAACGCAACAACAATGAAATTCATGTGCTGGCCGGAACCGCATTGGCCAATGCCCGACAATTGGGCCGACTGGTTGTGTCCGTTTGGCATCAGCAGCCGGTGTATTTAAATAATGTCGCCAGAATTATTGATGGTCCGGCGGAAGTCGATTCTTATGTCTGGCACAATTGGGGGCCGGCGGCCCGTGTGCATGAAGCTCATGATTTTCCCGGTACTGTTCTCGCGGGTGATCCCACACGCCGCGTCCGCGCCGCAACTCCTGCGGTGACAGTGGCTATCGCAAAAAAGGCGGGCAGCAATGCTGTAATGGTAGCTGCCAACATTATTCATCGCGCGCGTGTCCTGGCCGGAGTGATGCTTCCTTCGGATATCAATATGATCATTACCCGCAATAGCGGCCTGTCGGCCAACGCCAAAGTCAACAGCCTCGTGGAGGATCTTTTCGTTGCCATGGTAATCGTGCTGGTGCTGCTGACCATCGGCTTGGGATGGCGGGAAGCGATCGTCGTGGCGGTGGCCATTCCAGTGGTGTTCGGGTTGACCCTGGCTTGTAACCTGATGCTGGGTTTCACCATTAATCGCGTGACGATGTTTGCCCTGATACTCTCGTTGGGGCTGCTGGTGGATGACCCCATTGTAGATGTGGAAAACATCAGCCGCCATTTTGCCCTGGAAGGCAAGGCCACACGCCTGATCGCATTGAAGGCCATTTCCGAAGTCCTCGCGCCGCTGATTGTCGCAACCCTGGCGGTAATCCTGTCATTTATTCCCATGTTCTTTATCACTGGCATGATGGGTCCCTACATGCGCCCCATGGCGTTTAATGTGCCCGTGGCCATGCTGATGTCCATGGTCGTAGCGTTTACCATTACGCCCTGGCTGGCCTACCACATGCTAAAACATAAGCATCGCGAAACGCCCTTGGAGGCCCAGGAGGAATCAGGGAATCCTCACGCTCTTCCCACCATTAAGCGCACCAGGCGCTACCAGGTATTTTCACTCCTGCTGGGTTCCATGCTCAAATATCGACTGGCCCGGTGGGGTTTTTTGCTGGCCGTCGCCGGCATGACTGTGTTTGCGGTGATTCTGCCTGCGCTGCGGCTGGTGCCGCTGAAAATGCTGCCGTTCAGTGACCAGAGCAATCTATTAATCGTTGTCCACGCACCGCGCGGCACCACGGTGCAGAATACCGCGGCCGCCACGCGGGCGCTGGTGCATCGCCTTGAACGCTTACATGAAGTCGTGGACATTACAAGTTATGTGGCGGTACCGGAACCCATGGATTTCAACGGCCTGGTGCGACACTATTTTATTCGCAATCAACCCAATGATGCGCAGATTGCCATTGATCTGGCCGGCAAACAACAGCGCGCCATGCAGACCCATGAAATTGCGCTGCGTATTCGCAACAGCCTCACCGCCATTGCGCAAAGATATGGCGTGCGCATTCAAATTGTTGAAGCTCCGCCCGGACCACCGGTGCTCGATACCATCGTGGGGGAAATTCATGGATCGCCCACCACCAGTTACCATCAGATGCAGTTGGCTGCCCGCACCTTGCGCCACCGCCTGCTGCTGGAGCCCGATGTAGTGGATGTGGATGATAGCGTGCAGGCCCCACAGAAACAGATGGTGTTTGTCACCGATAAACGCAAAGCCGCCCTCAATGGTGTGACTACATCTGAAATTTCGCAAACCCTTTCACTGGCGTTGGGTGGAAAAATTGCCGGGATGATTCATAGTCCACGGCAGCGCCAGCCGCTGAATATTGTTCTCCGCCTGCCGATTTCCCGCCGTTCCAGCAATGCGGACTTATCGCAAATATTTGTACGCGGGACGCACGGTGTTTTGGTGCCGCTGGCGGAATTGGGGCACTGGAAACGTGAACTTGCCGGCCAAGCCATTTACCATAAAAATTTACGCCGAATTGTATACGTCTATGCCGACACCGCCGGACGTCCCCCGGTCAACGCGATATTAGATACCGAGGCGGATCGTTTGCCCGATGGCTCTTCACCGGCCATCGCGGGTATGACCCATCTGGGCAGTGGCTGGATTCACGAAGTCAAACCGCGTCCGCTCTCCGGTCGATCCTTCTTTCAGGACGGATCGGGAATCGCCTGGCAGTTGCCGCCGGGAATCCATGTCAATTTCGCCGGTGAAGGCGAATGGCGCATCACCATCAACGTATTCCGTGATCTGGGGTTGGCGTTTGGTGCCGCGATGATCGGAATTTATGTGCTGCTCATCGCACAAACGGGTTCGTTTCTGTTGCCGCTGGTGATCATGCTGGCCATACCGCTGACGATTCCCGGCGTCATGCCGGGGTTCTGGGTATTGAATGTACTGACAGGTCATAATGTCGGCGGGTACCGCGATATGGTGTTCTTCACCGCCACCGCCATGATCGGCATGATCGCACTGGCCGGAATTGTGACGCGCAACGCCATTATTCTCATTGATTTTATTCATCGATCGCTGGCCAACGGGCAATCGCTTTACGATGCGATTCTCGAAAGCGTGGTGGTGCGCATGCGGCCCATTCTGCTCACCGCCGCCGCAGCGATGCTGTCATCCATTCCAATTTTGAGCGATCCGATTTTTTCCGGGCTGGCCTGGGCGCTGATATTTGGGCTGTTAGCATCGACGGTCTTTACACTCTTTGTTATTCCCGTGACGTACTACATTCTGTTTTTAAATAAACCAGGCCACGGCGTGCCGACTGAAGGGGAATCATGATGCAGTTGCGTCCCCGTTTATCTTCCTCCGGTCTGAAAAAGCTTCTGCATTTCCGCGAGGAATTCATCTGCCTGTTGAATCCGATGCAGTACACGATCCGGTTCAAAAATTGTCAAAGCCTGGTAGTCCGCTTCCTGTCGGTCTTCAAACGCCTGATCGTAAAACTGTCCCCATTGCACCGCAAGGCGATTACTGTTTATCAGATGCTGATGCACGGCCGCCCGCACACCGGCATGTTTGCTGAACTGACGATTTTCATTCAGCAGAACCGCACTGGCGGAGTAAAAGCAGGCGTAGTAAATTCTGTTAATGGCCAACGCCATATCCCCCGCAGCGTAGTCTCTGCTAGCAGCCACGAGGGCCGTGTTGGCTTTTTGAATCCATCCCTCCGCTACCGCTTTGCGAGCCTCCTGATCGTTCATGCCATCGCTCCGTCTCTCTCAATTTCGGTGTGAATTGGAAGCACCCGGTAAAGCCCATGCTCCCATTGTTCCAAGGGCACAACCAATTTGTTAAGTACCACCGCGCGTTGAAGCTCGATGTCAAATAAGGCATCGGTCATACTGTCTTTTTCCGACTGTTCCACTGCTCGGCTGGTCAGGACAAGTAAATCTATATCCGATTGGTCGTCATCAGAGCTCCTGGCCTTTGACCCGAACAGGATAACTTTTTGCACCGGGAACAGAGATCGTAAAATGGCTGAGGCTTCCCGGACCGCGCATAAATCATTATCCTTCAATGCTAGATCATTGAGCGTACGCACAGAAAGCCTCCCGAAAGCGCCGTAGTCAGGTTGCGGCGTAATACCCTAGCGAATTACGCCGGTTTCACCATTACCATCATTATATAACTCGGCTCGGATTGCGATAGCCCATTCGGTGATGGAACACATATGCCAAAGATGCTGGCAGTGCGAAAGAATCCCAGGCACCTTGGGTAGCTAAGTGCCACTCTGCCAATTCAATATTTTAGAGTGCGGCCCCCCTCAAACCAACACCTTTGCCGCACGACATCACTGCTTCCCTCCTGCTTTTATACCTGCTTTTACACGTTGCCCGGTGCGGCTGGTGGCTGATTATTCCATTGATGCTGGGCGATGGCTTGGGTAATGCGCGTGGCCACATCTACCGCGAAGGCACCATCTTCACCGGTGACCGTGGGTTCACTGCCAGTGCGCACGGCGTGCAAAAACGACTGTAATTGCAGCTTCAAAGGTTCCTGATCATCAATTTCCAATTGATCCACATGCACCAATTCGGTGTAATCCAGATTTGATAAATCCGGCGTTTCCTCGGCGGCAAGTTGCTGCTGCAGAATATCCAGTTGGGCCTGATTGGCGGTTTTATGAATGACCACACCGGCTTTTTTCTGATAATCCACACTCACATACGCATCCGGACTAAAGAGTCTCATGCGGCGTTCGGTTTTCATCGCAAGGCGTGACGCGGTAATGTTGGCCACGCAACCATTGGCAAATACGATGCGCGCGTTAGCAACATCTTCATGCCGCCCAATGACTGCCACGCCGACAGCGGCTATGGAGGCCACCGGGGAACGGACAAAGTGATGCACAATATCAATATCATGGATCATCAAATCCAGCACCACGCCGATGTCTACGCTGCGAAACCGCATCGGGCTGATGCGATGTACTTCAATAAACCGCGGGTCAAGGCGGTGTTTGCTTAAGGCGCGAACCACCGGATTAAAACGTTCCGAATGCCCCACCTGTAACACGCATTGGCGGCTGCGGGCCAAGGTCACCAATGCCTGGGCATCAGCGACGCTTGGAGCCAGCGGCTTTTCAATAAGCGTGTCAATGTTGCGGCTCAAAAGTTTTTCCGCCAAGGCCCGATGGTAAATTGTCGGAGTGGAAATGCTGGCCGCTTGAAGGTCGGGGCACGCCGCCAGCAACGCTTCAATGGAGCCATAGGCCGGGCAATTGTATTGCTGAGCCAAAGCTTGAGCACGTGATAAATCGCTGTCCACAATGCCTACCAGTTGCGCTTCAGGTAAGGACGCATAAATGCGGGCGTGGTGGCCACCCATACGCCCGGCACCAATCACTGCGGTAGGTATGGGTGTATGAGAAATTGGTTGGGCCATCTTTACGACTCCTTTGCTGCTGTGCGGCTTATGCGGGCGCTGGGCCAAACGGCCGGCGGACTAGTGTATCTGTTGCCTGCAACATCCAGAACAATCTGTTCCGCGAGTTGGCTGTCGTGCACGCCGAGGCGTTGGAGCACCGGTCAGTCGCCGCGCCATGGCGTTTTCCCGCGCAGCGATTCCCGATAGCGGCCAAATTTTCCTTCGGCGGCCCGGCGGATAAAGGAAAGCATGGTGTTGATCTCCGCGTTCCCGGGATACAGTTTTTCCAGCTCCGCGGCGCCGGCAGCCAGCGGTGTTTCTTTACGATACAGCAGCCGATAAGCTTCCTTGATCGGTTCAATTTGTTTTTCATCAAAACCCCGGCGCTTCAGCCCCACGCGGTTTAAGCCGCGTATGGACGCGGGACGGCCGTCGACCGTGAGAAACGGCGGCACATCATGCACCACCACCGCCACGCCGCCGATAAAGGAATATTGCCCGATACTGACAAAATGCGTCACGGCAACAGCGCCGGAAAGCACGGCCCCGTCTTCGACTTCAATATGTCCGGCAAGCATCACGTTGTTGGCAAAAATGCATTTATTGCGGACGAAACAATCATGTGCGATATGCACATTGGCCATCAGCAGATTTCCATTGCCGATTTCCGTTACGCCGCCGCCATCTTCCGTGCCCATATTCACAGTGACCAGTTCGCGGAAGCGGTTGTTGTCCCCGATTAAAACCCGGCAATCGCCGCCGCGATATTTGAGGTCCTGCGGAATTCCCCCGATCACGCAACCGGGGAAAAAGTGATTATCCCTTCCGGCAATCGTATGGCCATGAATCGAAGCCCGGTGATGCACCACGCAGCCCGGGCCAAGCACAACATTCGACCCAATATACGCAAACGGCCCGACGGTTACGTCAGTAGCCAGTTGGGCTCCGGATTCAACTACAGCCATGGGGTGTATCTGCGGCATAAATTCCAACTCAAGGATTCAAAATACTCAATGCTTCCAATATTATTTTTTCGCGTCTCCAGGGCAACGGGTTGCATCTCTGGGCTGCACCCAAAGGCTCATTCCCCGGTTGCCACCTACCGCATTTATGTTTGCGACTCATCAACGAGCATGAACTTCAGCACGGCCTCAGCGGCCAACTGATCACCAACCATCGCCCGGCATTTTACATGCCCGGTGCGGGCCTTTACGCGAATGGTTTCGGATTCCAGAATTAACTGGTCTCCCGGTACCACAGGGCGTCGCAATTTAACTTTATCCATGGAAAGCAGCATGGGCAGCTTTCCGCTGTGCTCCAGTTGCCGGGCCAGAAGCAATCCCGAAAGCTGCGCCATGGCCTCGACAATCAGTACGCCCGGCATGACCGGCGCGCCAGGATAATGTCCCTGAAAAAACGGCTCATTCATGCTGACATTTTTTATTCCCACGGCGTGATTATTGGAATCCATTTCGATCACACGGTCCACCAGCAGCATGGGAAAACGGTGCGGCAATATGCGGGTAATCTGTTTGATATCCATCACAGGCCCGCGGATACTTAACGCGGAATGACGCTGCGCCTGAAGCATGGACACCAATTTCCGCACCAGAGCATGATTCAGCGAATGACCGGATTTATACGCGATAATTTTCCCGCGAATCGAGCAGCCCAGCAGATACAAATCCCCGATCATATCGAGAATTTTGTGCCGCACGCATTCATCCGGAAAGCGATACTTCGTGGCGATCGGCCCGTCGTTATCAATGACCAGTACATCCCCGGGCTGCAAGTGCAAACCCAGTCCCCGCTGGCGCAGCATGTCGGCCTCGTGTTTGAGCACAAACGTGCGGGCCGGGGCGATTACGTCGGAGAAATCATCGCCCAGTGTGTAGGAAAACAACTGATGGCCGATGGGGGTATTGGCACCATAGTCCAGGTCAAAAATCATCTGAAATTCATCACCCGCCGCCGGCGAGGCTATCAGAGTGGATGTGCCATCGGTGACTTCCACCGGCTCGCTGATACGGAGAAATTGTTTTTCCGCGGATTGTTCAACAATGCCGGCGCTTTGCAGGGCCTGGACAAATGGCAGGCAGGAGCCGTCCACGCCGGGGACTTCCCCGCCGGAAATGTTGACTTCAATATTATCAATGCCCAGGCCATGGATCGCGGACATGCAATGTTCAATGGTTTCCACCGAATCCGCACCATTGCGTATGGTGCTGCGGCGGGTTCGCTTGGTAATCTGCTGAACCAACGCGGGAATTCGCACCGGCCGATCCAGGTCACTGCGTACAAACACCACGCCATGGCCCGCCGGCGCGGGCTTAAATGTCAGCGTTGCAGGTTCACCGGTAAATAGCCCCCGGCCGGATACCACCGTTTCATTGACTATTGTTTTTTGTGGAGGATTCAAGCTCTGTTATCCGTTGCTCAAGCTGCTGAATCTTCTGCACCAGCGCCGGCAGCTTGTGCAACGCGCGCAGTTCCGAAAAATATTGTTTTCCCGCACGGGCGGGCGCTCCAACCACGCGATCGCCGTCGGCCATATCGAATGCGGCAGCGGAAAATGCCGCCACCTGCGCTCCAGCACCGATACGGAGGTGATCGCCTACTATTGAGCCGCCACCTACGGCCAGGTAATCTCCGGCCTGAACCGATCCTCCGATGCCGACATGCGCCACGAGAATCGTGTGCTTTCCAAGCCGCACATTATGGCCCACCTGCACCAAATTATCCAGTTTGCTTCCCTGCCCGATGATCGTATTGGAAAATTTGGCACGATCAACGGTGGTATTGGCACCTAGCTCGCAATCATCTTCGATGATCACACCGCCGATTTGCGGAATCTTCACATGCCGGGATTCCGCAAAACGGTACCCGAAGCCATCCGCTCCAATCACGCAGCCCGAATGCAGAATCACCCGATTGCCAATTCGACACCCATCCCGCACCACCACCTGCGGCCAGATGACACATTCCTGCCCGATCCGTGCCTCGCGGCCCACAAAACTCTGGGCCATCAACACCGTGTGATCCCCGATGCTCGCTCCTGCCTGCACCACGCAATAGGGGCCGATGCGGACACCAGCTCCCAGTGTCACGGTATCTGCAATAATGGCTGTGGCATGAACTCCAAGGGGTGGAAACGGTGCCGGCGGGGCGAGTTTTCCAAGAATTTCCGCTACCGCCAAGTCCGCATCAGGTACCATAATAAGCGTTTGATCCGCGCGGCGCGGAACGGCCAGGCCTTCGCGGCATACGGCTCCGCCCGCCGGGCATTGGTCAAACTTTCGGCCGTAGGCTGCGGTTCCAATGAAGGTCATCTGATTGGCCTGGGCCCATTCCACGGATTCCATGGAATCGAATAATTGCCCGGGCATACCTTCAATTTTCCCGCCGCACCATTCGGCTGCCTGTAGCGCTGAAAAGGGCATGGGAAGCTCCGAAATTATCCGCGGAAGACGGTTCTTACTGCGGATTGGCCTTCTGATACGCCTGGTTCATAATTCGCACTAGCGCTGGCGTAATATCCACTGCGCCATCATGATACAGCACCGCCCGATTGGCGATTTGCAGCATTAAAGCACGCGTGCTGGTGACGTTGTAATCAAATTTATGCGTTACCAGCACCATGTCGATGCCATGGGCTTTGGCATATTGCGCCACCGCTGCATTAACATCGCGGTAAATATCCGCCGTGAGCATGCGCTGTTTGATTTCCAAGCGATCTTGCGTGAATTTTTCAAATACTTGTAACTTCAGGCTGGCTTTGAGCAATTTATTTCTCTGAGCGTTAAATTCTGGGGTACCGGGCTTCAAGGCGATGACGCTTTGGGGGTTCAGTGGTTCTTCCAGTTTCTGAATCGCTTTTTTTCGCGTATTAACTTCCTGTTTGAATTGCGTTAAGCGGCTTTGCATGATCTGCTGATCCGCAGATTGCTCTGTAAGTTGGGACGTAAGTTTTCCCAAGTCCACCACCGCCAGCTTAATCGATGCCCCCTTGGCCGCTGCCGGCGACATTAACCCGCCGGCGCACAGCGCCATGGCCGACATAAGAATCGCAATGACTTTAGATTTTGTACGTGTACGATACATTTCAATTGCTCCTGCAACAACGCAACAACCGGCACCCATTGGCCGAAAGTGGAACTATAACGCCGGAACGCCAATGTATAAAGCGACTGGGGTGCAGGGAGGCTGGGGTCTTTTAGCTTTCTCCTAATCTCGGATCATATTCATTTTCACGATGTTCCGGAACGAAAAGATAGCCAGAAAACATTAATCCATGTGAAATTTGCATGTATTGGATTTCCCGGGCTTAGGTGCCTATCATAGAATTCGGGGAGCCAACGGGGTGGGTTATATTTTTTTCGGAGTATTGTCTATGAACGCGCGACGGTTCATCGGTTTTTTTTCGCTTCTGACAATGGGCGGCTTAGTAGGAGGCTGTGCTTCCGTGCAGGTCCGGCCCGTGTCCGTGGCACAGGTGAATGATCCGGCGATTGCAGGGATACGTTTTTTTCAGCCTCAACCCTATTTATGGGTAACCCAAATGCCCTCAACGCCTGCCTCGGCGATGCCCATGGCCGGGCGACCGGGCATGGGCCAGCCGATGAAACCCGGACAGGGGCCGATGATGCCGCCGGGCGCACGGTGGAATAAATCGCACCATGGTATGCCGATGAGCGGTATGGGCGGAAACGCAGGCTCCAAAGACCAGAACCCGTCAAACGGCATGTCGCGCCATGCGGATCATGCACAGCACCCTATGCACGAGACGATGGCCAGCCATGGCCAGCAAGGCACCATGCACCAAGGCCCGCGTATGGCTGGCCGCAGGCCCCCGATGCCTATGATGGCCGGCCGAATGCGCCCCAATGGCCCGCCTCAGAGCATTTACGAACTACAAATTATTTATCTGCCTGATTACAGTCATCCCTATGTCGCCAATATTCACGGTGGCATAGGCTACAGTCCAAATTCTCTGATTCTGGCGAACGGATGGCAACTCCTGGCAGTCAACGTAAAAGGCAAGGTGGCACAAGCCAAGGCGCTTCGCGCTCTAACCGCGATGCCTGCCATGACTCCCCACCAACCTGGGATGCTGCATCATCCCATGCCGGGAATGATGGGAAACATGGGCATGGAGCACCGTCGACTTGGGCATGCTAACACTGGCAGCAAACACCCGATGCACCACAGAAATCTTCAGCAAACTAAGCAAACATGGCGGCGCGGCCACCGCATGATGCCACACCCGATGTTCATGCCGGGACGCGCTGCGATGGCGATGGGATTACACCCCGGGCTATATGCCTTCGTATTTAATGCCAAAACCGGCAAGCTCCAGGGCCTGCGGATGGTGCGAATGCTTAAAGAGCATCCCGGGCATCAGTACAACGGCATGATGAAGTGAAAGCCTGATAACCGGCCGGGTCATCCTGCGTCGCCGGGATATGGAACTGCGGCGAATGCCGTGAAATAAGGGGGCGTTGGGCGCATGGCCGCAAATTCCGGCTCTCGGTGGTGCATGTAACCGATGGTAGGAAGGTAACGGCGGCGATATGCTCAACATTTATGAAATTGTGGAACTGGGTAACGCGGTGGGGTGTGGCGCACAATCTGGGTGCGCGGGGCGAAGCTCTGGCCGCAGAACATTTGCGGCGCGAACTGGATATGAAAATTCTAGCGCGTAACGTGCATTGCCGCGGCGGCGAACTTGATATTATTGCCTTGGACGCCGATGACCTGGTGTTCGTAGAAGTGCGTACGCGCTCCAGCGAGGAATTCACCACGCCCGAAGCCACCGTGACCAAGCAAAAAAAACAATTCCTGACTCGCGCGGCGTATCAGTTCATGCAGCGCAAAAGACTCAACCGCTGGAACCCGCGATTTGATGTAGTGGCTATTGTCTGGCCCAAGGGCAGCAAACCCGTTATCCGCCACCACCGCAACGCGTTTTCATTCCGCCCCAAGCGGCGAATGTAATAGACCGCCGCCCGCAGCATTATTTCCCGCACCTGCAGCATAATTGGCATGCAGCACGCCAGGCCAGAGTTTGGATAGTTCCGTTTCGTAACAATAGCCAGTTCCAAAATCAACAAAATCCCGGAGGCATGAGCCAAGCCCCATGAATACGGTAGAGCCGAGCGGCGGCGGTGGAAATATGCCTGCCGTTATCGTGGGTTTCCGCGTGTATGGCACAACCGCGATCTTACTTATCTGTAGCCGTTGGGGTTGGCTTGGAACCAGCGCCAGGCGGAATCAACAATTTGATTCAGATCGGTGATTTTTGCTTTCCAGGAAAAATCTTTGGCCATGCGATCCGGTGAGGCGAAAAGCGCTGGCGGGTCGCCGGGGCGGCGGGCGGTTTCACGGGTGGGTATTGTTTTGCCGGTAACTTTGCGGCAGGCTTCAATAATTTCCCGTACGCTGTATCCGCGCCCGACACCGAGGTTATAAAACAAGCCGCGGCCCGGCTGCAGATTCTCCAGCAGCACCAGATGCGCATCCACAAGATCCCACACATGAATATAGTCACGAATACATGTGCCGTCGGCGGTGGGGTAATCATTGCCGAATATATCCACCGCCGGGCGCTGCCCCAGAGCCACTTGCAGCACAATGGGAATGATATGCGTTTCCGGGCGGTGATCTTCTCCGATGCTGCCATCAAGTGCCGATCCCGCTACATTGAAATAGCGCGGAGCGGCGAAGGCCAGGCCCTCGGCATGCGCGGTATCTTTGAGGATATGCTCCACCATCAATTTGCTCTGGCCGTAAGGGCTGATGGGGTTTTGCGGTAAATCTTCGGTAATGGGGACACGCTGCGGTTCGCCGTAGGTGGCGCAGGTGCTGGAAAACACCAGCTTTTTAACCCCGGCCAGGTTCATAGCATCCAACATGCTGATGGTGTTGGAAACATTGTTGCGGTAATATTTTCGCGGATCCTGCACACTTTCGCCCACATATGCGCTGGCCGCAAAGTGCATGACGGCGTCAATTTTATGGGCCTGAAATACCGCTGCTAAGGCCGCGGTATGAGCACAATCCATCACCACCAGCCGAGCTTTACTATTAACTGCGGCGCGGTGGCCCATGGTCAGATTATCAATAGCGATGACGCTGTGGCCACGTTCGATTAAAAGTTTCACCGCATGGGAGCCGATATATCCCGCTCCACCAATAACCGCGATATTCATAAGAAGCCTTCCTCGTTACAACCAAAACCTAACAGTAGCGTAATAGTAAATGCTGGCGATGTAAAACGCGGCTGCCCCACTGTGTCTATGAGCCAGTCCGAGTAATCGCAATCCCGGCCATTACTCGGACAGGCTCCTAACCGCCGGTTCACCGCCTGATCCGTAGGTTTGGCGCGAAGTATTGCCGTAAGCGTTATTTCAACAAAGGCTCAATATCCGCAGTTAGCTTGGCCGCCAGATCGGGCGAATACCCTACGACAATATGCCGCAAGACCCCGTGCCGGTCAATAACAAATTGCGTCGGGATACCGCTGATGCCGAAGTTGGCGGCCATTGGACTCCAGCCCGGATGTTGTGCATCAAACAATTGCGGCCAGGCCATTTTGGGATGGGCTTTGAGGAACGCCTTCAACGCCTTGATGCTGTTATCATTGGAGACGCTTACAATATCCAAGCCTTTGGCATGAAATTTTTTGTAAAGGCTTTCCACATGCGGCAAGCTGGCGCGGCACGGCCCGCACCAGGTCGCCCAGAAATCCACCAGAACTACTTTGCCTTTCCATTGCGCAGAGTTAAACGGCTTGCCATCCACTTGTGTGCCGTTGATGACGATGGGCTTGTTTTTCAAGCTTGTCAGCTTGCCTTGCATGGCATTTTGTGCATGTTGCTGCTTTTGCAATGCCAAGGCGTAAGGCCCCTTTAATTCAGTGGTGACGATTTTTTTGATGCGTGCCCCGATGGCAGGGGACATGGGTCCGGATTGCATGAATCCCAACAGCACGGCTGTCAGATCATCATTGGTGGGATCAGCTTTAACCAGTTTCTGAATTTGATCTAGAAGTGCAGTCTGTTTTGCGGTGCTCGTGCCACTTTCATGCCACTGCACTTCCAAGTCCGCGAGTTTTGCGGAAAACGCCACGCTGGCGTCTGAGCTTTTTTGGCCCGCGACGATGGCTTTTTTGGCGCTTTGGTCACCCAGCAAATCCATCAGCGCCAGTTCATGATACTTCACGTCCCGAATCATCCCGGCAGCCTTCGGGTAAGACTTCATGAACGCGTCAAACTGATCAATGATAACCTGCATGTGCGGGAGAATTTTCGGTGCAAGTTTAGCCCGTAGCGCCGGGTCGGCAATGACGTCGCCCAAGCCATGGGTTCCCAGAATATCTTTCATTTTCATGCTTTGGGCATTCATCGCATCCTGAAGCTTCTGCATGGCTTTTTGAAGGCCTTTTGCCACGGCCGGGGCCGTCTGCCCGGTCGGCGCCGCCGTGGCGCGGTGCAGCTGCGCCAAATTGCTTAATGTTAGAAACAATCCGCCGGCAACGGCAACCGCCGCCACGCGTGTCAACCACATTTTTCTGTTTGTCGAAATCACCACGAACACTCCATTTTTTGCGCTGCAAGAAACTTTCCGGAACGCCCAAAAGCCTCACAGCTCTACCAACAAAAACCCCATAGCGCAATCGCCGCGCCTTGGCGCACCAACCCCTCTAAGGGTCGCCAATTTCAGATTGGCGTACACCATTATACGTTGCCGCCGACGGCGAGTCTTTTCCAAAAATTTCCAAAAAACGTTGCTTTTCTATACCAGTAATCAACCCCACAAGCCCGCAATTCCGGCATATACTCCTACGACCGATGTTAATATCACAATAAATGCCACCACCCAGGCGTACGGCCCTTTGAGTCGCCAAGGCTCCGGTAACGCTTTTCTTGCCAGCAGAAAAAGAAAGCCTAATACAATCGGCAGCAGCAAGGCGTTCATGACTTCCACCGCCACGGTCAGCCGCACCAGATTCACGCCCGAAAGCACAATGCCCGCACCCACCAGCAGGCAGGTTAAATATACCCCGTAAAACCAAGGCGCTTCAAACGGATGGTGCGCCAGGGACCGCCTGTACCCGGTCACTTCACCTAATCCCCACGCGGCGGTTAGGGATGCCACGATGGTGGCCACCAGTGCCGCTCCCAACATCCCCAGCGAGAATACTAAACGGCCCCACGCGCTTCCCAGAATCGGTGTTAACGCTGTGGCAATTTGTTGCACGGTATTAAGCGATACATGCGCATGGGCGCTTCCGATGCTGGCGGCTGTAAATATCAAAACCGCCGCCATGATGATCTGCGTTATCAACGCTCCAATTGCGGTGTCAAGGCGTGCAGCTTTCAGGTGGGTAATATTCAGACCTTTGTCGATCACGGCAGATTGCTGATAGAAAACCATCCAAGGCATAATGACCGCGCCGACATTTCCGGCAATTAAAAACAAATAGGTGGGATCATGAATCGGCTGGCTGCCGATCGCGGTTATCATGGCTGCAGGCGACGGATGAGACGCTACCGCCACTGCAATAAACGCTAACTCAAAAAGTCCAATAAACAGTGCGACCATTTCCACCTGCCGGTACCCACCGGTACCGACGACCACGACCAGAAAAACAATGGTCAGTCCGACACTGATCCATGGCGCAATCCCAAAAAGCTGCCCCACGCCTTCAATGCCCGCAAATTCAGTTAATAGCGCGCCAATACACGAAACCATTAAAGTGGAAACCGACAACCAGGCCCACGCTTTACCAAAAGTGGCAGAAATCAGTTCTCCGTGGCCTTTTTGGGTAGCCAACCCCAGACGGACGGTAAGCTCCTGCACGATGTAAAGAATCGGCACGAGCAAAACTTGCAAAAGCAACAGACTATAGCCGAATTGTGCCCCGCTTTGGGCAGCGGTAATCACGCTTCCGGCGTCCGTGTCCGCCAGCATGACCACCAGCCCCGGCCCGGCCACCAGCAGCAGCATCTTCCACAAAGCCAATCGCGGCACCGACGCCTGTGGATTTAACGCCGAGTTCTGTGGCTGCGGCGTGCCAACGGAAGGCAACGCTGAGGACTTGTCTGATTGTGCGGGCAATGTCACACACCTTTATTTATAAGTTCCATGCCATCGCCCGAAAACCGTACCATCTTTATCCAAACCCGGTAAGCCCCTATGAAAACCGGGAGGCTGAAATTTACACTACTTGAGACACAGTTTCAACTTCGCAAGGCGGGGGGTCGGACAGGCTACTGGTACCGTTGTTTTATGCGAGCGTGACAATTCTTTGCTATAAACACCGGGAAAAACTCCTTATGAAATATCCCTGATGGCCTGCTGCCCGCCCGTAATAATACGCAGTCGTGCGCAGATCGAAATGGAGATATAATCTCGCCGGCGCTGCAACTATCTGCCTCTTGAGGGGTTTAATAATTTGCCGCGCCTGATTGGGACGCTGTCGCCTGCCGCCTGGAACTGACGTGACACCGGTCGCCACGAGGCGGATGGAAGGGCTGAAGCTGCCCAACGGCCTTGCCATCGGATTTTATCGGCCCGGCAAATGCAGTTGGTGCTGATGGTAAAAGGAGCCAGTGGAGGTTGGACTTTGCGTGGGTCAGGGTTTGCCAGGAGAAGACAAGTATGCCAGGGATGAAACGTGTTGTTGTGGTTCTGGGAATGCAGCGCAGCGGCACCAGCACGATCGCCCGAGCGGTTCACGCCTTGGGCGTGCCACTGGGAAACAATTTACTGCCGGCCAATATTTTTAATCCGCGCGGCTACTGGGAAGACCAGCGGATATGGCGGCTGAATCAAAACTTTCTTGATTTAGTGGGCGCCTCGCACCAGACCGGTGGCGTGAACTGTCAGGGCATATTGGATCATCCTAAATGCGAATCGCTTATCACTAAAACCACTGCATATCTCATTAAACAATTCGGTGATTACCCGTTGTGGGGTTTGAAAGATCCGCATATCGGACGCCTGCTGCCCCTATGGAAAATTATTTTTCAGCGTCTAAGCGTGGAACCCAGTTATGTCATTGCGGTAAGAAATCCGCTAAGTATTGCCGAATCACTGCAGCGCTGCGGCCTGGCGGCTAAAGAATCCGGTTTTGTTTTATGGCTGGAAAATATGTTCAGCGCGGTGGACGAAACGCTGGATAGTCCCAAGGTATTTGTCGATTACGATGCACTCTTCGGCCACGCCTCCGAAGAATTGCTCCGCCTGGCCCATACATTAAAGTTGCCCGCTGCCCCGGAGCAATCGCAAAACATTGCGGCCTTCGCCGAGAACTTTCTATCTGAAAATCTGCGCGGCAGCAGCTACAATCTGGAACAATTGCGGGCGGCTTTTCCTGATCCAAGCTTATTTTTTGATCTCTACGAATTTATGCAACTCGCTGCGCATGATCAACTCTCGCCGGCGGCATTTTCGCAGCGATGGAATTTACTGACGCGCCGTTATGCCGATGTTCATCGCTGTTTGGCCGCTGGAGCGGCGCAATATCAAAAGTTATTAGCCTATTATCAGCACCGGAATCGCATGTGGAAGCCGCTGAAACAAATGGAAAGATTGGTGCGTACGGGCCGTAAAACTCTTCTGCAAGGTTCCCGCGCCGCCTTTTAAACCCAGGCTCCGAGACGTTTCATTGGCCGACTCCAGTGGGTTGGGACCCTTAGCGCGACGCGTTGGTCATGATTATCGGAACATGTCAATGTCTGGGAATTGGCATCCGTTTGCGAATTTTTATGGGTGGGGTTTTAGCATGTAGCCGGCGGGGATTTCTGAAACTTCGTTGAACTATCGCACAGCTTTGTGCCGATAAGCAAGGGTGAAGAGCTTGTTGGCTCTCGCAATTAAAACTTGGCAATGTTTCGAACGACAACGGGTTGTTCGGCGTGCTTTGTGCAGGCCTGCGCATAGGCGTATTTGTAATGATCAGACAATCTTTAGCACTCACTGACAGCAGTTTAACGGGCGTGGCCGCCGACGCGATGGATACTGCCAGCGGTTCGCGTGCCGGTATCGCGGGCTTTAGTCCCGGCCAATGTACCGGGGAATGGGACCAGGCAGGCTGGCGGCAGTTGAAAACCCCGGGCGCTTATGAATCCCGAAATTTCCAGGCCATGGATTCGGCAGGCAACGGTGTCGCCGTAAGCCTGTATGACGGCTTTTGTTTTCATCCAAGATATGTGCGGGAGTTTAATCGGTACAATCGGCGATCCACGCGCGTGAAAATCAGTTCCGTGCGCGAACAGGTGCTTCCGAGTTTTTACCCCGCAGCTACAATCTCAATATTTCAAGGCGGAAAATGTATTTTGCGTTCGGTTAATGTTTTTCCGCCCGGTGCGTTTCGTGGAGGCCTGGGGTCGCCGGAATGCCTGGTAGGGCCTAACCGTGTTACCCTGCGCCAGGATGGAACATTGGGCTTAACGGCGCGCGGCTATCCCATGGAACATACCATTACCGGCCCCCGCTACCGCACGAATCGGGCCATTCATGTTGATTTAACCATCAGGCCGCTCAAATCAGGCAGTCCACAAATTATGCCACTGCGGCCAGATTCTCCCGATGGGGCGCAGCACTGTTGGGTTCTGGCTGTACCGATGGCGGCTGTAACGGGGCGCATCGGACAGATTAATCTGGCCGATGACACCATGCTTTTGAATATGCCCTTGGACGGTCTGGGTTACTACGATCAATATTTTGGAGGCTCTGGCATGGGGCGTGATGTGCGAGCCATATCGCGCGGCCATGCGGTTAATCGGGACTGGGCCATGGCGTGGGATCATACCCATACCAGTCGCCCGTGCGATACCGATTCTCTGATTATTCTGGATCAATCCGCTGCGCCAGTGATTATTCAGAACCCGCAAAGTGAAATCGCGTATGCACGGTGCAATAATTTGAGAAATCAATACCCTGTTCGCATGGTGCTGCATGGCAGCGATTCGCGCGGGAATAATGTGGAACTCATTGTTCAGCATCAGGACCTTATCGAATCAAGCCCCTATCTGGTGCGCAACAGTTGCTCTGTGCAACTGCGCTCCCGGGGTGCCAAACGCTATCTGGGCGTGGGCATCATTGAGACGCTTAGCACACGCGGACTGACTTGGCCGATAATCAGCGATCTCTCCAGCCAGTCGATTCTTCACGTTGATGCCGATGATCCGCTCTGGCGACAATAAAAGCGTCTGCCATCTTGTGACCGCCAGTAGCTTATTTAGATAAAAAGTGACATTTTGTGGAACTATGGGCTTCCTACAACGTGAGGTAGGAGCTTTTTATCTCACTGGCAGCGGAAAATTTGCAGGGCGAGCGGACGTCTATCTCTGCGCAACGCCCAAGTTCGTGCCAGAAACCACACGTCCAGGAGCGCAGAACAACTGAAGTACCAGAATCTTCGGCATATTTTCTGTTCTTCGGGGTTCGGTTAATCCTTAAATATCGAATGCGCCACCCCGAGTTCCAAATTCCTGTTGCCTCTACTGGATGTGGTGTTAGAGGTTCCGGGTTCTGTGCATGGTAGTCCTCGGGTCATTGGCTGTCCGCACGGGGGTGTTTTGTGTGAATAATTGATAAAAATACTTGCGATCCAGTTGCGTTTTTTTGAGGTTCTGCTATTATTCGTCCATCGGATTGTTAATCCAATCGCTTCGGTGATTGGGTGCTTCTGATGCGGCTTTTGCGTAAGACAAAAGAGTTTGTCTGAAACATAAGTTGCGGCGGCGGAAAACTAAAATTTTCCAGCACGCTTGACATAAACAAAACCCTTGGTAACATAGTTCCTCCCTGATGGGAACGAAAGTTGCCGCAGGGACCAACACCGGGCTTTGATCCAAAAAAGCTTTTCGTGTTGAAGACGGCTCATAAAGTCAGCCGCGGGATTTCTTGTCCCGAAGGCTGGTTGGAAAGAGCTGTGGAAGCTTATTTGCTTTGCTCTTTGACAAGTAAACATGGTTAAGGACGCCACGAGGATGTGGCAGGCTGGAACCGCATGCACAAAACTTCGCGAGAAGTTTTAGCGGAACGGCCTGCGTCATGAAACGGTAAGCAACAACGAGCTTGCCATTCAGGCATTCTCGTGTGCAAGTCGATTTGAAAAGTCGTTACGGATGCACTCCCTGCATCTGTAACGCAAGCCAAGTCACTTTTGAGAATCCTGAGTATCGCTTCGGTTATACAGCTCTAGCCAGTTGGATAATTTGAAGCGAGTCGGAAGAACGCCGGGTGCAAATCCGGGAGTTGTCCGATATTAGGCTTTGCCAATAGGCAAACCTTCAAACTTATACGAATCCGATAAA
>JAJZDN010000194.1 GCA_021805985.1 Planctomycetota bacterium | reverse complement strand
CCTGTACGCTCAATTGGCTGTATAGCGAAAATTTCTGCGCCACATACCCCACGGCCTGCCGCGCCGATGCCCGTGCATGGCGTAAGTCATATCTGGCGACGCGCAGGGTTCCGGAAGTTAGCGGCAGCAGACCGCATAACATACGGAAGGTCGTGCTTTTCCCCGCGCCATTGGGACCCAGTAAGCCAAAAATCTCTCCCTTTCGTATGGCAAAATTGACATGATTCACCGCTACAAATTCTCCAAATCGTCGGACTAGATCATGCACCTGCACCACGGGTTCAGCAGATTGAGCGACCGCGGCCTGCGCCGGCACCGGGGGCTGGGGTGGCACGGAGGGTGTTGCGGCGGGAGCACTGACGTCAACCGTCGCCTGTCCCGGCTTGTTCGAAGTGTCTTTTGATGATGGTGCCCCCGACTCTACGGCCTGCCGCAGCAACACCATAAAGCCGTCCGCTAATTGCGGTTTAATCTTAATGGCGTTCGCCGCTTCCGGGATTTCCGCAGTACCCGCCGCATCCGCTTTGAGCACCATCCGCACGCCTCCGCCTTCCGGGACGGCGTCGGCAACATCCGGGGAACTTAACAGTGTGGCCACCAGTTGGCGGGGTTTAATTTCCGGCGGTGTGGCGATGCGAAATGTGCGCCCGTTCGCATGGTCCGCGACATCCTGCGGGGAACCCTCCGCAAGTATTGTTCCCTGGTACAGCACCACGGCATGGTTGCAAAATTCGGCTTCTTCCAGATAGGGTGTACTGACCAGCAGCGTCAGTGATCGGGTTTTCACCAGATTCAACAGAATCGACCACAACTCCTGCCGTGATACCGGATCCACGCCGACGGTTGGTTCATCCAATATCAGAAGTTGCGGTGATTGCACCAGAGCACACGCCAGCCCCAATTTTTGCTTCATTCCGCCGGAAAGCCGGCCGGCCAGCCGCGTGGTAAAGCGCCCCAGATTGGTCATCGCAAATAATTCCGGATAGCGTGTTTTGCGATCTGCCGCCGAGACGCCATGCAGATCGGCGTATAAATCCAGATTTTCCTGTACGGTCAGATCTTCATATAATCCGAACTTCTGCGGCATATAACTTACATCTGATTCCGCCGCGTGCGGATGCTGCACAATATTATGTCCTAAGACTGCAACGTCACCGGTATCCGCCGGCATTAACCCCATGATCAGGCGAATGAGTGTCGTTTTACCAGCGCCATCCGGTCCCACCAGCGCCACCATCAAGCCCCGGCGCACTTCCAGTGATACGCCCGCCAGAGCTGCGGTGGTGCCGCCGCGCCCATCGGGAAAAGTCTTGTGCAGGTCCCGGCACTTAATAATGAGTTCCGAGGCTGGTGCGGCGGAATCCATTTATGGCCTCGTTTCACTGGTCTGTGTCGCGGCGGATTTGACGGGAATATTTACCGTGGCCGGCATTCCCAACCGCAGTTGGTCATGCGGATCCTTTACATAGACCCGAACTTCATACACCAGGCTGGTGCGCAACTGCGTGGTTTCTACAGATTTTGGGGTAAATTCCGCTATCGGTGAAATGAAACCCACCCATCCCGCAAATTTCTTGTGGGGAAAACTGTCTACAGTAATCCACGCCTTGGAACCGCTATGAATGTATCCCAAATCCGTTTCTGGAACATACGCCCGCACCCATTTGGGGTTCATGATGGCAATTGTATACACCGGGGTTTGCGGCGTTGCCATATCACCGGGTTCAAGAATTCGCGTGCGGATCACGCCATCGGTTGGACTGATGAGATTCGTGTCCGCCAGATATTGTTCCAACAAGGCCAACGCTGCCTGGTCGGCGTGTAACTTCGCTTCGGCTTCAGCAAT
Source organism: Planctomycetota bacterium (assembly GCA_021805985.1). Taxonomy (GTDB): domain Bacteria; phylum Planctomycetota; class Phycisphaerae; order WQYP01; family WQYP01; genus JAMDCX01. The sequence continues at coordinate 793 of JAJZDN010000194.1, read as the reverse complement.
GTCTTCAACGCGGGGGCCCAGCACCGCAAGCCGCAATGTTTCGCGCGCGGCCATGGCTTTCTGATTGTCCACCGTCCACAACGCCTTGGCATCATCATATTGAATTTGCGTCGTATCGCCGGTTGACAGCAGCTTTTTATAGCGACTCACATTGACCAGATCATTGGCGGCCTGTGCCTGGGCGGCGGCATAAAGTGCCCGATCCTGCGCTATTTCCTGCGGTCGGCTCCCGTTCTTCAGCCGCAGCCACACTTGCTTTTGTGCCGCCAGAACAGCTTTGGCTTGCGCTGCTTCATGCACCAGCCAATCGGTATCCAGCGTGGCGGTGAGTTGGCCCTTTTTTACCGCATCCCCCTCATGCACCAGTTCCCGCGTAATGCGCCCGGATTCCTTAAACGCCAGTTGAACATCCCGCTCATCCATGTTGCCATAAAGACGTATGCTGGTAATGGGGCCATGCTTTTGACTTTGCTTCCACCGATAAAATCCATAAGCTGCGCCGGCCAGCACCAGTAGTATCACCACGATCCGAATGACCACACGCTTCATCAGCACGGCCTTTCACGTCAGAGAGAACCTTTATGCCGCAAAATTCCGTTATCCGTGAACTTTACCGCACATCTGGCAGCTTAAATTTAACCATCTACCCGGGACCGATTGTATCGCTTTGCCGGCGTACCAGCCATTAAGTTAAATGACGACTACGGAGGCGTTGAAACATAATCTGTCTGCGGATCATTGAACACCGGCGTATTTTTTCGCCGGGGACGCCGGATTGCCGGTAACGCACAGT